>JAFGWI010000267.1 GCA_016937215.1 Spirochaetales bacterium | reverse complement strand
CATGAAAATTGCAGTCGTCGCTACGCTCCTTTGTGGCAATTTTCACGCCAATCCCTACGGGCCGGAATTACAGGTTAAGCAAATGTTCGACGGACGCTTCGGGCCGAAGAAAGGAAGATATGAAAAAATATAAATACATAAAGGTTAATGCCTTCACCTCAGGCGAGTCTCTTGGCAATCCAGCAGTATTTATTGATTTGGGAAAGGATACATTAGAGTCAGAGGAAATGCTTCAAATTGCAAAAGAACATAAAGGATTTGTTTCAGAAGTTATTTTTATCACAAGAGTGTCAAATAGGATTAAGCTCACATATTATTCGTCCGAATGTGAGGTCTCATTTTGTGGGCATGGTACTATAGCAACAATGTATGAGTTGATTCAGAGTGATCCTGAATTGATGAATCAAGATGAATTTCAAATTGAAACAAATAAAAAAGGCATTCTTACTGTTTTCAACAATATACCTAGCGATGATGCTATCTTTATAACAGCCCCAGATGCTGTATTTTATGGATCAGAAATACCACGAAAGGAAATTGCCAATAGACTTGGTATTAAAGAATCTGTAATTTATGAACAATATCCAATAGACATTATTGATGCTGGATTACGAACGTTAATTGTGCCGATAAATGACTTTGAAAATGAAATTATGATATATCCAGTAAAAGAAGTGTTAGAAGATTTTTGCATTACAAAACAAATTGATATTGTTCTTATTTTTTCAAAGAAAACAAGTAATTCAAAATGCTTTGCGCATACAAGAGTATTTGCTCCAAAGTTTGGTTATCTGGAAGATCCAGCAACAGGATCTGGTAATAGTGCATTTGGTAATTATTTAGTAAAGAATAAACTTTGGAATGGTGAAATAATTACAATCGAACAAGGTGGAGATAAAATAGTTTTTAATGAAGTTAAATTACTGAATAAAAATAGTAAAATCCTTTTTGGTGGTAAAGCTACTAAAATAATAGATGGAACTTATTATCTTAAGTAATACAAACGGCTAACAACTGCTTCCACCTGACATGGCTATGTCACGGTTTTTGCAGTCGCTGCGCTCTTGCAAAAACGCGTGCCAATTTACGCCATGCAGGTGAAGCCTATGTTCTACGGACGCTTCGCGCAGTGGAGAAAAAATGAGTATTGGGTTAGAGCTATGAAAACAGCTGATGCCCTCTGTGTCAAGATAGTTGTCACTAGTAAATATTTAATCAAATTCCAGACCGCATCACTAATCGCAATTATCCATACGTCGAGTTGCCAATGAGTTCACTCTGGATTTTGCTGGGTTTCTTTTTTCAATTTTTTGCATCGTTTAAAGAAGAAAATGGCCCATTTTTTTAATCGAACAAAAGTTCCCATTCTGTATTATTGTTTGATATTTTGATTTCCGAAATACCAGAGTCATCCCATTTCTCGGTTTTATAAATCGACATTATTCGAAACACAATTCTATCTGTTGTTATGGATGATGCGAATTTTACTGTTTTTGAAAGCATTGTATCCTTAAAATCAATATAATGAACCTGGTCAGCCATATTTATATATAAACATTTAATTCTGTTGTTCTGATTCCAGTATTTTTCTATAAATACACCAGGTTTAAAGAGGATTTCATCAATTTCTATTTTTGATATAAATTGGATTTCGATAGATTCTCCGATTCCGGACTCTTTTTTGCTTTCCAGCCAACAGGTTTTGTCATTATCATCAAATGCATTTTGTGCTGAATAAACTTCACCGTTTACAGGATCAATCAATGTTGAACTCGCGTTTATTAATGAAACAGCAATTTGATTGTTCTTGTTCTGGAGCCCTTTTGTTGGTTTATTTTCGATTGTAAAGGGAATTAAAACCGGGTTATCGGGTTTAATTATTTTATTGGCTGGATATCCGAATGCTTTTGACAACATTATTGCCTGGTCGAATTGGTTTTTATTTTTTGCTATTCGCGCGATGGCACTTGCGCAATTATAGCTTATGTATTTGGCTGGTATTTTCAAATCATCTTTTATTTCGGTAATATAGGGAGAATTGATCTCAAATAATTTATTGTATTCAAAATTGGATGAATTGAATCCAAGCATCTTACGATTCCATTGAAGAAAGAAATAGCTGAGATCACCATTTACTTTGAATTGGCTTACTTCCTTCAATACTTCTTCATAGGGGCTTAAAGTATAGGCTACTTTATTTTCAATGGTATTAACCAATGCCTGATTGGTGAACATGAATGATGAACAATAAGCCCAAATAGCTTTTAAGTATTCTTTGGAGTAATACAAATAATTAGCTAAATTGAAAAAACTTTTTCGTAATTGTTCTGTTGAGAGTCTGGCCTTATTCATTTTAATTGCTTCGTTATGATGCCCTTTTTGCATAAAAAAAAGCAGGTTCCACAAAATATCCAGGCGGTTATTCTTATTGCATTTTTCAATAGCCTGTCCTAAAACCGATTGATTTTGCAAATTTAAATCAAAATCAAAAAGAAAATGACTATTCGCTTTATAATTTTTTGCGGAATATATAAATGAATTCCCTTTATTTTGAAAGTCATTATTATTATCCTTAAAATTGATTAAGCCGGATAATTCATCAGGAAAGTTGATGCTTATAGAAAAAAGCTTTATTTTTTTTGTCCATTGGCTTAATAGTTCAAGGTTTACTTCATGATAGAAGCTTTTGTGCTTATCCTCAATTGAATAAAAATCAAAAATGTCTGCTTTATGATTTTGGTATAATTGAGTTTCAATACGGCATTGTTGTTGGGGGTGTATTTCTGCATCAAATAAATAGATGACATCATAGTCTCTGTTATTTTCGTGATCAGGATTTTGGTATATGGCCTTGATTTCAGTTCTGATTCCGTTTATGTAGATTACTATTGGTACATTTGAGTATGTAAATGGCTCATCTTTATACTTTTCAAGTTTGTAAATGGCTCTTTCTGCAGGGCTGTATAGGGAAACCTGATATCCAAGGCTTATTCGCTTTAGTCTATAGCTGTTATTCAATATCACCGTAATGGTATTGGTATTTGTGGAAAATGCTGTTTTAGTGTAACCTGCAAAATCGGAATCAAAATCAGAATGCTCGAAATCATCAATGTCTATGTTGATTCTATGATCAATCATTTCAAGCTCTGATTGTTTAGCTGTGATATTTTCGATGGTGTTGTCATTTACATTGTAGTTGAATGTTCCAATATTTGAAAAACCAAGGACGCTTACAAACAAAATAATTAAGCAAAATAATATTGTTTTCATTTTTTATTCCTTATACCCCCCCCGTTCATTGTTTCTAAATATTTAAGTTTCCCTTCTGAATAATAATATATTATTTTTTGATAATTACCATTTCCTCCATCGGAAAAACCGCTGCTTATCAGAAGGAAGCCAGTTGGTGGAGAAAAGTATGATTTATTTAAAATTTGATAACTTACATCGTATAGCCTTTGCTTTGATCTATCAGCTATATTAATCCGTGTAAATTTTCCCCCTCGGATAATTATATGGTCGTCATCCCAGTTCCATGCTGAAAGCATATATTCCGATATTGGTGTGTCTTTTTTTCAGAATAGGTGACGCAAGCGATAATTTCCAAGTTTCCATCATCGTCTATATCACCCTCGACTTGCTTGTGGCTGATATAACGTCCACACATATAGCCGGAAATTTTTTCACCTTAATTTTATACCAGGGACTAAGACAGCCTTCCTCTTCGATCCATTTTTCAGTATTATTGATAATAATAACCCTGTCACCAGCGTTAAGTTGACCTATAACCTTATGGCTCAAACCCGGTCCGCTTCTGACATTAACACGGTTGTCGATCACATAATGCTGAGCTTTTTCAGGCCAAATAACAGCACAGTAAGTTTGACTGAAAGATAAACCACCCTGTAAGAGAAGAGCTATGGCCAGAATTTTTATTTTCATAATCTATTAATAGTTTACGGCAACTATCAACTCCTGTCAAGCTGTCTTGCTTTTCGCGGCGATTCTATGAGACTGCGATAATATACTATAGAAACACCCTATAGTAATATTTTTTTCACGGGTAAAAATCGCCTGAATCAGCCTCCCTTGATTCACTCCAGCGACAACAATCTGGATATTCCTTAAACCTCGAATTTTATATTTATTTTGGTACCGTGATCAGATAAAATATCCATCGAGCCATTGAGTTGTTCCACAAGCAGTCTTACTATGGAAAGGCCGAGTCCTGTAGATTGCTTATTGTCATTATAACCGACACCGTTATCTTGAATAATCAGGCTGACAAGATTTTCATTTTTACTGATACTAAGCGATAATTGACCGGGCTTGTTTTCAGTAAAGGCGTATTTATAGGCATTACTTAAAAGTTCATTAATGATGATACCAATGGAAACCATTTTCTTTGAAGAAATGTCAAATTCGGAAATATATCCAACAACAGTGATGTTCCTTCTCGACCCTTGAATGATTTGCAGTGTATCCATAAGGCTTTCGATATAACTTTTTATGGATAAATGATGAAAATCCTTTGAGAATTGCAGCTTATCGTAAAGAATATGCATACTCTGAATGCGTGAAATGATATTTTGTATTACAGAAATTGTTTCGGGGTTTTTGCTATAAGCTGACTGTAATGACAAAATTGTTTCCATGAGTATAATATTGTTCTTTACGCGATGATGAATTTCCCGTAATAGTAAATCCTTTTCGGCGAGTTGTTTCTTCATTTTTTCATCAGCCAGTTTGCTTTCGGTGATATCAAGATGGGTTCCGAACATCCATTCGGGTTTATCGTCTTTGGTCTTTGTCATGACTTTACCACGGTCAATTATCCATATCCATTTTCCGTTCTTGTGCTTCATTCTGTATTCGCATACATAAAAATCCGACAAGCCATCAAAACATGATTGCAGAACTTTGTTTGCTTCCTTGAGATCTTCAGGGTGGCAGAATTTCTCCCAAGTCTTGATACTGACGGGCGAGATTTCACTCAGCGAAAACCCCAGCATCTCCGCCCATCTTTCATTGAAAATCGTCTTGCCTGTCCTGACATTCCATTCCCAAGTGCCGGCATTCGTTCCCTGGAGTATGCAGTTTAATCTGTTTTTTTGATCCCTCAATTTGTTTTCAGCGTTCATGCGTTCTGTAATATCGACAATGACAGACAAAAGATACTTTTCGCCGTAAATCTCAAGTGAGTAAGCTGAAAAGAGTCCGTGCCTTATGCTGTTGTTTTTTGTTCTGGCCTGTACATCAAATCCATTGATAAAGCCTTTCTCGCGTATTTCGTCTATAATTATATCGCGCAGGGAGTAATCTTCAAAGATATCAATATCTTTGGATGTTTTACCAATTACTTCGTCTCTTTCGTATCCAAAGGTTTTCAGAAAAGCATTGTTAACATCAACAAATATGCCCTCTTTAATAGAGCTAATGGACATGATAGACGGATTCATAAGAAAAATCTTTGAAAACTTATCCTCGCTTACGCGCAGCTTTTCTACTATTTTTTTGTGTTCAGTTACATCCTCCGCGGTGAAAATCATGCCGCTATATAATCCATTGTCTATCCTGGGTAACAGCCATCCAGATAAAGAAATATCCCTTTGGTCCGATGTTTTAACGGAAATTTCTTCATAGTTGATAAATGAAAGTGTTTTTTTTGATTCCATGTATTGAGCTTTGAAAGTGTGAAGTATTTCTTCTGAAAAGTCCGAAAAAATTCTATTCCCCAAAAAATTTTTAGCGGAAATACCTATGATGTTAATCATGCTTTTATTTGAGTAAATAATTCTGTCCTCCTTGTCCGTAACCAAAACACCATTAACCACACTGTCCAGAATATTCGCGTAAAAACTCTTCAAGTTTCTAATTTCGTCTTCAACTCGTTTATGTTCTGTTATATCACGGGCTGAGGCATACACACTGTTTTCATGGGGAATCGAACGCCATTCTATCCATCGATATGTTCCGTCTTTGCAGCGAAAGCGGTTTGTGAAATCCATTGATTTATTGTTTTCTAAAAGTGATGAAACAGCCTGAATGGTTTCTTGTTTTTCATCAGAATGTACAAAGTCTATAAAATTTTTACCCGTAATTTCATGCAGCGGATAACCGAGCACTTTTTCCCATTGGGGATTGAGCCTTTTGAAATTGCCATTATTATCACCGACACACAGAAGATCCAGTGCGGTTGTGAAAAACCCCTCAATCTCGGAATTTTTCTGTTTTAGATCATCCGATGATTTCTTGTTTTCCATTTTGGCTCTGAACAGCTTCAAAGCCATTTTTACCGACGCGTCAAGCACAACAATGCCTGAGTTTTTTACCACATAACCATAGGACGTTATCTTTTCTGTTTTTTCGACAATCTCCGGTTCGATATGAGAAGAAAGAAACAGGATTGGAATATCCTTTTTTTCCAGTATCCGCATTGCCGCCTGTGTTCCGTCTATCCCGTGACCAAGATCAATATCCATAAGTATTATATCAAATAGAAGCCCCTCATCGAGTATGCTTCTGACCGCGCTTTCTCCGCTGCCAGCATGGGTTACCGCGTATCCTTTCTTTTCAAGTTCCATTTTTTCAGCAGCGGCTATAAGAAATTCATCTTCGACCAGTAGTATTTTCAATTCCGTTAATTCCATGAACAATTTCCCTTTCTTTCTTTTTAGCTCTCCATGCTTTAGGTAAAATTCGCGAAATCATGGTTATCTT
This sequence comes from Spirochaetales bacterium, assembly GCA_016937215.1. Taxonomy (GTDB): domain Bacteria; phylum Spirochaetota; class Spirochaetia; order SZUA-6; family JAFGRV01; genus JAFGWI01. The sequence continues at coordinate 8,211 of JAFGWI010000267.1, read as the reverse complement.
CAATTATAACCTCTTCTGATACGCCTTGGGTTGGATCATGAGAAACTTACAGAAATATTATAGTCGAAAAAAATAATAATTCAAACTGTAAAAATATTCATAGTAAGTGATTTTTATTCTTTACCATTTCAGGACAGGTCCTTTTCACAATATAATAGTGTTTTAATGGGGTAAATACCCGGAAAACTGATAAACCCGAGCGCAAGGTTATTATAATTTCCATGCTGTGTAAAATAAAAGAATGGACATGGCATTGATTTTTGGTTTTTTTTTGGTTTAGAGCCTAGACTTATTTGGGCGTTTCCCCATTCCGCATTTTTTATAAGCGCTTTGTTTCTTTTGAGTACAAATGAAACAAAGCGCGCCTGGCTTAAAAACCTTGCGGAAGCTATTTTACATTTGAACGAATTTAAGGCAGTTTCAAACAAACAATAGATCCATTTTTAAAAAAATGTTCAAATGTAAAATAGCTGGCTTCATGGGGTCGGGCTTTTCGCTTCAACTCCTCGCAGAACCTGTATCCACTGCTGTGATTATCCAAAGAAATGGCAAATGATTAAAAACAGCGGTCTGCTGCGGGGTTTCCGCTGCAATCCCTAACGCGATAAAAGCTGAAAAATGATTTTGCTGAACAAATACAAATAACTTATCCGCCGTTTTTACGCTTCTTGTAAAACCTCAGTTCTAAAAGAGCCTCTATAAATGAAACCTTTTTTTTAAAAAAGCTGCCTGGATATCTGGTTTATATGCCATTATCACCACTTCAATATCCAAAGTCCTGGTATTAACAAGATAAAGTCCCGGTATTTTCAAAAGATAGTCCTGGAACTTTTATAAAATAGTTCCAGGATTTACATAAAAAAGTTCCTTAACTTTTCAATCCAGGTACCGGGATTCTGTGTTTAACTTAGCCTGATGATTTATCAATATCAGTAGTGTTGCTGCTTGGCATTATCCGACGCCCAGCTGTGTGCATGGAGCATTGTTTCGGAAACTCGCTTGTGAAAGGTATTCCCTGAACCATTATCCTTGTATTGCTTGTACATAGATTGTCTCTTGAAAAATCGATTTTTTTCTCATTTTGCCTGTCAATAATCTATGCCATAATTTTACCACAATTGTTTTACAACTTTTTTACAAAATTTTCATTTTAAAAGCTCCGGGTTTTCGTTTTATATATAGAAGCGTTGCTTCATTAAAAAAAGCGGGAAAATTATTTTCCGGTCATTGGTGTTTGGGGGATGAGTCTCCTGAAATTAACCCGCTAAACAAAAAACAGGCGGTAATCTGACCGTCTAAAATGGGAGGACTATTATGTCTATCAATTATTATGTCGCAAAAAACACATTGGGAAAGGGGAAGCCCTTTTTCGCTCGCACTCTGATTAATGAAAGAGTGGATGAAAAGGAATTGATCAATTTGATGTTGGATAAGGGTACATCCCTTACAGCCACTGATCTGGCAGCAGTGCTTGGGCTTTTAAAGGAAACAGTTGTTAAAGTTTTAAGAGCCGGTAAAAGTATCGCTATTGATGATTTTATCAGCCTGTCACCTTCAGTAAACGCTTCCTTTGAAATGGAAGAAGAGCCCTTTAATCATTTCAGTCACAATATAAAAGTGAATTGCCATGCCAGCCGAAAGTTGGTTAAAGCAGTATCCTATAAGGCTGTGGTTGAAAAAACAGTGGGGAATAAAAAGGGGCCGGTTTTGACCTCTGTGATAAGCGGTAGTGATAATGAAAACCTGATCCGCTTTCCTCACTCAACAACCGTAAAAGGTAAAAATCTTGCTCCCTATAATTATGAGTTGAACCAGGTTCATATTTCTGAAAGAGAAAACAGTGTGAATAGTTTGGTTATTCATTCCGAGGACCTGGTAATCGATAGCCTTGGGGACCGCAAAGTTGTATTTTCAATGAAGCCAGGTCTTGAAATACCAGAATGGCTCACACAAGGCCTACCGGTTTTCATGAGGCTTTTGTATCATAATGGAAATGAAAACCTGGATCTTTATTCCTTGCCGGTAGAAACCTATTGGTTAGAGGTGCCCGAGGAGATGAATGTAGCAGATGATCAAATAATGCAGCCGGCTGTTTGATCGGTTTGAAATCGAAAACATTAACAAGACCGGAAAACCGACACCGGAGGATAATCGTTGATTTGTCCTCCGGTTTTTTTATTTTGTTAATCCCGCGGTGTATAAACAAGTTACTGTTAGGCTTTAAAATTAACGGTAATCAGACCTTTCGGTATATGGAATTATTATTTTAAAAAATGTAATGTATAAATACAATCGTTGATTGATTTTTTATTTAAGAGGTCTTTAAAAACTGCTTTGCTTTGGAAAGCGTTTTTTAAAATCCCCTTAAGAGAAATGAACTTTTTTAAAAGGTGTATTTTGAATACTGAAAATAAATCTGTTTATCATTTTCTTGAGTAGGGTTTATCCAAATAGCAGTTTTTAATCGCCTCCGGAATTTTTTAAAATGGAGGGCAACATGAAACTTACAGAACAATCCATTGAACAGGAAGCCATTAGAATCTATCAGGAATCTTTGAATAAACATTATATTCCTGAGGATTTTCGTTCGGAAATTTATTATGGCTTTATCAAAAAGATGAAAGCCTATTCAATGAAAAATCCCGAGAAAAGCGAGGTTTCTGATCATTATACAGCCAGAGTAGTGACAAATCTGGTTCGTGACCTTAGGCGTAAAGAAATCAGGAACAATCTTCATGAAGAAGATATTGAAAGCTGTGGCTGTTTTTATGTGGAGGATTTGTGCGGCCTTTATGAGGATAAAGGTTCAAAGGAGCTTGAGGACTTACTGATTTTTATAAAACTGGTTACTTCACGGCGATGCAATTATGTCGAATATGCCCGCTCTTTTCTATTATATTATGCTTATTACCTTCCTCTTTCCTATATCCACCGGGTCTATGATCTTTTAGCTTTGGATGATAGCCGGCTTGATGATCTTGTCAAAGAATTGAGAGATAGCGCTGTTAGTTATAAAAGCCGGAGAATTGATAACAGAAAAAAGCTTCTTGGCTTTTATTATCATAGAATTATAAGCTGCCAAGTTAAAATCGCGTCAGCAGAAAACATAGACGAAAAAGAATATTACCAAAAGAAGGAAGCAGAATATATAGAGCGCCGAACCTCGCTTTTAGCAAAATCCGGTGATGAGGAAATTCTGCCGAGGTGCAGGGATGTGGCCATGCTCATTAGCAGCACCAGCCAAAATGTCAATTATGGGCTAAGGGTTTTTTTGCGGGATTTTAAAAAATATCTCCATCTTCCAAAGGGAGCTTATTTTCAGTTTGTGAAAAAAGTGGCTTAATGTCATCTTTACAAACCGTACATAATGGATTTTTGGAATTCAGATAATTTCTTTAAAACAGCAAAGACGCTCTTGACCTCCCGTGGTTGAATTATTATAGTGTTTATGAATACTTCGATTGCCAGGATAGCTCAGGGGTAGAGCAGCTCACTCGTAATGAGCAGGTCGTGCGTTCAAATCGCATTCCTGGCTTTTTGAGTATTTTTCGTCTGATTTTTCACTTTCTGGTATAATCCTGTGTGTTTTAGTTTACAGCGTTTGGTTCCATTAAAATCTGTTTATGTTTGAATTGTTTATAGTCCTCTTGCTGATTTGATTGACAGGACGCGTGATTTTTTTTATCCTTAACTTACTTTGCATAAAAATGAATACAAAGCAACAAAGAAACGGTCTCACCTGAGAATATTCCTGGGAAGGTTTTTTTATACCCTTCTTCGTTATATTAAATGGATTTCTCCGGGTATTCATTATTGTCAGCCGCCGCGAAAGCATGTGGTCGGGGATCAGGATTTCAGCTATAATCTTTTCAGCCATGAGACACCTCTTTTCAGGAATTTAAGGAATGATCAACTATGGATGCAGCAAAATAAAATCCATAACCTAAAACTGGCTGTTGAAAAACTGAATGGCCTTGTTCTGCGGCCTGGCGAAACCTTTTCCTACTGGCGGCTTATCGGGTTTCCGGGAAAACTGAAAGGCTACCGAAAGGGAATGGTTTTGGTAAATGGCCAGGTAAGAGCTAAAAGGGGCGGCGGTTTGTGCCAGCTTTCCAATCTGCTTTACTGGCTCACCTTGCACACCCCTCTCACTGTGAGCGAACGATATCGCCATAGTTTCGATGTTTTTCCCGATTCCGGGAGGACTCAGCCCTTTGGCAGCGGAGCAACTTGTGTTTATAATTACCGTGACCTTCAGATTACCAACAATTTTATAGAGACTTTTTTGCTTAGCCTTGAGGTCAAGGATAGGCATCTTGTTGCCAGCTGGAAATCACAGTTTCCTCTATCATATACTTATCGTGTTTATGAAAAAAAGCACTGGATCACTCAGGATAAGGGTTTTTATATTCGTCATAATATTCTGTACCGTGAGTGTTATCTGAATAATCAGCTCTTTTCCGATGAATATTTAACCGAAAATCACGCGTTAATGATGTACTCACCTCTACTGCAGCCGCCTCAAAGCTTTAGTGAAATCCAAAAGGTAGATAAATGATCAGAAAATATATTGAGGGTGATCTTGACCAATGCATGGAGTTGTGGCGCGATTTTGATCGCGTTCATCTTGAAGCCAGTTCCTATTTTTTCAGGCAGCCCAGTGAAGAAGAAATGTTCGCCAGGCATAATAAATACGCGGCAAGTAAGGATAGTCTGATTGTTGTTAGTGATGAAGGCCATCTCTTAAGCGGTTTTATTGCCGGAGTGTTTAGAATGACACCTCAGGTCAATCTGCTCCGCGACCGTAAAATACTGGATATACATGCTCTCTCGGTTTTACCTGGATATCAAGACAGGAAAACAGCATTAGGATTATTCGATTTTATTTTTAATTTGGCTAAAAAAGAAGGGGTTCTTGATGTCGAGGGAAGTATCTGGGCATTTAATGAAAAAGCTATGTCTTTTGTGGAAAAGATCGGTTTTAAGGTTCAAAGCAGGAAATACGGTTATCATCTTGAAGGAAAAGGCCTTGAATGAGCATTTTGTATTTTAAAGGATTAATCAAAAAACAGGAGCAACACATTTTATTGATTATGGTAATGGCTGCTGTGTTTGTGACCCGTCTACTCATGCTTTTTCAAACCAGCTACCCTAATGGGCTGGATGGTTTTTTTTACGCCTTGGAAGCCCGGTCGTTTATGGAGCGCTGTCATCTTGAAAATCCCAATGCCGGGCCGGTTTATTATCTGGCCGGTCTGCTTGCCATACTGATAGGTGACCCCATTGCTTCTGTAAAGATCATGTCTGCTGCCCTGTCTTCGCTTTATGTTTCGGTGATTTTTTTGTTTCTGAGAAAATGGGTGGATAAAGCATTTGCTTTGACAGGAGCTTTATTTGCCGCGATATCGCCTTCGCTTGTGCTCATGTCTGTCAATTATCTGAACAATATGCTGGGTGTAGTGTCATTTATTGCTTTTTGCGCCATTGGGACTCAAATGTTCCGCCATGTACAAAAGCTTCGTCCTGGAAATTTGTTTTTGTTGATGGTGACAGCTCTTTTAAGTATTATCAGTCACCCGACAACAGCTGTTTTTTTGTGCGCGGTGGTTTTTCTTTTCCTTTTTCAGATAATCATCAGACGAAAAAGCGGGAAAGTGATTGTGATCAGTCTGGCTTTTATGATGGTCATATTGTTTTTTGCGTCCCTTTTTCTGGGGATAGCGGACCTGGAGCGTTTTAAGGGTGTGTTTTCCCTAAAGCCGGCCCTGGCGCTTTTATCCGGGTTTTTTATTGATAAGTTGTCCTTGGCTGTGGCGCTTGAGATGACCATCTATATGCTTTCTGCCTATGTTTTTGTTTTCTATTATTGCAGGGCTAACAGGGGTTTTACGGTATATCTGCTTATGATACCGCTTTTTTATTTTCCTTTCTGGAATCTGGATCAGCTGGATATGGGATACCGTTTGCTCCTGGCAGCTACGCCTTTTGGGATTATTTTCCTGATTTTATTTCTTTCCATGATATCCGGTAATACTATGGCTTCTGAGAAAAAAGATGGAACAAGGAGAAACAGCAGCGCTTTAAATAAAAACCTTCGCTTCGCTTATTTGTTGCTTCCTTTTATATGGGTCAGTACATTCAGTTACAATTCCGACCGGGACCCTCCTTACGCGTACTACCGGGTTTTGGTTGAAAAGATTGATCTTCCCGAAGATTCACTTCTCATTGCCCACCAGGGATTGAATCATGTTTATACCTATTATAACCATTTTAAAGATAGTCTGAATTATGTGCCGGACTTTGAAATTCCCGTGGAAAAATTATGGAGAATCTGTTATGGACTTTCTCCAAGGCTGATTATAACCCAATTCCCTGAAGCAGCGGAAAAAGGGCTTGTATGGGAGCTGGGTGATGAGTACACTTTGATCAGGGAAGATTATTGGCAGCAATTTCTTGATTTTTCCGAGCCGGAACTCAGAGAATCATATAATAATTGGTACAATCCATTTACGGCAAGGCCAAAATTTATTCGGGCTGAAAAAAAATAAATCGAATACAAATGGGGAGTGGATCGATGAAGAAAAAAATAGTTGCATTTATTTTCATGAATATGGCGATGATTCTCTTTTCACAGGATAATTGGTTCAAGGCCCAGACCGATGTTATTGATCTTGAGTGGGTTTCAGCGTCCTCGGAACTGGTCGAAGGCCAGTATGATGGGAAATATCTTTACTCCCCGATTAATATTTTTGATAACGATTTTACGACCACCTGGTGTGAGGCGCACGATGATGGTTCGGGAATCGGTGAAGTTATAAATATTCAGTTCAAGGAGCCGGTGTCGTTTGATGAAATCCAACTTGTTAATGGATTCGCCTCTGGTCAGGATTATTATCATAAAAACAACAGGGTAAAGAAAATTACCCTTACCCAGGTGGCGGATAAGCATTTTCAGCGCAAGGATTATACACTGAAAGACGATATGCAAAACTGGCAAGCCATTAAATTCGGTTTGCTCCAAACCGCTCAGACCATCACCATCAAGATTGATGAAGTTTATCGAGGTTACCGCTATGACGATACCTGTCTGAGTGATATTCGTTTTCTTTACAAGGAAAAAGTCATTCCCGTGAAGAATGTGGCTGAGATTAAAAAAGTCCAGGAAGAAACATCACGCACTATGCTGAAAACCGATATGGCATCTTTCAAGCTCAGTTTCAACGCCCTGTTTAAAGGAAAGGATTATCTCTATTTGAAGGAGCCAGGCAGCCCAAGAGGCTATCGCGTCTACTTGAAAAATTATAATCTTGAACTTGTGAATTATTCCAAGCCTTTTGAGGATGAAGACCTTCTGTCCTGGATGAAAAGCAATGTGAGCAGTTCTTTTTATTATAGTTATTTTGAAGGATACAAAAAAAGGAATTATGATTTTCTGGCTCTGGGAAAAAACAATTCCGGAGAAAAGAAAAGTTATGAACTTGGAAATTTCAGGTTAATTGAAACAGCCGCAATAGATTATATTGAAACCAAACGCACTTTGATTATCAAATTAAGCGGTGAAAAGGGCCTTTACCTGAACGGTGTTTTCTATGATATCCTTAACGCAGGCCGCGTGCTTTATTATAAGGATGGAAAATGATTTTGGCATTGCTCTCTTGTTTTCGAGAAACAGGGCGATTATTCCATGTCGCTCATTGGCCCTGGTTGGCTCTTTTATTTCTCTGACCTGAAAAGGCGGCATAGCTTGTAATTTGGTAGTAAGAAATGTTTTCCCTTATTTTCCCGGTGCTCGCAAAACCTTGGCAAAGAAAGGATTTTGCTGAATAATGATAAACCAATTCTCCCGATGATAAAATTGATTTGTAATTTTTTTCGTACTTGTTTAGCTGAATTACAATTTGACTAAAAATGCGTTAGGGATAGGAGGCATGGTTTGCAATTTTATCAAAAATTGCAAAGCAAAGCGTTTTTTGCCGGGTAATTTCCGGCAGAAAACCTTCGGAGCGACAGCGAAGTGCCGGATAGCCCGGCCTGCCATGCCCCTGGGCGGCAGGTAACGTCTTAGAGCAAAGGAGCTAAACAAATACTTTTTTTGTATCTGTTTAGCTTAAACAGGAATCACAATTTTAGCGTTAAGGATTGTAATAATAGCAGAGCTAATTGCAAAAGTCCCGACTTTAGCAATTAGCAGACAGCAATAAATTAATAACT
>JAFGWI010000266.1 GCA_016937215.1 Spirochaetales bacterium | reverse complement strand
TGCCAAGCAAAGCGTTTTTTGCCTGATTATTTCAGGCAAAAAACCTTCGAAGCGACAGCGGAGTACCGAGTAGCCCGGCCTGCCGGAGTGAAATGCAGGCAGGCAACGCCCAAAATGAATTTAAATAGACAAATACAAATAAAACTTGGTGAGAAAAAAAATCAGACATGCTGTGGAAAAAACACACCATGGAGAAAGCCACCCTGTAAAAAACAGAAAGGATTAAGACAGATGAAATTGGATATAGCTATTTCAAGCGGAAAAGGCGGAACAGGAAAGACATTTATTTCAACTAACATAGCTAGAGTGCTTGAAAAAATGGGAGAAAAGGTCTGTTATCTTGATTGTGATGTTGAAGAGCCTAACGGGCACTTGTTTCTTAAACCGGAAATTATAACCCAGAAGGATGTTACGCTCCTGTCTCCAATGGGTATTGATGAAAAAAAATGTATTTCCTGTGGTAAATGTGTAGAAGCCTGTAAATACAATGCCTTGGCTTTAATTAATAATTCTGTGTTATTTTTTAAAAACCTATGCCATATTTGCGGAGCCTGTACGATTGTATGCCCAGTTGGCGCTATCATAGAAAACGATAGAAAAATTGGAGAATTGCTTTCAGGTAAAAGTGGGAACATAGATTTTCATTATGCCTTACTTGAAACAGGTGAAGGAGGAATGTCACCCCGTTTGATAAAAAAAGTAAAAGAGCAATCAGGTGATAATATTAATATATTGGACTCTTCGCCTGGCACAGCATGTCCTGTCGTTGAAACAGTCAAGAACGCTGATTTGTGTGTGTTGGTAACAGATCCCACTCCCTTTGGGATAAATGATTTAAAACTGGCCGTGGACATGTGCAGGGAATTGGGGAAAGAGCCTGCTGTTATTGTTAACAGAGCAGAATACTTGAATAACGATTTGCAAAATTACTGCAAAAAGGAAGAGCTTGAAATAATCGGAGAAATTCCGGATATGCGCGAAATCGCGGAGTGTTATTCGGTAGGAGATCTTGCAATAGACAGGATGCCCCAATACGAATCACTTTTTAAAAATATTGCCTTAAAGATAATTAAAATGGCCGGTGAAGAAAGAAAAGTTATTTCAAAACCCGCGAAGTTTGAATTAAAGGATATTAATACTCAAAAAATTGAGTGTAATGTCTCTCAAAATCAAGACAATAGTATTACGGGAAAAGAACTTGTTGTTATCAGCGGAAAAGGCGGCACAGGAAAAACCTCTTTAGTTGCCAGTTTTTGTGCTTTGGAAAAAAACATCGCTATATCTGATTGTGATGTGGACGCGGCAGATTTACACCTTGTCTTAAAACCTGAGTTAATAGATACCGGAAGTTTCTCCGGAGGCGAGAGAGCTAAAATCGATCCAGAGAAATGCCGCGCCTGCGGTGCCTGTCTTAGGGAATGCAGATTTGATGCCATTAAAGAAACTTCGTATAACAACAGAATCGTCTACGAAATTGATACAACCTCCTGTGAAGGATGCGGTGTTTGCGGACTCGTCTGCAGGTTTAATGCAATATCTTTTGATTCAGCTATTAATGGGCAATGGTTTGTTTCTGAAACAAGGTTCGGGCCCATGAGTCACGCGAAACTGGGTGCATCAGAAGAAAATTCCGGAAAACTAGTCTCATTAATCAGAAATAAAAAAAATGAACTTGCTTCTTCTCGTAGCCTGAAAAAATCCATCATTGACGGTTCTCCAGGAACAGGCTGCCCGGTAATTGCTTCGATTACCGGAACAGATTACGCGCTTGTTGTTACAGAACCTACAGTATCGGGTATTCATGATTTAAAACGTGTTCTGGATGTTATTAAATTTTTCAAGATTCGATCGGGCATAATTGTCAATAAATATGATTTGAATATTCAAAAATCAAATGAAATAAAGGAAATCGCAAAAGAAACAGGATCAGATTTTTTAGGCGAAATACCCTATGATAAATCCATTACAAAAGCCCAAATGGAGGGTATTTCAGTTATTGAATATACAGACAATGAAATGACGCGGCAGATTAAAAAAATCTGGGAAAATATTAAGGAAAGCTGTTTTAACCATGATTGAAACAAAAAAGGATATCTATAATTATAAATATATTTTTGGACCTGTACCCTCAAGACGCCTGGGTTTCTCCTTAGGGATTGATCTTGTTCCTTTTAAAACCTGTTCATACGATTGTATTTATTGCCAACTCGGTAAAACCACAAATAAAACAATAACACGAAAAGAATATGTACCTATTAATCAATTAATTCACGAGCTTGAGCAAAAATTAACGGAAAAAGTAAAAATCGATTACATCACTTTATCAGGCTCAGGAGAACCTACATTATATTTAAAGTTAGGTGATTTAATTAACAATATAAAACAAAGAACCAATATACCTATCGCTGTACTCACAAATAGTTCGTTATTATGGGATGATGATGTTAAAAATGAATTAAAAAATGCCGATTTAATTATTCCCTCTTTAGACGCAGGGAACGAGGATATGTTTCGTTATGTAAATCGTCCAAGCAAAGACTTAGCCTTTAACAAGGTTATTGACGGACTTGTCAGTTTTTCAAACCTGTATCGAGGTAAAATATGGCTAGAAGTATTTTTATTGAACGGCGCAACTTCCATTCAATCTGAAATATTAGATTTAAATGATATTATAAAAAAAATTCAACCTGCCAGGATTCAGTTAAATACTGTAAAACGCCCTCCGGCTGAATCTTTCGCATTTACAGTTCCAAATGAACAAATGCTGGAACTATCAAAATATTTTGATGGCAATGTTGAAGTGATATCTGATTTTTCAAGACAAGCAGATGAAAATTACATGAAAACAACAAAAGAAGAAATTATAAACCTGCTTAAAAGAAGGCCATGTTCTCTGGATGATATTGCGGGCGGGTTAAATCGTCATAAAAACGAAATCATAAAATGCCTAGATGAATTACTAACAAATGAAAAATTAATTTATCACGAACATAATCATACACCTTACTATTCAATAAAAAAAACGACCTTGCACATTTAACCCCACTTTTTGCACCACAGATTATTTGACAAAAGTGATCAGCAGCGATTTTTTTCCAAAAATCATTAAAAAATCAGGCTTTTCCTGATAGAAGTATCATTTTTATCATGCTAAATTAAATACTATCTTTATCTTTCAGGAGTTTTTTACATGAAAAAACAAATTTTTATACTACTTTTATTATTGTTCATGGGTTTTACAACTTTTGGACAAAGCGCGTCCCCCTCGGGTGCCTTTAGCTACTCGGTGCCGATCGAAGTTCCTCCGGGAACCAATGGCATGCAGCCCAACCTGGCGCTGGTCTATAATTCCCAGGCTGGAAACGGAATGCTTGGAATGGGATGGAGCCTGAGCGGCTTGTCAGTGATATCGCGCGACAGCTCCTATGACCTGGATTTTGATGATACAAGCGACCATTTTATACTGGACGGCCAAAGGCTGATAAAGGACGAAAGCGGCTTGTATCACACCCAAGTTGAAAATTATTCCATTATTGAGTTCAATAACCCCGGAACTTCATCGTCCTGGACAGTTAAAACCAAAACCGGAATGAAGATGTATTACGGCGCCACAGCCGATAGCCGGATCGAAGCAGTTGGCAAGAACGGCCAGGCTTTAATGTGGCGCCTGAACAAGGTTGAGGATGTTCTTGGGAATTACATGACCCTGGAATATGCCGAAGATGAGGTGAATGGGGATTCTTATCCGATCAGAATTGAATATACCATGAATGATACTCATGGCTTGAACAAGACCCGGACGGTGGAGTTTTTTTATGAGGAGCGGGAGGATCATTTTGTGCAATATGTTCCGACTGCCATGGATGTGGATTACCGGCTGAAGTGGGTTGTGGTGAAGATCGGCGGGAATTTGTTGCGGAAGTATGGGCTGGATTATGAAGGTTCCAGTCAATTAAACCAGAGTCGATTAGTTTCATTGAGGGAATACGGGAGTGAGGGGAATGTTCCTTATTCAGCTTCGGAGGCGTGGGTGGTTGATTCTACCTTTGTTCCAATTGGAAGTTATAAACCATCAATAGAGTTTGAACATACTAAAAAAGTAAACGGCTTTAATAGAAATGATTTCCACTGGCCCGATTTTATTGGTTACAATGCAACAACAGGGGGAGATTTCAATGGCGATGGATTTACAGATTTGCTACTTCAGAAAGAAACCAATAATGGTTATAGATCGGTTCTT
>JAFGWI010000265.1 GCA_016937215.1 Spirochaetales bacterium | reverse complement strand
TATGAAAATTGCGGATAAGTTATCTAATTACCCGATAATAAGTTATTAATTTATTGCTGTCTGCTAATTGCTAAAGTCGGGACTTTTACAATTAGCTCTGCTATTATTACAATCCTTAACGCTAAAAATAATGATTCCTGTTTAAGCTAAACAAATACAACTTGTTCACCGCCCCCTTCTTCACTTGGGAAGCTACCCCCATTCTTCCCGGAAGCCTGGCCCCCTTTTACCCGGGAACCTACCCCTCCCACTCTGTAGAAACCTACCCCCCCGGTAAACCTATGTTTTTATTCGCCTCAAATACCTTTACCCGACAAATACAAAAAAACTAACGATTAGGTGGCACAAAAATCATGTTTGATAAATCCTAATTATATAGGGAGTCAAAGCTGCCGATGACGGAATACTATTTCTGCCATGATAAAAAACATAAACTGATAAAGTGATGCAATATTAAAAATAAAAAGTCCCTTTTTCCTTATCCTTGTTTTAATTAAAAAAGAAAAACATGCTTATTGAGGCTTTTGCAATCAGCTCCATTATTTGAACATTCATCTAACAAATAATTATGTTCAATGCCAATATGGAAAACCCTGCCTTAATATTGTCACAATGTTTTTACAATTCCTTTACAATTTTTTTATAAATTCCGCTCTTTTTTTTCTTTATATATATGTAAGGAAAAAACAACCTTATGGAAAAGCGTTGCTTTTCTGAAAACAAACAAAAGGATACCAGGCTTTCCCGAAAAATTAACAGGATGCGACAAAGGTCGTCGGCTATTTGAAACATCCCGAGCAACACATCGGAAAATAAAAAAAAAGAATCCGCTGTGGGGTATCCTTTAAAATTGAAAGGAGACATATTATGTCTATTCAGTACTTTATTCAGGAAAATCCCTTTGGAAAGGGAAAGGCATTTTTTGCCAAAACAAACACAAAACAGGTTATCACCGAAGATAAATTCCTGGCTTATGCCGCCATGACAGGAACCAAATTGAGCATCACGGAATTAAAGGCTGTTTTGAACCGCTTTAAAGAAAGCATCGGTGAATTGCTTGCCGAAGGCAACCGGGTTAATCTTGATAATTTTATCGATCTTTACCCGGCCATCATCGCTTCCTTTAATACTCCACGGGAAATTTTCAACAAGGACAGAGATGATATAAAAATCCGTTGTCGCGTTCACAGGTCACTGACCAAAACCGTAAAAGAAAAAGCTGTTGTGGAAAGACAAAACGACAACGAACGCCAACCCAACCTGACACATATTGCATCGGGTATCAATAATGAAAATGTTATACGCTGGCCCTATTCAACCACTCTCAGGGGTAATAACCTGAACGTTGGAAACCGGAAAATCAATTCCATCATCATTTTCAGCAGAAACGATCACAATCAGGTATTTACCGTCAACGCCGAAGATCTGATACTGGACACAAAAGGCTCCAAAGAACTGAGCTTTTCTATTGCCAACCATGTGGCCATTCCCTCATGGCTCACTTCGGGCCATGCTGTTTACCTTCGAGTGGAATACTCTGGTGACAATCCATTGCTGAATCGTGTTTCCACTGAAGTGAAAACCTATTGGCAGGCACTTCCTCCCAACCTTGAAGATGAAAGGGGCACAGAGGAAGAACCAGCTGCTTAATGGTACAACCATACAAAACAACCTATTTTAACCGGGAAAGTCAAATCATAAAGCCGAATGCCAATCCAGGGCATTCGGCTTTTTTTGATATCCAGAAAATATATCACCTGATAATAAGGGCTTTGATTCATTGTCCATTACGATCTAACTTCTTAATCATGTCCCAAAATCAAGCTGCAAAACAGGAATAAAAACCAAACATTTGTTTATCGAATCAAATAATCATACCAAAGGGACTATGTAAAAAATTCAATTTCCATTGTATCATAGAAACATAAAATCAGTCGTTGACTGAAGATTACCGGATTCAGGAATAATCCAGAATTCCGGTAAAAGGGAACCTTAAAAAACAGTATTCAGGTTGTCTATTTTTATCTTTTTTGTGAGAACCTTAATTGTTTATTACTTTTATACAAGTAAGTAAACTTCATAATTTTTATCGATTTCATAAAAATCGACAACCTGATTTGTATTTAACCATTCAAAAATGTTTTTCAAAGTTCCTTTGGGGTAAATTACCCGGCACAACATCTTTCAGGATTAACCATGGAATTATATTATTTATCTATTTCAATTCCTTTGTACCCTAACTCTATAAATAAAGCCAGTAACTTGCTTCAAAGGCCTTTGTATTAAAAAAGTGCCACACTGTTTTTCAAGGTCCTTCAAAATAATAAGGGAAACTTAGAAATTCCCTCTGGAGGACAACAATGAAATTAAACACCGAATCCATCAAAAACAAAGCCCTTGAGGTTTACAAGGCAGCTTTATCCGACCCTGGAATTGATGACGAAATTACCAGCGAAATCTATGAACTCTTTATCCTTCGCATGACATCCTACATGAATCGTCATGAACAAACAGTCGAAGTAAGTTCCGGGTTCATAAATCAGGCTGTGAAATTCATTATCCGTGATATTCGAAAAGGCAAAAAGCGGGCCGCCAGCAGAGAAAGCTCCTTGGAGCTCCTGCACCAAGGCCTGGATGAAGAGAAAAACTATATCCATCAAACAGTCGAAATTACTCCCGCCGAAGATAAGCTTTTAAGATTTTTAAAAACACAGCTTAAATCCAAAAAGTCCTTTCAACAACAGGCCCGTTATTTCATATTGTTTTACACATGCTATTTCTCATCAAGCTTTCTTACCCTTTCAGCTGAGCTTTTAAACATTTCCCTTTTTGAATGGGAACACACAAACCGGCTCATTCGGGAAAAAGCCCTGAACAACCATGAACAAAAAATGAAAAAAACAAGAACAGCCCTCAACAAATGTTATTACAAACTCCTGGAATATCAAAATAAAATGAACAAATCCCTGAACATTCAGGATAAAATCATCTGTCAAAATACATGCCTTTTCTGGGAAGAAAAACAGAGCAGACTGCTTAAAAAGCAAAAAGAAATACAAATAACACCCACACTCCGCCAAATGGCTGAAGCAACAGGCTGCCATGAAAATACCATCAGCTACAACATAAAGGCTTTCACGGAATTATTACAACACCCAAACACAAGCACAAAGCTGAAACAATATAAACAAGCTGTTTAACAAGAGTGATTACATAAACCAGCCCCCTTTCGTCGCGACCTGATGTATGAAAACCGAAAAATTATACATAAACAGAAGGTCGCGAAAGGGGATGAAAAATCCAAGACGTGAACAAGGTTGCTGATTGGCGGTTGGGAAGTCTTATACTACCGATGCTTCAGGAGGCTACGCAGATGGCTGCGCCGGCTGGATGGGTACGGATGGGATGGGATTGCTGCGGCAGGTCGTTTTTTTAATATGATGAAAGAAAAATGCCACAAAGAGATGTGCTTTGATGCGCATTAGAAAAATGGTCTATGCAAAATGCATAGGCCTATGCATTTTGCATAGTTTCTATTTTACTTTTGGATAAATAAATAGTGGTGGACAAGCCTCTGGTTATGCATTTTGCATAATTTATGGCGGAACGTAAAAATTGGTTGATTTTTAATTAACTCTATTATAAGAAATTAGCATTTTTTGGGCTTGGCATGGAAATTGCTTTAATAAATGGTGAAAAAAGTGATTGTTTTCATAAAAGCAGGGCAACTGTTCAACTGATATGGAAAAACATCCTCCTATGTCATTCTGAGGAGGAACGACGAAGAATCTATTATATTTCAAGCAATCGCGCGTTTATTTTCCCTGTAAACCCTTTGGGTGCAAAGCAACGCGTCTTATTTCAAGCGAAAACCTTCGCTCCGCTTCGCTTTGTTCAGGATGACTATGACGGTGATGAATGCGCGGAATAGTTTCAAAGCAGGGTAAAAATACTAAGAAACAAAAAAAATCAGGCTGAGCCCGATAGCTTTATGTAAACAACGGTGATAAATTCGCGGCAAAAGTGATTTTTTTGTGAAAAAGCAAGTTACATTACAGATTTTTTGACAGAAAAAAGGAGTTTGTCTGCTCTATTCAGACCCTTGTTATGAAAATCGAAAATCACAGAGGAAACAGGGGCAAACACCCGGGGTGTTCTGTCTTTTTGATTAACAAATTTGAGACAAAAAACGGAAGGAAATGGGCCGCTGTTTGGGGTGAGGCCCGGGATTAGAGTTATGAAAAAATGGGTTTTTGGGGTTGTTTTGGGGTTGCTGGTTGTGATGGGATGGGGGGATCATGGTTATCCAGATTTTAAAAACTCTCTTCCATCTGGTTATTATAACCAAATGATATATTGTACTGGTTGGCACCAGTATTATGATAGTCATCCTGACTCTGATGATTTAATTAACGGTGGCAAAAATGTCATTTTCCACGATCAATTTAATGATTCGTTATTTTTAGAAATTGTTGCTGAAGATAATTCTATGTTAAAATCTGAATTTTCACAATACTTTCGAGATAATAAGCTATATTTTAAAGATGAATTGAAAATCACTATATATATTTGTATACAAAATAGTTTTTCAGAATTTTATAATAACATAAGCGTACCAGCTGAAATTGAAGATTATGATTATAATCATATTCAAAATTTTCAAGTAATAAATTTAAGTGGATATGAAGTGTTTTTAAATGGAGTTCCTTTGTTTGATCATAATGACTATTTTTATGATTCTGATCCTAATGGTTACGAAGGAGTACTTTTAAATCCTTATTATTATTTTGAACAACCACTTAGGCTGAACAGCGATGATCGTTATATTTCATGGCAGAATTTGGACTGTAATCTTTACCATTATGCTAAACAATATGAAAACAATACTTCATATTGTATTTTTAAAAAAGAAGTAACTTTAAACAATGGTAATTATTTTAATATTTCTGTTGATTATTATGATTTCCCCTCAGTAATTCCAATTATTGATGAAAATCAAATTGCAGAAGATGAGCTAATACTTTCCAATTTTTATTTAAAAATTCCTGATAATACCAAATCCTGGACTTTTCAAATAGAGAAAGATATGTCACATCCAGTAGTTAAAGACTTTGATTTACAAGTTAAAAATGGAGTATTATTATCTACCAAATATTCAAATTGGTTTTCTAATAATGCAAATTTTCAGTTAAATCTGATTGATACTGGAGCTGGGTATGAGTATTATACAGATGAATCCCCTTGGACAGGTGTATATGATCAATTAATTTATCGATTTATAAAGCCAAATGGTGAATATTATCATATCCCGGAAAATTTATGGTTCCCCAATTTACCTATAAATAGTTCTTATTTGGTTCATATGTATTATTATAAAATTTTCCAAGAATTAGGTGTTGATAGAATTCAATTTTATCCAAATAATTCTTATCACCCACGAACCTGGAATGCCTACCAAAACAATACCTGGATACAATCACCAATTCCAGGCTCTGATCCAAACATCAATCTTCAAGAAGGCCCAAATAAACTCATACTGTATGCAACTGATGTTGTCAGCAATTTATCGACTAATGAATATATTATTGGTTACGACATCACCCCACCGAACCCAGTTGATGAATCAAAAATCTACTTTGAATATCTAAACCAACCAGCTGCCCCGGAATTAGGTTCTTCAGCTGATTCTATTGTCAATCTTGATGGTGTTAAACTACTTTGGCAGTCAGTCCAGGACAAAGCTGGCGACTATTATGGTGTTGGAACTGAAAACTATAATATCGATTATGGTAATGATCATTCTACATTAGTGGCTTCACGGGAAGTTAGTAATAGCATAAATAAGGTTAAAAATTTACGAACAGATCCTGAATACATAAGTTATTTAAATTTATACTATTATTATTCACGGCAAGTTGCTTCTCACTATTTACCACCCTCCGGAGATTATAAGGGTGGTATAGAATTCAATCATTTGGACTTTGATTCTGATTATAATGGTTATGAATTCCTATTTGACTCTCCACAAGTTATTACTCATTTTACTATCAGGGTTGATTCTAACAATCAGAATATAACTATAGGTCCTGAAAACATCAAAATTGCATTCAATACAAGCTTGTTTACTGCTACACCATGGCAAAATTATATTGATAGTGAAATTTCAATTACGCAAGATGAATTGAATCCTAATGAATATGAAATCTCCTGTCTTTTACTGCCAAAAAAAATCCAGGATCTCCGTATATGGATAGATGGCATTGAATCAAGTATACTATCAGCCCAGTTTTTTTCTACGCCGAATGATAAACGAATAAACAAGGAAAATATCCCTTTCCAGGTCCAACAAGATTTTCTTTTCAATGAAATGGAAAAGGAATTCATTTTTATTCCTGAAAACGGAACACACAGTTTTTACATAACTCCCATTGACTACTTAGAGAATATAAATGTTAATCCAACTGAAAAACAAATCTACAGACCACCTTCAACCGATGACTTTGACATCAATTCTATCCTCTTCAACGACCCCCGGAGCTACGAAGTCATAAACAACAATGTCCACTACACCGGAAAACTCACCATAAGGAATACGAACGCTGTCTCCTTCACCCCTGATATGCTCAAGGGTATCAATATCTATTGTTATGATCCTGATGATGATGCTTTTGGTGTTCATATGGTCAACGAGGATCTTGTTGTTTTCAACCCGAGTCAGGTTGAACAGACCATTGATTTTACCTTGCGAAACAGCAATGACCCCGAAAATCCGGTCAATTTCGCGCACCGCACACTGGCTTTTTTCCCGGTTGTGGTGATCAAAAAAACCGATGACCCAAGTGTTGCTGACATGCTGGAAATCAAGGGAACTGAAAGCTGTCAAGGAATCGTTCCAAATTACTCCGCTTACACGCTCTATCTATTCGAAAACGACAATGGTACTTTTCAGGACAACCCGCTTTCCTATG
Organism: Spirochaetales bacterium; assembly: GCA_016937215.1. Classification (GTDB taxonomy): domain Bacteria; phylum Spirochaetota; class Spirochaetia; order SZUA-6; family JAFGRV01; genus JAFGWI01. The sequence goes on along the minus strand of JAFGWI010000265.1, from coordinate 13,957 downwards.
ACAGCCCTATCGAAAGCGACAGGATTATAAAAACCAATTCGCCATTGCTTCCATCCCTCGGCAACACCAATAGCGACTGGCTCGATCCGGAAAAGGACAAGCTCAGGTTTTCCATAACCACACAAAACGGAATGCCTATTTTGCCCAAAACTTCAGACGAGGCAGATATTCGCAAAACAGATATCGATGGTTTTCTTTATGAACTGGAAAACAATGGTGATATTGCGGCAGCTTTCAGCAATCTGTCCGATTAACAGTTTTATTCCGCCTTCAGTGAAACCATCTATTGCCGCCTCAAAGTGACAGAGGACCCTGAAAATCCTTTACATCTTCAAAATACATCTTTACTTGATTTTAAAGTGACTTTTAACGACACAGCCCAGCCGGTACGGGCGGATATTGTAACACCCCATGATAACGCTGAATATCCGGGTTTAAACCTCGATGTCATAATGATAGGTGATTCTTATTACCGGAAACTCAGCAATGAAACCCTGAACCCCCTGGGTTTTGATTTTTACGATAATGCCTATTTATACCTCAGCGATGCATTATGGAACCAAAACCCCATCAGCATTGCAGCCATGAACCTGAATGAAAGCATGGTTCCGGCTGGTTTTAACTGGGAGCTTGCCTCGAGCCTTGACCTGGCATCAACGGATTTTGCTGATGACTGGAATCTCGCTTCCGTGAACCTGGATGCTCAGTTGACTCCTTGGGACTGGGGATTGGCAAGCCCGCCAGAGGAAGACCGCTATTTTTATATCGGCCTTCGGGTGGATATCGATGGCCAGTACAGCTATTACCTGATGCGGATTTTTTATGATGCCACCGCGCCGGAACAAATTACCGGTTTGAATTACACACTCACTTCTATTGAAGATAATAACCCTGTGAACAAGGCCCAGATCAGCTGGAATCCTGTTCAGGAAGAAGGGCTTCTCACCTATGTTGATTATACCATTAAGGGTGAAAACCATTCTGTTCTGGCAGAAACAAATAGCATAGAACTGGATTTTGGCCCGGACTATAACCAGAGAGTCGCTCTTAAAGCAAGAACAGTTGACAGGGCCGGAAACTCAAGCGAAACCGTACTGGATACATTTTATACATCCGCCTTTCCAGGAACTATAAACGGGACTATAATCCAGGGAGCTGAACGTAGACCCAACGGAGAAATCAAGCGCTTTATCACAATACCCCTTGCAGGCGAAAATGCAAAATCCTTTCATGTTGTTCCCGGCAATACGGGATTATCAACAGAATACGACCCGGATCAAAAGGGTCAAGTCAGGATCAATGGTTTTGATTCAGGGCAGCTTGTGAACCTGAGCTTAAGGGCCGTGAATAATGATGAAGAGGAATCAGGATATCCATTACATATCAGCGGAATCACACTCTCCAATTATCAGCCTGTTATAGAGGAAATGCTTTTTCCCGTGGAATACGCCCGGGAGGATGAAATAGATTTTCAGTGGGATGCCTGGGATGCGGATGGAGATGAGATCACTACACAGTTATATCTTTTACAGGACCATACCGTGGTTGAAGGCTTTCCTGTAACAACAACAGCCAACCATTATTTCTATGACGCACCAGATTTACAGCCCCTGCCCCTAAGCGGTGAATATCGCTGGCGGATTGAGCTTAGCGATGAAGCCCATTCCAATGATCCAGCCACAGAAACATCGGGCCTTTTCACCATTGATGACCAACCCGTTATTATCAGCACCCCCGACGATTTAAGCGGCTACTCCCCACGTGAGTATCTTCATGTGACTATAGAAACCGGTAAAAGCGGTGTGGATTTGTCGGGCGAAAAAAGTTATATCAACATTCAAAGAGGAGGTGAAATACTGACTCAACAACACCCCTTTGATGAAGACTATGGCATAGAACAAGAAGAAAAACAAAATGGGAACCAGGAAGTTCGACTATCCATTCCCCTTCCTGATGAGGATGGTGAATATAAGGTTATTGTCCACGCAGCCAATAAAGCAGGTCGCGCAGCCTCGGAAATATATTCATTGACTTTTTATTCAGGGAAACCCATTATTGACACTCCGCTTATTAGTGAAGAGTCCCATTATTCGGACAATATCTACTATTATTGTAGTGGTTATCTGGATATGAACATCCAGCTCCACGATGAATGGGGATTAAAGAGCTGGGCTTATGGATTTATGAATAATCCAGATGATGAGTTTCAGGCAGCCGAAAGCTTTGATTTATCAACGATATCAAAAACTATTCTTAAGGATTATGAACCAGGGGTTATACGAAAAAAACTGGTAATGAAAAATGACACCGGCATTGTCTACCTGGTAGTTAAGGCAACTAATATAGCCGACGCCGTAACCTATTCAGAACCGGTTGCTGTTTATCTTGATCCATTGGCTCCCGAACTCAAAGCCGCCATCACCGGGCTTACTTCATTTGAATCACAGTTTTATCTGGCTGATATTGACAATCTGCAAATTGATTATGACGAAGCTGCATCCTTTGACCCTGCGCATAATTTTCACACTTCACAGGATCCAGAATACAATATCCAGGGTTCGGGAATTCTGAAGGCCCAATACAGTGTTTATAAATTTGATGAAAAACCGGATTGGCATGATAAATGGAAAGACGAGGAGATGCTCGACGGGGCCCTGGACATCTTTAAAGCCCTTCCAGCCTCGGAAAGGCCAGAAGGTGAAATGATCTATCAAACAGCCATACGGCTACTGGATAAGTCAGGTAATCAGAGCCTTATAACATCACCTGTTTTTGCCCTAGATAGCACTCCGCCCGCGAATATAATTATTGATGGACTTGAAGGAACCCTTACCGGAGGCACACTGGTACGGATTACAGCAAGTGCTGAAGACACTCACAGTGGGATTGCCGGCTACCGATTAAAACTGGAAAGCGCCGAGGGCACTGTTTTAACCAACCATACACCTGGCAATATAGACGGCTGGTTATGTGATATTACAGGGGAATTCAGTTTTGCCTTACCAAAGGAAGGCGCATCACTGAATGATTGCAGGTTCATCGTTCAGGCTGAAAATGGAGCCGGTTTGTTCAGTATGAAAAATAGTGATGGATTTGACCTGGAGGTGGCCGAAGCCTTGCTCATTAACGACAACGGGCCCTATTTTACCAAAACAACAAATCTGGGAATATCCTGGGTGTATAATGGAACCCTGAAAATTGCTTCCTATGATTATCGAGTTCTTGAAAAAGGTGATGAAACCGATTCTGTTTCATGGACTAATAATGGGGGTACAACTTTTGCCTTATTTACTGATGAACTCATACAAGGCCAGGAATATGTAGTTGAAGTACGGGCCAATTACAGTGATATCGGAATGGCACCTTTAACAGCTCGAAGTTTGGGCGTACTGATCGATACAACCGCTCCGGCATTCGCGGAAGAAGATGGTTTTACAGCGCCGGCAACCGGCTGTCATAAAGATAATCTGCGAATACAATGGAACCTCAGCGAAGCTGAATCGGGTCTGCAATCGACCGAATTATTGATAGAAAAAATGGTAAAAGTGGAAACAGCTCCAGGAGTTTTCAAGTATCAAAGACAGAAAGTCTCTGACTGGATCAGACTTCCTGCCAGAGAACAGGGACGCCAATTAATCCAGACCGATGCGGCAGGCAACAGCCTGGACCTTAAAGACGGCGACCGTATCTACCTGACCTTCCGCGCGACCAACAAGGCCGGCTTAAGCACGGAAGTCGCATGGCATCAGATTGTCTGGGACAATAGCACGCCGCCTGTTCCGGTTGTTATGGACCAGGGAGCCATCATCCGGGCGGAACAAGCCAAAATAAAGGGACTAAACTTCAGCTACATAGAATCTGGCGATGACCCACATAGTCCAACACAGTATACATGGGCCTATCATGTGGAACACAATGTTTTTGCATCCCAGGATATCAAACAGGATTTTGAAATTCTTGAAGACCAGACAATCCTTAACCAGCTTGTTTGGAAGAATGGCCCGGCCTGGTGTGATGGCTCGGAAACTGATTTGGATCTTCAGCATGGCGATCAGGTGTTTTTTATTGTTAAATCAGAAAACGCGGCTGGTTTGGAAAGCCTGGGAATATCCAATGGTATAACCATCGATAGCACTGGACCTATTATCAGCAGTGTGAATATTACCACCGGAGGAAATGATGGTGGGCGACACTATATAAAGGAACTTTACGGCCTGAGCGTTGCAATAGATGCCTATACCGATGTTTTTAATGAAACCATTACAAGCTATGATTTAACATTCGGCAGCTTTGATGAAAGCTACCAGTATGTCCCACAAAGCCAGAGCTATACTCAAAGCGGCACGGGAGATATCAACGAATTTACTAATTTAAGCGATTTTCAACCGGAGAATGGCCAGACTTCCTATTTCGAAGCCAATGCTTTGAACAATGCTGAGTTACAATCGACCGGATTATCCATGGGGGTTATCCTTGATACAATAAAACCGGAAGTGCTTTATGTTGACGCCAAAGTCAAAAACACTCATGTTTCCATAAATTCGTCTCAAATCCAGAGATACACATCCGAACTACTATTCAGTTGGGATGTAGCCTTTAGCTTTGCGCCAATAAATACCTACCATTGCGATTTGTTCTGGTCGAACGATGGCAGTGAGGGAAGCTATACTAAAGTGTCGTCCTATCCCGCTTCAGACCCTTTTTGGACAATCAACATTGATAATGAATCAGATTTACAAGATGGGTATTATTACCTTCGAGTAACAGCAGAGAACTGGGCTTTAAACACTTCTGAGCCCAAGGAGAGTCCAATAGTTTTGATTGATACCAAAGCCCCGGTTTTTAATACCTTTTATGCTGAAACACCCGACTGGGTTGATAATACCTATGCTTCTAATGAAATTACCCTGGTTTTTGATGCTTATGATGAACACTCGGGAATCGAAGAATACCGCTTTATGATGGGAACTGAAATGAATCCCAACCTTCTGACTAATGGCTGGCAAAGCTGTGAAGTTGTAACGCAGGAGAATAAGCCGCCCTTTTTGTTACTGGATTTTTCAACACTCCTCGGTGGTGATGAGGCTGTAACCCAGGGCAGCCACTTGAGAATGTGGGGCCAGGTAAAGGATAAAGTCGGATTATGGTCGCCCATTTTACAAAGCCAGATAATTATTATCGATAAAACACCGCCGAATGTAACAAGTGTTGAATTACCTGAATATTCAAACGGTACAACCCTTGTTCGGAACATCAATTTTACTTTTAATGATTCCGATATCCTTGGAAATCAATACAAATTCAACAGCTATATTGTTGATTCTGATATAACATTGGACAGGTTTCAGGATTATCAGTTCCCGGAGTATTTTGTTACAAAACAAAATACGATAGAAAAACAGAACTCTGTTTATCATAAGGATTCTGCGGATGAGTTACTTAATGATCATAAATACAACTGTTATGTTGAAGTGATCAACCGAGCCGGTGTATCCGGTCAATACATAAGTACAGATCAGGTTTATATAGATCATGTAAAACCGCGCTTTATTGTGGATACCAGCTTTGGCCGATTTATTGATAACACAGAATATCCGAATATGGAAAAACACCTTGTTTTTAATACAATTTCACCACTGGACCCGAATTATTCTTCTGAAAATGCTGATAAATCTTATTTTAACTTTCATTATAGTATTGATGATGGACTGGTACAGGAACCTGTGGAGGTGAAATTTTATCTGGACAAACCAGGAAACACCTTCGAGGAATTCAATGTTAGTGAAACCAGATTAAGCGATGGGACATTATATGACTGGAGCCATTGGGTTTCGGATTATTATATGTACAGAATCCGTTGTACAGTGACCGATCAAGCCGGTAATGTTGGGACCGCTGATGACGGGAATTACTTCTTTCTCAGATACAATCAACCGCCGGTTATTATATTTGATGATATGCAAACAACCCCCGGAGCACCTAAGCAAGTGACAATAGATGTTACGGATTTTGACTCCTATTCACGCGATGAAAACAATCCCGACTATTACACCTACCAATGGAACCTTGGCCTTAACACAAATCTCCTCGGAACACCTGAGAACATGAATACACGGACACCTACCATTCGTTTTCTTCATTCTGAAAGTATCGCTTCATTTACAGACTCGAACCTTAATGTACGAGTGACAGACAGCGACGGCGGCTTCATAATAAAAACCATAAATATTAAGGTTCATAACACCTATGAAGGCGACCTCTATTATAACGAGATATGGAGCGATACTCATGAATTAACAGGAGACGTGAAAGTTTCCGGTTGGATTTACGGGACCAGTGAAAACATTAAGCTGACCATCGCTAGTGGCGCGAATATTTCAATTGCCCAGGAGCCAAGTGGTGTAAATACTGACCCACTAACCGAAGGATACAGTCTTACGATCGGAAACGGAAATAGCTTGACTGTTATGCCTGGCGCTGTAATGGGACCGGAAACAGATGAATATTTCTGGCAAGGTATTTATTTGAAACAAGGCTCCAATGCCTTTATCGGGGAAAGCGAGCAAGCCGAACCGGTGGTAATTAACCAGGCCATCCGCGGCGTGGCGGTTGAAAATGGCGCTGTCAGCGAACTGAAGAATGTCATTTTTGATCATAATTTTATCGGTATCCATACTTTCTCAACAGAACTGCTTATTGAAGCCTGTGACTTTAAAAACAGCTACTACGCCGGAATAAAGGAAGACCTTGCCCCTGATGAAAGTTACGGCCAGGCCTTTACAGATCTTGCAGACTCCAGTTTTGGCGGAGAAAATAACCAGGAAGCGAATTACATGGATTATTACGATTCCTCCACCACAAAAATCGAGTTGGGTGAATAGGAGGAACAGAAATGAACACAAAACGCATAAACCGAATAAACAGAAAATTGAACCTTGAAAATGGAAGGAATATATTGATGAATACGACCGATACTTCAGGAAGTTACACCGATGACAACAACTGTCAGATGTCCATACCACCGATGCCTCAGGAGGCTGCACGGATGGCCTTTGGCCGGCTGGATGTCCCGGGAAACTTCGCGGATACAAAGATACCAAGCGATAAACTGGATAAGCTCATTGAGTCAACATCAACACATCCGCGAAATAAAGCCGGTGAAGCGGAGCGGAACCATCGGCGCAACCCCAGGACCCTGGGCCGGGGTATCGGTAGTATAAAACAATTTATGGGAGGATTATGTTTTTTGATCCTCGCTTTCTTCAACATACCACTCTTTGCCGGAGTTGACAGCATCAGCGCCTCCTCATCCCTGGATTCCACCCACCAAGCATCAAACATGATGGATGGCAACATGAATACCGGATGGAAAGCCTCGGCTGTTTCCGGTGATGCCTGGATCGAGCTGGAATTTGACAACCCCTCCCGTGTGTACCAGATTGAATTGCAGGGACAAATTATCACGGACTTTATTGATGTGCTGTTTTTTCAGAATAATCAGTACAAAGGCTATACAGCTGGGACCATTAGCAATGTCAGCGATAACGCGGTTTCCATTCTCACTAACAGTGATGAACTCTTAACGGAAAAAATACGTCTTAATATCAAGGACGCTGCATCATCCTTTGAAATCAAGGAAATATACATTATCAGCGAGGCGCAACACTCCTATTACAGGAAATTAAAACCCCTTTCGATAACCGGAACGGGAAGCGCCCCGCTCATCAGCCAGGCCATAAACGCCGCCGATGGTGACCTGTCCACCTATTGGCAGGCCAACAGCTATTATCTTTCCAGTCTGCATCCTGAAAATCTGGATGATATCATCGGTTCCCTGCCGGGAAATTATAACCACAGCGCCGATTTTAACCTGGCTGGTCCGAGTTCCATCTCGCTCATCAAATTATATTTTCGGGAAAACGCCAGAGGCTTGTTCAAGGTTTACCTTTGTCAGGGGAGCAGCGAATCCCTTATCTTTCAAACAACAAACCCCACAAGCGGCTGGATGAGGATCCAGCCCTCGGCCAACCAGAATACCACTAAAATCAAAATCACCGTTGAAGGAACAGACATCAGAACAGGCGGAATCGCCGAAGCGGAATTCTGGGGATACGGAAAATATCCTGATCTCAACAACATCAGGTTTGATGAACCACAAAACCTGGCAAACCCCTTTGTCATGAATTTTGAAGCTCCGGGAAAAAAACCATTCGAGTTACAGATAGCAACCCAGGGAACCCATTACGCGAATCTTCAGGTAAAAATCAATCAGGAAGAATTCTCAGCCTACCCTTCAACTGTCCTGAACGGAAATGAAATTTATAGTATTCCCGTTCCTGCTTCGGCTGTCTGGAATGGAAGTAATTATCTTGAAATAGAGGGAAATGCCTACCTGAACCTTCTTAACGTGAACTTCCTGTGGGAAAAATTCTATGAACCCTTTGTTCAATGGAACAACACCATGGCAAGCGAGATAATTGTTTTGCCTTTATCCATGCAACTGGAAACCACACGGGTTGTCCAGGCAGGAAACGCTGATGTAAATAGCCTTGAATACGGTTTCTGGAACGACCTGATAATTGGCAATAATCAAAAACTGCTGGCTTTTAACAGCAGCGGCAATAACATCGACAGAATCAATATCATCACACCACCACAAGGGGCCCTGGAACTCTACGGAAGCCCTTCTAAAGAACAATTACCGGAAGTCCGGATCATCTGGCCGCCTGTCAAGGCATTGTCCACAAACTTTCCATTGGAAACCACCGAACTCATATTATACACCCCGGACGCGAGCACAAGCGTAACCGTGAACGGAGTGGCCGCAACAAACTATTCGATCAATCCGCGTTTCAAGACACTGAGTTTTGAAAGCATCAACCTTGTTCCGAGAAACTACACAAGCCTGGAATTTTACGCCATAGACAGCCAGGCCAGAGTGAATAAATTTGAAATAAGCATATCCCCCTTTGCCGGGTCCATACTGAACCTGGACCAGACAGATGAAACCATCACCAAAGATAGTATATTCCTGGTCAGCGGAACAATCCAAAGCGGATACACCCTGAAGATACAAGGACATTCCGTAACCGTCTACGGCGGAATCTTCTATGACTTTATCAGCCTGTCATCGGGAATGAACCTGATTGACGTAAGCGCCTATTCAAATGGAAGCCTCGCTGAAACAAGAAACCTCCGGGTCATCAAGACAGCGGAGCTGTTTTTCGAAATAACAAGCCCGGAAAATTACAGCTGCCAGAGCGATGATAGTGTGACCATCGAAGGAACAATTAATGGCTACGGCCCCTTTGAAGTTGAAATCATGGGACAAACAACTACAGTAACCGGAAGCAGCTTTACAAGCCAGCCGCTTGCCCTGGCCCCCGGCGAAAACATCATCGAAGTAAAAATTACAGACCAGGCTGGTACCAGCAAAACCAAATACCTGACTGTAAATGTTGATTCCCAGGCGCCTGTAATTAACCTCTTAACACCAGTAAATGGTGCCTTACTAAATTCTTCAACACTTGAAATATCCGGTAATATAAGTGACAGCAATCTCTCTACTGTTAGTCTGAAAATAAATGGTGTGTTAATAAATAATTTTAGCCTAATTGCTGCCAGCTTTAATTATATTCATGACCTATCCATGTTGATGGACGGCCCTATTATGATTGAAATTGAAGCGCATGACATGGCCGGAAACATTACACTCAAAACAGCCAGCATTACCCTTGATACAACACCACCAGACGATTTTGAAGTAATGGTTACACCTGCGGGATGGACCAGCGACAACCAACCTGTAATTGAGTTTGCCAGCAGCGACAATGGAAGCGGAATAGACCATTATGCGGTGAATGTAAACCGGATCGTTTCAACAGGTGAGGTGACTGATGAAAATGGCAATATTTTTGTTAATTATGATTCATATCCTGTAAGTTCTGATAACTATGATCCATCTACCCATTCCATACGGTTAGCTCCCTTGGATGTGGATGGTGAGTATAGTATTATGATTGTGGCTGTTGATAAAGCCGGCAACAAGACACCAGCAGCCGGAACTTTAAGGTTGGATAGAGAAAACCCTTTATCTCCTTCAGGTTTTAAAGCCATCTCTGGAATCAATCGCGCATTTTTGAACTGGGATGATGATACCAATGAAGTCTCCAAATACCGAATTTACCGGAACGGAAGCCTGTACCTGGAACTCCAAAGGGATGAAAGCGATCTGATACTTGGCAACTTTATTGATGGAGGATTAACAGCAGGAACTGAGTATGATTACGCAATCGCGGCTATCGACCAAGCCGGAAATGTCAGCCCATTGAGTAACACTGCAACAATTGTCGTTGGAAAAGAAGAAAAAACAATTGAAGTTGAAGGTGGCGAAGCAGCTTTTGAAAATATGGAAGTCACCATTCCCGATGGTCAATTTGAAAGCGGAAACAAAGTTGTGCTGACTGCGGTTGAAGAATTACCAGACAATCGATTTGCAGAAAAAGTAGGAAACGCCTTTAGTATTAAAAGGCTTGATTCTACAGATTCAATCATCGATGAAGCCTTTACCAAATATATTGACCTGACCTTTAAAGTAGATCCGCTAGCTATTCCTGAAGGATTTAATGTATGGAATTTAGGTATTTACTACTGGAATGAAACCGGTAAAAACTGGGAACACTTGCAGGATTCATACTATGATGCTGAAAACAATACCCTTCATGCTACAGTACACCATTTTTCAGAATACCAGGTAATGGCAGCTCCATACCGGGACCCTGGCATGAACAGTTATAACGACGCCGGCATGTCTCCAGCAGGAACCACTTTTAATAATCATCATGAATCTGTTTCACCTCAATCCGGCAGCCTGCGAATTGATGTAAATGATTTTACACTTCCCGGCCCTGACAATTTCGACCTTGTGATAAGCCGAAGTTACAGTACATCGGAAGCGGAACTTTTTGCCAAAGAAGGCAACCTGGCGCCAATAAAGCACTTTGCTTTTGGTTGGACCATTAACCTCCCTTGGCTTGAGAACCATGATGATAAAAAATATTTACGCCTTGAATCAGGTGCCAAAATAAAAATAGAAGAATGGAAAGATGGCAGCTTTGTCTACAACCAGAATGGCACCTATTTTAAACTCACCCATGATGAAGCAAATAAAGATTATACACTACAGCTAAAATCCGGTGAACAATACATATTCAATGAGAATGGCCAGGTTACCAGTAAAACCAACCGTTCTGGTAAATTCCAGATTACATATAACTATGATTCTACCAATCCTGAGGAGCTTTCCTATATAGAGGACGCCGTACAACGTAAGGTAAATTTTCAATATGAGACAAAAGGTGAACACCGCCAAATTACTGCCATTAACTATACAATTGATAACACCCCTGAAACAATTGTTTTCACTTATGATGTTGATGATAACGAACAAGCAATCGGCAAATTAACTTCCTTTACTGATTTTATGGGCCGTACAACAAAATATGAATATACAAATGTGATGAACCTTGAGTATGGTTATGATATTACCGACAGTGTGGAAAGTCACAAATATTTATGGTACCAATACAGCGAGCGAGTAAAACCAGATGCTCTTGGAGTTACTTTATATGAAGGTTCCTATTACCCACAACACTGGCCAAAGGGAACAGATCCAAGTGATGTTGATTACAATGAAATATCTAGTTCAAGTCAAAAAATTAGCCTGCAACTATTGAATACAATAACTTATCCAACCGGGGCTGTTCAAAGCTATGGATATAATGAAAATAGAGTGGGTATTTCCAAGCGCCCCTATCAGTTCAAACATACGACTACTAAGAGAACATTTTCCAATGGTTATTATAATCGCTATGATTATATCTATACGCTATCATATAATGTAGCATACCAGGGTTACAAACTTACAGTTAAAAGCAGTACTATTAATGGGGCAACTACAAATTATGAATATGAGTTGAATTCAGCAATAGGCCAGGCAGGTGGTTCTGATTATCTACCTCGTAATCGTTATATAAATTCCTGTAAAATTAAAAAAGATCAGTTTATAACTAGCTATAATTTTGACTATACCTATAAAACCCTCGATAATGAAGAGACGCGTCAAGAATTGGAAAAGAAGGAGGGTAACCCAGAAAGAACTGGTTATGGACATGAAGTAACTGTCTATAACAGAACGGCATGGCTAAAATATATTGCACCGGCAAACGCTACGGACACACCAGTCAATAACAGAATATTAGAAATGACTGGAACTATCTTAAATAACAAAACAACCGGCGGTCTTAACCAAGGTGACTTTGATACAATCACTTACAGCTATCATCCTGCCACAGAGTTAATCAAACAAGTGCATCATAGTCGCGGAAATTACAATATTGACTACACCTATGATTCCTATGGAAACAGAATAAAAACAATCGATGGACGAACCGGTAAAATTTCAGAAACTTTTTATCTTGACCCGGCTTCAAACAACCCGAACATCATGAACCTGATTGATTATACAATTGAAACAGATACAGTAGATAATAACTCTATAATAAAAACCGATTTTGTTTATGAAGAGAGTTCATATACCGAAATAGGAAAACCCAGTAAAATTATTATTAGCTCAAATAATGCTGACACGGAACCCAACGAGGTCAAGATGACATATACTGACAATGGACTTCTTGAAACCAAAAAATCCCATGATATCACCACAACATATGTTTATGATGAGAAATCCTATCTCAAAGAAGTACAATTATCCGGGTTTAATGTAAATGATAATGAAGATCACATAATCTATGATGGTGATACAATAAGCACTTATTACCATTTTTATCCGGATACGGGGCTTTTAAACTATGTGAAAAACAATCATAATATTATAACAGAATACAAGTATGACAAAATTAACCGCTTAACAGATATTTATTTAAAAGAAGGTGAAGATGTAGATACGGCAACAAAAATATGGCATAAACAGAATAGTATTAACGATAATGACAACATCATTACTGCCACTGATGAGCGAGATCACAAGAAAGTTTATAGCTTTGATAGCCTGAACCGACCCGACCTTATAAGCGAGAAAATACCAGTTGGCGGTCTGACGGTTCCAAATACAATAGATAATGTCTATGATGAATGGGGCCGCCTTACGGACATTATAAAAATCGATTATGATTATGAAGTAAAAACAAACGGTGAAGTAGATATTGTTGGAAACGCAAAACAATTGCAAACCAGTTTCAAATACGACGACCTTAACCGTATTCAATACATCATCTATCCCGATGAAAACGGAATAACCAACACCGATGGTGACCCAGACAACTGGACACCCCATGTCAAACTTGTTTATACAGACGAAGATAACAGAATTGAAATCTATAACGAGAACAATGAACTCATATCCAACCAGAAATCAGACTGGGCAGGAAGATTAACAGAAGCCATTCAAAAAGTTTCCACCGAAAATGATGATAGCTATACCTGGAATTATCAATACAATAGTAAAGGAAATGTATTAAACAGTAATGTTGTTATCAACACCCAGGAAGGTGATACTCAAACCTATCAGTTAGGAACAAACATTTACAACGGATTTGGCCAGCTAAAAGAAAGCCATTTGCCAAGTGTGGATATCTGGGACGCGGAAAACGAAACCCTTAAAACTGTACAAACACCAATCCAGAGCTATAATTACGATGAATGGGGAAACCTGATTCACGCCCTATCACCTAAAATGAATGAGATGGATAATGCAAATGAAGCCAAACCTGAAATAAAATACAACAAACTGAACATGCCCATACAAGGCATTCAGAAATACAAAGATGGCGAAACCTGGAAAGAAATAATTACAGAAACCTTTTATAATGACAGAGGCCAGATTGTAAAAACCCAAAATATCAATGAAAATGGAGAAGCTGTCAATATATGGAAATAC
>JAFGWI010000264.1 GCA_016937215.1 Spirochaetales bacterium | reverse complement strand
TAGCCCGGCCTGAAAGCCCCTGGTACAACAATTCCAAATATAAACCTTTTGTTAAGAATAAAAATTAGCCGATGGTATGAAACTGCAGTAATTAAAGTTTATATTTGGAATTGTAACTGCAACGAATTGCTGTTTATGGGCTTATCAGGTAACGCCCAAAAAGAATAGGTGCTGAAGAAATAGCATTTTTTTATCCGGGTTTTTGTTTGTGGAGGATCAATAGATTCCCAGGATTTTTTTTTCGGCAGCCTAGTCCATTTTATTGGTTTTTATAAAATCGATGATTTCGTCGATTCGGCCAAAAGCAAGGTTGGTGACAGTGTCTGCTCCGCCATAGTAAATAGCGATTTGTCCTGTTTCATTATTATGCAGGGCAGCGCAAGGAAAAACCACATTGGGAACATCGCCGAGGCATTCGTAATTTTTTTGAGGCGACAACAGATAGGGCCGTCCTCTGGCGATCACCTTCCATGGTTGGTCCAGATCCAGTAAGGCGGCACCGAAACTGTAAACATAACCGTTGCAGGAAGTGAGCACGCCATGATAAATCATGAGCCAGCCCTCGCTTGTTTCAATTGGCGCGGGACCTGCTCCGATTTTGGTGCTTTGCCATCCGCTTTGTCTTGTGTCGGTGGTCATGACATGGCGGTGTTTGCCCCAAAAAATCATGTCAGGCGATTCGGAATAGAAAATGTCGCCAAAAGCCGTATGGCCTCCATCACTGGGGCGCTGGAGCAGGGCGAATTGGCCTTTGATTTTTCGGGGAAACAAAACGCCGTTTCGGTTATAGGGCATGAGGATGTTTTCCATTTGATAGAATTTTTCAAAATCGAAAGTATAGCCTGCGCCGATGCAGGGGCCGTGATATCCATTGCACCAAATAATATAATAGCGGTCCTCGATCCAGATGACACGAGGGTCGTATTTATAGTCCGATGGCGGAATATCATTATTAACAGGAATAAAATTAATGGGATTATCATCAATGTTCCAGTTAATTCCATCGTTGGAAAAGCCCCGGTTGATGTTCATGCGCCGGGAAGTGTCGTCAACGCGAAACACACCGGCAAAAGCCTTTTTAAAGGGCACAACAGCGCTGTTAAAAATACTGTTGGAGTTTTTGGTGCTATCCCTTTTGATAATGGGGTTTTTGGAATAGCGCCATAGAACATCCCTGTGATCAGCGGGTTTTTCTTCCCAGGGCATGATGAAAGGGGTGTTATATGGAGTGGAGTCGGAAATCATGATATCTCCTTTGTTTGCGCGGTTTTAAATTCCGGGCAATCCGGCACTCCGCTGTTGCTCCGAAGGTTTTTTGTGCTGGCCATAAATACTTCGTATTTATGGCTCGCTAACGTGATTGCTCATTGGCATTCACTATATACGTGAATGCTCATTGGCATTCACTATATACATGCAGCCTATCTGGAAATTATCCAGCCAAAAACGCTTTGTATGACAATTTTTGAAAAAATTGTCAGACATGCCTCCTGTCCCTAACGCGATGACCAAGAGGATTCGATTTAGCTAAACAAATGCTATCTTTTTTTATTGGGACAGCCCTTTGATAGGAGCTTTTCGCTACCAACTTGTTTTGACTATAGGTAAAGCTTGCCGCCTCTGTCAAGATACCGGTTTAGTAAAAAGGTATCGATTCTTTGAAAAAGTACGGCCTTGTTTATTTACCGGCCAAAAGAATTTTGGCGGAATGCCATGGTTTTGTATTCTTGATAACTCATCGAGTGTGAATCTGATAGTGCCATTGCTTTTGACCCCGGGCTTGTTCGAGGTCTAATTTCCGTTAAATATTATTCCCGATTTTTTTATTGAAGAAGCATGGTAGAAAGAAAAAATTGATTGAATGAGAATTAAGCTTTTGTCAATTAAAGCACCGAAAACACTGAAATTGATGCTTTATCTTTTTCAATCGATTAACTGAATCTATCATCTTTACTTTGTTCAAGCTATGAGGCGATAATCATGCTATAAAAAATGATTCTGAAGCCAGTTAATTTTTCAAATTTTGTACCCTTCAGTGCCTGTGAGCCTGTGTGGTACCTTTTTACAGGCATGCCAGCTGCTGCTTTGTGCCTCAATTGTAACTTTTCAGAATGGCAATGAGGCTGTTTTTGCTAGCCCCTTGGGGCGAATTTCATGTTATCTGCCTGCTTATGAATATTCTCAAAATGGCTGTAAGCATAATGGGATTCACCCTATGTGTGAAGGCGCTAATAATCCATGGCTGTTACCCTATTTCGAAATTCGACTACAGAAATCGATAAATTGTTGATTATTTACATTTTTGTATTGCCTTGCTGGATTGGTAACATAAAATTGTGTATTATGATTAAACTATAGTTGATGGGTGTGTTTTGCAATTTTGGCGCAAAAAGCGGGATAATGATGAGGCTCTTGCAAAACGGTGATTACGCGAGAATCATATAAATTTTGAATAAGTTAATTTATTAACTGATAATAAGTTATAAATTAGAGCTGCCTGCTGATTGCTAATGTCAGGACTTTTGCAATCAGCACTGATGTGTATTTTTATTAGTCTGCCGGGTTTCAGAAAGAAAGCAGGCAAGTAATTTATAGGCAATGCCTAGGTATTTTGAGGTTGGGCATCAATCTTTGCTATCGTAATCCAGGAGTTAACATGTTGAAAGAAAGAATTTCTTTAATTTTAGGTTTTTCGCTTATATGTTTGGTGTTGATTGCCTTCCCTCTGGTTGCTGATGAAAGGCTTTTTGAGGTGTCATCGCTGAATCCTGACCGATCATTTGGCCCCTGGCTTGAGCAGGAGAATGAATATTTCAGGTTTGTCTATAAAAAAGCTGATGAAAAGGCTTTAGAGGAGTATCTTGCGATTTCTCAAGATGCCTTTGAGATTGTGACCGGCTTTTTTAAGCTATTGCCGCCGGAAAAGCCCCTTGTGATTCTCTATGGTACCCAGGATTCCCCTCCCTTTGGAGGTGTTACAATTACTTTTCCATTGCGAATCGGACAACAGATGGTCAGCGCTCAAGTAATTTCACCAAAATCCCTTTTGATTCATGAGTTCTCCCATTATATGCATAATCTGAGTGGAAAATCTGGCCTTATTTTTGCTTTATCGGGGCTTTTTGGGGCGGATTTTCCCGGGCAATATTCGATATTGTTTTCTGATCTGTCCATTGAAGGTTGCACAAGCTTTCTTGAGGGCTATCGCTCATCGGAATACGCCAGTTTGCCTATCCGGGCCGCGGTTCTTGAAGGCCAGATGTGGAATTATGATCAGGTTTCAAACGCGGGTATGGGTTTTCCCGGCGCCTTAAGAGTCTATTTTTCGGGCATGCTGCTGCAAGACTGGGTTTATGATCATTGCGGAGATGAAGGCTTTTTGAAGATTCAGGAGCAAAAAAATCAATCTTTCTTGCCCTTGGAAAGCATGGCCTTTCAAGCCTACACAGGGCTGGATTTGGAAACTGCGTGGGGGGATATTCGAAAAGAATTAAGCGCTAAATATGCATTTGCCAGGGATTTGCCTCTTGGGCGAATTCGGACTCCCCGAAATGCTTACAGCGAACCTCAGTGGGGGCGGCTGGTTCGGACAAACAAGGGTTTGCTACATTTTCGATCTAGTCTTACTCAGAGTCCTTGTCTTGGTTTTTGGAGACCCAATGAGTTCCCAGGCTCAGATGTGTCCGGGGTTTTGACTGAAAATCCCTCTATCTTTATTCCTATAGAAGGCCTAATTGCCAATGAATTTTCCGTTAATGCTGATGCTGATAGGATTGTTTTTATAAAAAACACCCCTGAAAGCAGCCCACTTTGGCACAGTGAAAATCATAACCAGCTTTACCTTGCGGATATAGAGTGGAGTGAAGGTGAAGACCGGGCTTTGGCCCGGAATATTCAAAAATTACCGGGAACAGGTTTTTTTGACTGCCTTCTGAGTCCTGATGGCAAGCGGCTTTTTGTGACTCAACGCATTTCCTACAATTATGTTGTTTATGAGTATGATCTTGAAAGTCTCAGTTTGCGCCCCTTGGCTATTCCTGATGGGATTTCAGTAACAGAGCTGGCTGTATCCTCTGATGGACGCTTTTTAGCTCTGGACTGCATGAAAAGCGGGCAGGGTGATGTAGCCCTTTATGATCTTGATAAAAACCAGTTCAGCCTTATTACCCATGATGAAGCCTATGATTTTGCTTCGGGTTTTTTATCTGACGGCCGCTTTGTGTTCAGTTCTGATCGTGAGAACACAGTAGCTGTTTACAGCTTTGATCAAGGGGTGTTTATACGCGAATGTGTTGATCAGATTGCTGCCTTTTTTCCGGTTGAAAACCAAAAAGGCGGATATTTGTATGCCAGCTATTCAGCCTTTGGAGTTGTTGTCAGGGAGTTGGAATCAGACCAGATCCACCGGGAAACTGTGCCGGATTTCAAAGACCTTCGGCCTTCCTGGCTTGCGCGGCGTGATGAGCTGTGGACTCATTATCAGGAAAAAGGCTCCCAATTGTCAGGGGCGATAAATAAAAAAAACGATATCAAAGAGCCCTCAGATTCCCGAGTTTTTATGGATATAGCCATGCCCCTGATGTGGAGTCCTTTATTTTCTATGGGGCCCCAGGGAAATGCCTATGGAGCTGGTGTGTATGGTTATAGTTCTCTTCAGGAAAACAGTTACTATATAGGAATGCTCTATAACCCTGAAGCCAAGCAGCTATTAGCTGATTTATCCCTCAGCCTGGTATTCCCCTTTATGACCACCACTTTGAGTTATAATCAGAGGTATTATGCCTTGGATTTAGCCGAGGAGCTGAGGTTTTACCATCAGCAGAAAAAATATAGCCTGAATCTTGATTATCCTCTGTTTGTGTGGAATAAGGCTGATAGTAGTGTTTTTCAGCTTAGTCTCTTGGGTGCTGTGCAGCTTTATGAGACTGTCAGGGAATTAAATCACTTCTCAGTTGTTGAAAGTCTTCAATTAGCACCAGAGCGGAATCTTTTGGTGACCAGCGGTTTGTTTGGGAGGAACCATTGGTTAGCCCCACAAAATGCTTTTTTGGGTGGAACAGCCATTGGAAGCGGGATCCTGGGGCTTGTGGAATGGTATGATGTGTCCCTGCCGCCGACTTTTGGGGCTGTGGTGAATTTCCAGGCTGGCCTTCTTGTGGGTATTGATCTTATAAATCTTGAAATTAAAGGGGCTTGGAGAGAATTGGGCGAAGCATCTCAATTAATTCCCAGAACCCTTCCCCGTTGGAATTTTAGTGACACAGCAGAATTTTATGGCGAGCTTTCTCTGGAATGGGCCAAAACCTGGCTGGGAAAAGAGTATACCCTTCTTGCTTTTTTAAAAGAGCAGGAGGCCGTGATTATAGGAGCAAAGTCTTTTTGGCAATTTCAGCCTTTAAAGGGTCTGTCATGGTTTCCTGAGCTTGAATTTTTCTTGGATTTTATGGCTCTTTTTAAATTATATTATAATTCCGGATCTTTGAGATTGGGGATTGGCTATTGTCACGATTTTTCAATAAAGAATTTTCAGTTCGAATCTGAAAATTTTTGTTTTCGATTCTCTTTTGGTAATATAAGCGGAGCATTATAACCCCCTTAGCGCAGTGAATTTAGCTAATTTATTATATTATTGGTATTTGTTTAGCTGGTTGTTATGTTGGGCGTTTCCTGCTTTCATTTCATTACAGCAGGCCAGGCTTTCCATAACTCCGCTTC
>JAFGWI010000026.1 GCA_016937215.1 Spirochaetales bacterium | reverse complement strand
GGAGGTCTGTCCCCGGCGGAGGTCTGTCCCCGGCGGAGGTCTGTCCCCGGCGGAGGTCTGTCCCCGGCGGAGGTCTGTCCCCGGCAGCCGGGGTGTTTTGGCGCAGGGATTGGAGCCAGGGGAAGTATTTTTTCAAAAATACTTCCCCAACGCCCGGGCCGCGATAATTTCGCGGCCCGGGCGGTCGGAGCCGCGAGGCGAAGTGGCGGAAAGCCCGGCCCGGCTGCCGGAGTAAACCTGGCCGGAATTTTTCGCACCCAATTCATCTACTTCCAAAATAAGGCAGCAGCCGGGAGCGCCCCATAAAAATCATTCCATTCATGAGTTTTTCCATAGCGATTCACGCCCAACTATCTTAATTTATTATAAAATAAGATTTTAAGGATTTTAAACGCGGAAAGCGGCATTTACTATTTCTTTTTTACAGGATTTTCTGAACGGGAATTAAAGGTATTGAAAAGTCCGGCTTGGCAAAGCTATAACTTTTTGATACATTTATGGAAGAAAAATTCCCAAGGAGATACCATGGCTGATAAGATTACTATTTCCGGTTCCAAACTGATTGTTCCTGATAATCCAATTATTCCTTTTATCGAAGGTGACGGCATTGGCCCGGATATTTGGCGAGCTTCTGAACGCGTGATGAACGCGGCTGTTGAAAAAGCCTATGGAGGAGAAAAAAAGATAGAATGGATGGAGCTTTATGCCGGCGAAAAGGCTAAAAACAAAACCGGCGACTGGCTTCCTGAAAAAACCATCGATGATTTTTTTGAATATCTGGTCGGCATTAAGGGGCCTTTAACCACTCCAATTGGCGGCGGTTTTCGCAGTTTAAATGTCACCTTAAGGCAGCGCCTGGATTTATATGTTTGCCTTCGACCTGTGAGTTATTTTGAGGGGGTTCCTTCGCCGGTAAAAAATCCCGAAGATGTGGATATGGTTATTTTCCGGGAAAATACCGAGGATGTTTACGCTGGTTTTGAACTCAAGGAAGGGTCTCCTGAGGCTAATAAGCTTCTGGCTTTTCTGAAAGAAAACTTTGGCTGGAATATTAAAACAGATTCCGGGCTTGGTATTAAACCGATTAGTATTTCCGGCACAGAGCGTCTTATCCGCTCAGCTATTGAATACGCTATTCAGCACAAGCGTAAAAGCGTGACCCTTGTACACAAGGGCAACATCATGAAGTTCACTGAAGGAGCTTTCCGTGACTGGGGTTATGCCCTGGCCAAGCGGGAATATGGCGACAAGGTGGTTTCATGGGATGACTGCGGCGGCGAGGTGCCTGAGGGCAAAATCCTGATAAAGGACACTATAGCGGATATCTTTTTACAACAAATCCTTACCCGGCCCAAGGATTTTGATGTGATCGCTACCATGAATCTTAACGGCGACTATGCTTCCGACGCCTTGGCTGCCCAGGTCGGCGGGATTGGTATCGCTCCTGGCGCCAATATCAATTACATCACAGGTCATGCTATTTTCGAGGCAACCCACGGCACAGCCCCCAAATATGCTGACAAGGACATGGTGAACCCCAGTTCAGTCCTTCTTTCCGGCAAGCTCATGCTTGAATATCTCGGCTGGCAGGAAGCAGCTGATCTGATCTGGAAGGGGATGTCCAGGGCAATAGCCAACAAAACCGTTACCTATGACTTTGCCCGCCTTATGGAAGGGGCCACACAGGTTTCCACCAGTGAATTCGGCAATAAAATTATAGAGAATATGTAATATGTCAGACAATAAACCAGCGCATCCAAACAAATATCTGATTCTCGGGGTTGTATCTATTCTATTGGGAGGAGTCTTTCTGCTCTGGACTCTTGATTTCCTTCCATCCTATGAAAATCTGTGGCCTGTTCCGATCATCTTTTTCGGCATGGTGATTCTTTACCTTGTGTTTATAAAAGGCAAAAACGAGATTTATATTATTCCCGGCATGATTTTCACTTTCGGAGGAATATTTTTTCTATTGATGAATACCATTCTTTCCAAAGAAAGCCTGGAGCGTTGGTGGCCTGTGGCCATGTTCATTACCGGAATTTCTCTTTTGCCCTATGCGTACCGGAAAAGGGAGAAATACCAGGTAGCCATTATCATTCCCGCGATATTCATCATTCTGCTATCTTTGATTTTCCTGATTTTTTCACTGGGCAAACCAGGGATTAATTTTACCAATTTCATTTCCGATTGGTGGCCGGTATTATTGATCATTTCTGGCTTGTTCCTTATCATGCTTTATCTTAATTCAGATTCAGATTCCGATTCAGACACAGAGGATTCAGATTAATTCAATTTCAAAACACTAGTCACCGCTTTGCCCAGAGAGGGTGAAGCGGTTTTTTTTCGCTTCAGGATTGGGCTTTATAGTCAGGGATAAGCTCCCGAATCTCTCTTGGATTTGCCTGAAGATCAAAATTCACCACTGCCAGCGCTTGGTGCTCATGAAAATCATCTTTAATTTTATATGCGATAATGAGCTTGATATTAGTACCTGAAACAACCTGCGAAAACGCCTCTATCACCTTGATAGAAACCACCTGGGGATATTCACCTTGTTTTTGAAGAATTAAATAATTTACAGCCTTTTTTACCAGCTCAGCTTGCAAAGAGATGGGAGAATAACCCCCTAAAATGGATTTTCCTACTGATAAATTGGAAGATATGGGTCGTGTTCCCTCTCCCTGTGTTCCGCATGAAAAAAACAAAACTAAAAATAAAATACCCATCATTAAATTTTTCATCACTATTCCTCTCTCTCTGAGCTTAGTTCCCCCTAAGTATAGCGCAGCCAAAAAGAATATTCAAATGAGCTAATTGTAAATGTCAGGGCTTTTGCAATTTACTTTGTTAAGAATTGGCGATTTGCAAAATCGATTTTTATATTTATCTATAATATAAGAAATTAATATTTTAGTGAGAAAAGTGGCTTGTTACAAAAAATCACTGAAAAAATATCCCCAAAAACCCATTGCTGAACAGAAATATGAAGATATCAATACCTGATAGTTAATGCCAGGATTTTTGCAATTAGCTTCCATGTAAAAAGTTTATAATTTAAAGTGGATATCAAAGTCCAAATCTATTAGATTAATAAATAGAATATTTCATTGATATAAGGAACATGGAAAAGCTAAAAGCACCCAAAATTTCAAAACTAATAAGACTCATCCAAAGAATTTTTATTAATAAAGAATTCGCCGACAAACCCTTTGAAATTCAAACAAAAGTAATCATCGCTTCCGCCACAACCTATATTTCAATGATTTCTCTTTCAATCTTCACGTTTATTAACCTATCCCGTAATAATTTCATGATCGGAATGTTAACCCTGCTGTTATTATGCATTGTAATATTCTGCTACATTCACCATCGACTTACCAAAAGTTTTTTTCTAATCGATAATCTTAATTTTTCCAGTACCCTTGTTTTTTTTATTTATCTTTTTATAAGCGGCGGCGCATCAGAGACCGGCTACATGTGGTATTATGTTTATCCACTGGTTGTTTTTACAGCTATCCATCGCCATAAAGCCCTGTTTTTTTCTCTCAGTCTCATTCTCATAACAGCCATAATCGTTTATACGCCTCTTAAAAATTTATTCAATATCCATTATAATCAGGAAATTCTGGTTCGTTTTTTTTCTACTTACCTTATGGTTACAACCATGACCTATTTCTTTGAATATTCCCGCGCGACAATAGAAAAAAAGATGATAATGAAAAATGATGAATTACAAAAAACCATTAAATTACTGGAGCAGCGGGAAATGCAAATAAAGGAAATGGCTATGAAAGACAGCCTCACAGGTCTTTACAATAGGTATGCCATCAATTCATTCCTTTCCAAAAGTATTGAAATGATCTATCGCAATAACCAGAAAATGGCTGTTTTCTTTATAGATCTGGACCGATTCAAGAACATAAACGACACCATGGGGCACGATATAGGAGACGAAATCCTTAAAATTATCAGTAGCAGAATTAACAAGATTTTACGAGCCAGTGACTATTTTGCCCGAATCGGAGGCGATGAATTCATTATTATTACTCCGGACATAAAAAAAGCTGTTTACGCGTCGGTTATTGCCCGAAGAATCATTGAAACGATTCGCCAGCCCATCATTCTCGAACAAAACGAATATCATTTAACAGCCAGCATAGGTATATCCCTTTATGAACCAGATTCCTTTTCAGAAAAAGCCAAATCCGAGGATTTACTCAAATTCGCTGATATTGCCATGTTTAAATCAAAAGAAGGGGGTAAAAACACTTTCACCTTTTATCAAGACTATATGGATAACGCCATTAATAAACGGATTTTACTGGAAAAAGAACTCAGAAAAGCTCTGAACAATAATGAGTTCACCCTTCATTATCAACCCATCCTTGATCTGGCTAGAAATGAAATTTGCGGGATGGAAGCCTTGATACGCTGGATACACCCGGAAAAAGGAATTATCTCACCAGCTGATTTTATTCCCATAGCCGAGGAAACCGGTATTATCGAATCACTGGGCATCTGGATTGCCGACACCTCTTTAAAACAAACAAAAATCTGGGAAGAAAAATACAAAAAACAATTAAAAATATCGATCAATCTTTCGCCAATCCAGTTCAAAAACCGCCGTTTTCTGGATTTTCTGAAGGAAAAAATTATCGAACTTGATTTTGAGCCGCAAAATATAGAGTGTGAGTTCACCGAAGGCATCCTGATTGAGGACAACCTCCACATCAGAAGCTTGCTCAAGGAATTCAACGACCTGGGTGTAAAACTCTCGGTAGATGATTTTGGAACCGGATATTCTTCTCTCAGCTACCTGAAACGCTTTTCAATGGATGTGCTGAAAATTGACAAATCCTTTATTAATCAAATCACAGATGATGCTGAATACGCATCAATCGTAAAAGCAATCATCAACATGGCTAAAACCCTTCGACTCACGATAATTGCCGAAGGTGTGGAAACAGAAGAGCAGCTTCTCCTGCTCAAAGAAATGGAATGCGATGAGATTCAAGGCTATTATTATTCGCCGCCCCTTCCACCTGACAAATTTGAAAGCCAATGCCTTGTTAACAAAAGCGAAAAAAAATAGTATCTTTGGGGCTCTTGCGATTTATATGGCCTAACTTAACCACTCATACCCCTCTATATCGTCATTTATGCAGAACAGCTTCTAATAGCCCACATTCCGCAGTGAATTTAGGTAATTTCTTACATTATTTAGATTTAAGTAATTGCGATTTGCAAAATCGCCTTTTCTATTTCTCTATAATATAAAAAATTACTATTTAAGCGCCGAAAGTGGGTAATATTATGGCTTTTATAATTAGCTCTTTTATTCTAGCCTTTTGCAAATACCAAGTTATCAATATAATTTTAACCTTGAACCGTCAAAATCTGGATCTGTGTCATTATTTTTCCTGTTTGGCAAAAACAATGACTAGGCAATATCCTGTTCCTGGTCATTTTCAAAAGCTTTCCGGTGGCGTTTTATCGCGTCGTTTATACGGCCCCTTTGAAAAGCCGCCTTGATTTTTTCTTCAGTGTAACTCGCGATATTAGGCTTGATAAAAAAACGATATAAGGCCAGCATATGAGAGCGGAATTCTTCGACCATATACAGCTTTTTTTGATTGTCTATCATATCCGATAAAAAATTAGCAACACCTTCTGTCTCAGCCAGATGCTGGTCTAATTGCTCAATCTCGCCGCCCAGGCAGATATTGGACACAATATTTTTAGCTTCCGAGGATTCAATGTTATCCAGTTCCGAAGTGATTCGCTTAGTAACCTCAGGGTCAAAAAATTTGAAAACCGCTTCATATCCATTATCAGAATTATCGAGGTTTTGGAAATATTCTATTCCCCGAACATGAATACTCACGAAAACCGGTGAATATTCTGCTGGAAAGTCCTTGTCATCACAAATCGCCCTGATCGCAAGAGCCTCATGAAAATACCTATCAAATAAGTCGTCCATACTCATCAAGATGTCGTTCTCCATATTTTTACTCCTTCTTTTTTTTGCTTAAATAGAAAAATTTTTTATTTTTATACTAAGAATATACTATGGTTTTATTAAAAAGTAAATTTGAATTTCCGGTTTTTCCTGGCAAAATGATTCTTCTTCGTTTATAATAGGCCCGAATTTATAATAATGAAAATTTAGTATTTGTTTAGCAGGTTGTTACGTTGGACGTTTCCTGCTTTCATTTCATTACAGCAGGCCAGGCTTTCCATAACTCCGCTTCGCTTCGAAATCCTTTGGTTGCATTCG
>JAFGWI010000025.1 GCA_016937215.1 Spirochaetales bacterium | reverse complement strand
GCAATTAGCAGACAGCAATAAATTAATAACTTATTATCGGGTAATTAGATAACTTATCCGCAATTTTCATAATCCTTGCAAAACCTCGGTTTTGCAAGAGCCTCAGCAAGTTATTTTTTCAAAAATGACTTGCTACAACCCAGAGGCGCGCTTTTTTCGCGCCGCGCTGGTCATAAATGCTACGCATTTATTGCTCGCGAAAGCAACCAAAGGATTTCGAAGCGAAACGGAGTTATGGAAAGCCTGGCCTGCTGTAATGAAATGAAAGCAGGAAACGCCCAACGTAACAACCAGCTAAACAAATACAAAAAATTAATTAAAAGGGTTTTCCAGCCAAACAATCCGTGAGTCTAAGAGGCAGGATGATATAAACGTAATTTGACGAGCTCCAAAGGTAAATAAGAATTGAATTGACCTTTGGGGTGGCAAGGCAAAATCTGTTTTTTTTAAAAAAGCTAAAAGTTTTTAGCCGCGATAATTCCAAGGCCAAAACTTCAAAAGCACGGAAATTGTCGCATCATCATATTATTGTGCATTTCAACTTGTTTAGTGGGTCCAAAGGGGTTTAGACAAGATATTCATAGACAACAATTTCCTGTCTTAAACTCGCCCAACAAGCTCCGCGAGCCGGAGCCCTGAACAGCCCCGGCCAATCTATTTTCTGTTAGATCAGGGGCGATTATAAATCCCCTGAATCTCGCTTTCGGTTTTGCTTTCGCTATAAATTAGGATATCATCAACATCTCCGGAATAATTACTTTCAGCAGAATAACCACGACCTATAAGTAGATCATTGGAAGATAGTGGATTCAGAGTTTTATTGCACGATGCGCTTCGAATAAACACACCGTCATAGTACAAACTTAAAGAATTGTTAGGTGAAGATTTTTCAAACACAACAGCCGCGTGATGCCAGCTATAGTCATTGGTTCCGACTGCCGGGTCAGCGCCATTATTAAACAACATCGCTGTTCCGTCAATTGTAATTCGGAAAAGGTGGCCCAGACCCGGATTATAAACAAGGCCCAAGGATAAATTCTCATTTCCGTTATTGCTCAGAATGCTTTGGAAGGCATCGCCACCCGAAGCATGGCGCTTGAACCAAAAAGCTATGGTAAAGTCTCCGGAAAGATCAGGCACCTGGGTTTGCTCGATTTTTAGATAACCGTTTTCAACATCAAAGGCTGAATCAGGGTTACCAAAGCGGTCGCTCACCATGGTAGGTCCGGATACTTTAACCGGATGACGGCCAAAAGCGCTTTCATCCTGACTATTTCCATTAAATGGCAAGAGTATCTGGGCATCACGGTCAAAATAAATAATAAAAGTACTAAAGTTGGAATTACCTGCTTTATCAGATACATCCAGCATGATCGTATATTCCCCGGAAGTATCGGCGCTGATTGATGTGCATAATGATTCCGGATTACTAAAATTGAGATTTCCAGGCCCGGAAGAAGCGCTCCAATTAAAACATGCGATTCCGTTACTGTCATAGGCATTGGCATTGGTTACAAAACTGATTCCTGTTGTACGAGAAATGCCGCCAAAAACAGTAGGCGCGGTAAAATCAATAAAGGCTTCAGCGCTGACCTGCTCTGACCATTGGTTATCGTTGTTCATTTCCTGAAGATAAAATTTATGACTCCCGGCGTTTAATGATGTGCCGGAAACATAGGTAGTGGCATCATTTTGAATTGCTCCGGTTGATAAATCAGGGTCATCCAATTTATAGCGGAAAACCCCTGTTCCCTTTTCTCCTGAAGTCCAGGTCCAGCCGGGATAAGCGTTGTTAGTTAGGCCCGGTCCGATTAACATCGGCGCAGATACAATATTTTCCAGTGCAGGAAGGCTTGTAGTCGCGGGTTTATTAGAAGCATCGGTTTCATCCTGAAATGCTGAAACAGTTGTTAGGAATAAATTACAACCCGATATAAAGCTTATAAGGACAATGATACTAAACAATTTAGTTATATACTTGAGAAGATTTTTCACTTTTTCCTCCGCATTATTAATATTCTTTTCTTTTATCTACACTGAAAATATACTAGCCTTTTTCCTGAATGGCCACATTTTTGACAAATACAATCAATACAAGCAGTTGTTTTACAAAGCTCTGTGGGTGGGGCGATGGCTGGCCTTGATATATAATGCAAAATAAATTAAAATCAATCTAGCTTCAGCAGTGAAATGGAGTTATATCTTGAGGCTCTTGCGGAACTGAGGGTTTGCAAGAATCAAGGAAAGTTTCGGATTAGTTATCCTGTTACCGAATAATAGGTTATTAATTTGCAGCAGCCTGCTTGATGGCTAATATCAGGACTTTTGCAATAAACTCAAGAGTGTTTTATATATTGAAGCATTTTCATTATCAAAAAAAACTTTTAGCCTTAGATATTTTGCATCTTGAGAAAAACAAGGAGTTGCCAATGAACACGCAATGGGACCCGGAACTCTATCTTCGCTTTCAAGAAGAACGAACCCAACCCTCAATCGACTTGGTTAACCGAATAGTTCTTGATGAACCCGGGCGCATACTTGATGTTGGCTGCGGCCCGGGAAACAGCACAGAAATCCTGTTTGGCCGTTGGCCAGAGGCCGAGATTACTGGCCTTGATTCATCGGAAGATATGATCCAAAAAGCAAAAAAATCCTTTCCCAAGCGCTATTGGGTTCATTCAGACATCATGGACTTCCAGATGCCGGGTTATTTTGACCTTGTATTCTCAAACGCTGTCCTCCAATGGTTGCCCCATCAAAAAAGTGTGATCAAGCACCTGGTAGGGTTTCTTAAACCTGGAGGAATACTGGCTGTTCAGGTTCCCCAAAACCAGGGTTCCCCTTTACATGAAACTCTAAACAAAATTGCTTCTCAAAAGGAATTCTCCCAATACACCAAGGATGCTCAAAAAACTTTGCATTATCGAACAGGCTATTTTTACTACGATAAATTAAGCTCCCTCATGGATGATCTTTATATATGGGAGACCTCCTATTATCATATTATGGATAAACACGAAAACCTGATTCAATGGTATCGTTCAACCGGAATGAGGCCTTATTTGCAAAGTCTTCCTGATGATGAACTTCGTGAAAAAATGATAAATCTGTTATTGGCCCAGTGCCGTCTGGCCTACCCTTTGCAAAAGGATGGTCGTGTCATTTTTCCCTTTAACCGCTTATTTTTTATTGGTAAAAAACCAAGCAAATAGGGCTTGCAAAAGGGAACCAAAGACAGGAAGACTGCATCGAATAAATTTTCATCAGTTATAATGAAGATGATTTTTTCAATCCAAGCCTTTATAAAGATACCTGGTACCCTGATACCCGGTTCTAAATGCAACAGCTGTAAGCTGCAATGAGTGCATTATCTTCATTTCAGAATCATCCAGAAATCAAAAACAAAAATTCCAAGAAATTTTGGTTTTTGGAAAAAATTATTATAGATAAAAATACAAAAAAACATTATCTTCGATTATAATTTTCATACGCAAAACCCTGTTGTAAAAAAGGAAGACTATGTTAAAACGATATTTTTTGTATTTACTGCGGTGGCAGGCTTCTACTCCGATCCTGGCTGCTTTTGTCTGGCTTTTAACTGACCATATCGGAGCCATGGCCACCACCATTCTGGCTAATTTGGTAGGGGGTTTGATTTTTTTCTGGATAGACAAGATGATTTTCAAGCAAAAGGATTTTATCGCGATTGGTGAACTCTGGGAAATAAAGCCCAGGGAAGTCTGCGTTGATTGCGGACTGACAAAACGGGGTTATCGCTTAATCAAATCAAAAGAATTGAATTATGACCGCAGTGAAGATAAAAACCCCAAGTTCCGATGTCGAAAATGTTCAGCCAAAAAATACGGGAATATCAAGGCTGATAGAGCTAATTACGAAAGTCCTGACATTGGCCATTAACAGGCAGCCCCCGAAAAATAACAACTGATTATCCGGCAATAAAATAACTTATCCGCAAATTTTATGGCTCTTGCAAAACCTCAGTTTTGCAAGAGCCATATTAGTAAAATCCCTGTTATCAGCCATTAGCTGAGCACTCTCGCCTAGCCATTCAAAGAATCTGTTTTTTTAAATTAAAACCACATAAAGCGGCTTATTGAGTGGTACTTCCTAAAACCCATGAAATAAGGGCGATAGAGCTGCCATAAAATAAATTCATAGCTCCCATGGTAAAACTTTTGATTTTACGGTTAAAAACCTTATAATGATTAAAGAAGACATGATGATCAAATTACCAGGTTACGAGATGACAGGGGTGGTCTACACAAGTTATAACTCAGCGATTTATCGCGGTATAGACTCTAAAAGGCGCTCTGTGATCATCAAGCTGCTTTATAAAGACTATCCTTCGGAAATAGAATTGTCCTATTTTCAGAGAGAATATGAAATCACCAAAAAACTTAGCGGTAAGGGGATTATTAAAGCTTATTCCATCGAGAATTACAAAAACAGCCTGGCCTTGGTCCTCGAAGACATCAATGGCATATCCCTGGCCGATTGTATGAAAAATATCAAACTCAGTATGGAAGAAAAATTGTTTCTTTCAGTTCAAATTGCCGAAGCTTTATCGCAAATCCATAGGCAAAATGTGATCCACAAAGATATTAACCCTTCTAACATCATATGGAATCGAGAAACAAATAGGCTGAAAATCATCGATTTTGGCATTTCCACAGAGCTCCAGCGGGAACAAACTCAATTGATGAAACTGAATAATCTCGAGGGGACTCTGGATTATATTTCACCTGAGCAAACCGGAAGAATGAACCGGCCTATTGATCATCGCACAGACTTGTATTCTTTGGGTGTTACTTTGTACGAACTTTTTACAGGGAAATTGCCATTTCAATGGTTGGACGAGGCGGAAATCATTTACAGCCATATTGCCAGAATTCCTCCTGCGCCTAATAAAGTAGAAAACAAGCTGCCCGGCCTTTTATCCGACATTATCATGAAGCTCTTAAGCAAAATCGTGGAAAACCGATACCATATGGCATCAGGATTAAAACAGGACCTTCTGCGTTGTTACAATGAATACAAGGACAAAGGCGATATTCCCGCTTTCTCATTAGGAGAAATGGATTCAACTGAGCACTTTCAAATTCCCAATGAGGTCTATGGCCGAGAAAAAGAAATAGATTTATTATTATCTGCCTTTGAAAAAGTCTCGGAGGGAGCAGCCGCCTTATTACTGGTCGATGGGTATCCTGGAATTGGAAAATCAACATTGATTCATGAACTACTCAAATCGATTTCCGGAAAAAGGGGTTTTTTTATTTCAGGAAAATTTGAACCTTTGGAAAACAACATCCCCTATTCTGCCATAATTCAAGCATTGCAGTTATTGATTCGACAAACTCTGGCTGAACCAGAAGAAAAACGAAAACAATGGAAGAAAAAAATTCTGGATGCCTTACCCAATAATGCTCAAGTCATCATCGAAAGAATTCCCGAGCTTGAAGAGATGATCGGTCCCCAAAATAAACCAATGGAATTAAGCCCAATTGGAACTCATCAACGTTTCCTAAAAGTATTCAGCGATTTTATAAAGATTTTTGCCCAGCATGATCATCCTCTTGTTATTTTTCTGGATGATATTCAATGGAGTGATGCTTCAACACTAGAACTGGCTAAGTATTTGTTCGATCAAAAGGAACTCAAATACCTGCTGCTTATCGGTGCTTACCGTAAAAACGAAGTAAAAAAGGGGCATCCCCTTTTATCCAGTATCAAGGAACTGGAAGAAAATGGAAACCCGGCTTTCCAGAATATTTACCGGCTGTCCCTCAAACCATTAACTAAGGCCATGGTTAACCAAATTCTGGCCGATAGCTTTCATGCCTCAAAAGAAGAAACCCTTGAATTAACCGAATTGGTTTATTCCAAAACCAAAGGAAATCCATTTTTTACCAACCAATTGCTCACTTCACTAAATAATGAGGGGGTTTTTTATTTTAATTCAGAAAAGCTTCACTGGTATTGGGACCTGAAAAAAATTGAATCAGTAAATGTAAGCGAAAATGTGATAGACTTGCTGGTTCAGAGATTAAAAACCTTTACAAAAAAAACATTAGAGCTATTAAAAATTGCCGCTTCTATCGGTAATCACTTTGATTTACAAAGCCTGGTTTCAATCTGCGAGCAATCACCAGCAGAAGCTAATCAAAACCTTTGGCCCGCGGTTGAAAAAGAAATCATTTATCCCTTGGATAACACATACCGCCTTTTAAACCTTCAATGGAAGGATATCCTGCCCTCCTCACTAAAAATCGCTTTTTCCTTTCAGCATGATAAAATTCAACAGGCTGTATACAGCTTGATTCCCGCCACTCAAAAAGCGGAATATCATTTAAAAATCGGAAGGGAGCTGTACAAGGCCTTTAACAACACACAAAAGAGCGATATTTTATTCACGATTGTTAATCATTTGAATCGTGGAAAGAAACTCATCGAAAATAAAAACCAACGAATCGAGCTTTTGAAATTAAATATCCTTGCCGGTGAAAAAGCAAAAAAAGCAGCCGCCTTTAAAACAGCTGCCGATTATTTTAACACGGCAAAATCGTTGTTCTCTTCCAAAGAATGGTCAGAGCATTCTGACAAAAAATTTAAAATTCTTTTTGAACACACCGAGGTTCTTTATCTTTCAGGCGATATTGCCGCGGCTGAAAAACAATGCAAAAACCTAATTAAATTCGCGCGGAATAACTGGGAAAAAGGCCTTGTCCATGAATTAAAATCGAGAATTCTTGAGTATCAAATAAAATTTCCTGAATCCATCGATGAAATCCGTAAAGGGCTGAAACTTTTCGGACTGAGTTTCCCGGAGGAGCCCAAGGAAATCGAAATACTGATCAACCAAAAAAATAAAGAGATTCAGGAAATAATCGGTAATTCCCCAAGAGAATTTCTCAAAAAACTGCCGGAAATGACAGATCAGGATAAGTACATGGCAGCTAAATTAATGAACCAAGCCATTCCCGTGTCCCGCCTGGTTAATCCTTCGATTTACAAAATCCTGGGTTTGTTTCTATTTGAAGAAACCCTGAAATACGGCACCACACCATATGCCTGCCATTGTTATATGGATTACGCCATTATGCAGGTGGCTCAACAGGGAGATTATAAATTAGCCTATGAATACGGGGAGGCAGCCTTTGACCTTATGGCGAAATTAAAGGCCGACTCCATAAAAACCATGCTCTATCTGGTATTTCCCTATATTTCTTTCTGGCATTCACACTATAGTGAATGTTTTGAATATTATGACCTGGCCTATAACGCGAATATGGAGATGGGAAACGAACGTCTCGCGGCCCACGCCCAGGCCCATAAACTCCGCTTATCTCTCTTTGTGGGTAAAAATCTAGGCCAAATCAAAAAGGAAGTTGAAAAGGCAATAAGCTTTCTTGAAAAAAAGCAATACACAATGCCCCTGGAATTGAACAGGCTTATTTTGAATATCATCGAAAAATTCCAGAGCCTGCCCGAAAAAACAACTGAAAGCAATATTTATGAAAAAGACAACAAAATGATGACCAGTTTTAACAAACATAACAATCTGACTTATCTTGTGAGATTTTTTCAGCTTAATTGCATTTTCAATTACATTCATGATGATATTGAAGCAGCTGAACTATGGAATATTTGGGCCAATGAAACCATTTATGTGGCCCTCACCGATTACCCATTGGTTGACCATTATCTATTTCAATCACTGATTCTTGTT
The DNA here is from genome assembly GCA_016937215.1 of Spirochaetales bacterium. Lineage (GTDB taxonomy): Bacteria > Spirochaetota > Spirochaetia > SZUA-6 > JAFGRV01 > JAFGWI01. The sequence continues at coordinate 8,428 of JAFGWI010000025.1, read as the reverse complement.
TATCGATGGAAAGAGGCCAGTACCCAAAAACAAAATGAAATTATGCTAATCCTTTTACAAAACCTCGAGCGTTTCAAAAAATGGTCTGACAGCTGCCCAGCCAATTTTGCCCATAAATACTACTTTTTATCAGCGGAAATAGCGGTTCTGAAACAAAAAAAACTCGAAGAGATCATGGCACTTTATGAAAAAGCAATCACCTCGATCAAGGACAATGATTTTATCCACATGAAAGCCATGATCAACGAAGCCCAGGGCAAATTCTGGTTTAGCCGGGGCAACGAAATCATTGGTAAAGCCTTTATTCGGGAAGCCTATTATTTGTACCGGCAATGGGGAGCCCTCCGCAAAGCTGCCTTAATGGAAAACAAATACCCCCAGGACCTCCTGTCCCATAAAAGCACAGGCCAGAAAAGTAAAATATCAATCCATCAAAGCCTGGGAAATAAAGCTTTAAGTAACCAAGCCATTGACATGACCTCCATTGTAAAATCAAACCAGGCTATATCCAGTGAAATCAAAATAGAAAAACTGCTAAAAATACTGATGTACCTTATCATCGAATATGCCGGAGCCCAAAGCGGTTCCTTGCTCTTGATCAACCAAAGCAACAAGAAACTTTACATCGAAGCCATAAAAACCAGTGAATCCGATTTAATAGAAGTAATGCATTCCAAACCCTACCGTGAAAGCACACACCTCTGCCCTGAAATTGTACAATATGTGGCCCGTAGCATGAATAACCTGGTGCTAGACAATGCCAGCCAGGAAGGTGATTTTATCAACAATCCCTATATTAAAAAACACAACACCAAATCTGTACTTGCCATGCCCGTGATTTATCAAAACAGCTTAAAAGGAATAGTTTACCTTGAAAACAATCTCTCAGACAGTGTTTTTAATCAGGAACGTATTAATGTATTAGCATTTCTATCATCACAAGCCTCCATTTCCATCGACAATGCCAAGCTTTATCACAACCTGGAAGAAAAAGTAAATGAACGCACCATACAACTTAAGGCAGCCAATAATAAGCTCAAGGAACTCTCATTACTCGACCCTCTTACCGCTCTCCATAACCGAAGATACATCCAGGAATTTGTACTGGAATTATCCAATAACTTCATAAAAAGCAAGGCAAAATCGCTGCACCGCTCTGAAAAACGAAACCTGAACCTTGAAAAGAAAGTGATGGGTTTGTTTCTCATCGATCTTGATCATTTCAAGAGTGTAAACGACACTTACGGGCACAAGGCCGGCGACACGGTTCTGGTTACTATCTCCCAGACCCTGAAATCGATGATACGCAAAGAAGATTTCATAGTACGCTGGGGAGGCGAAGAATTTTTAATCATCCTGAACCACACCAGGGCCGACTACCTGGAAGTATTTCTCCAAAAACTGATCTATCAAGTCAGAAAAACCCCTTTGAAAATATCAAATACAAAAATCCTGTATAAAACCTGCTCTGTGGGAAGCGTGATGATGCCCTTTAACGCGAACAACCCCATGCTCCTTACCCTGGACCAAACCATCAATATTTGCGATTATGGCCTTTATTTGGCAAAGGAAAAGGGACGCGATAGAGCCGCTTTTATTAAGTCAAAACCCACCCATAAAAGTGATGAAGCATCGAGAAAATACTTCACATCATTATCCAAAGACAGGGAATTCAATTCCGATTACATGGAACTCAAGTGGTTCCAGTAAATCTGTTTAAGGGGATATTTCACAAAAATAAATGATCAAGAATTCTGGGCTGCCAAAGCCCTATTAAATCGAAGCATCACAACCATTTTCGCAGAAAAAAAATGCTAAGAAAGTTACCGAAAATGACAGCTGCCGGGAGTGTAAATACTTCTAATTACCTATTCTAAAAGCAATTAAATATAATATGCGTTATTTTTCATATTAAGGCTTAATTCATAAGACCGGGAATTAGCGAACTATAGGGAAATAAAAATAAAGCACAAAAATCTTAAAATAAACTTGCTTGACTTCTTTGTATCAACGGAATAACATTTTTCAGATAAAATATGCCATTCAGTTGGTATTTAATTAGCAGAGAAAATGATATAAATCATGGAAACAGTGAAACAAGGAGAAAACAACATAGGCAATAAAATTCAAGAATAACCCATAAAAAACAAGAAAGGTGACAAAAATGCTCAACAATCAAATGCTGCTGAACCAGATTATCGTAACCCTATCAGTATCAATGCTCTGGTTATTTGTTTCCCCTACCAAACTCCGGCAAGTGTTGGAAGTATTCAAGTGGAACAAGGACGCCAGAAAGGATGACGAAGGGTGAAACAAAGGCTTTCGCACTTATATGCTGCTTTCAGTCGCGATAGCTCAACTTACATGAGAGCTGAGAACACAACTGAAAGCCATTCAGTGGAAAGGCTTAAAATGGGAGTGCTATTTGTAATAGTAGACTCTGTATGAAGCAGCAGCTTTCCTAAGTTAAAGGCAAAAAGCCTGATATCCCCTAGGAGTTAAGGGATATCAGGCTTTTTGCTTTTTATGCTATTCAGACAAAAGCCTAACTTTCTTTTTTTGGCCTTTTCTGCTATATTATTTCATCGGGGGTTTGGGGGGCTTTGTGGAACAACCCCCAGGTTACCTCGACCAAATATCTGCTGTCAAAAGAGGGCCCCCCAGGGGAGGGGGTAGCCGGGCAATTTGAAAGTTGGCGCAAAAAGAACAAGCTGTTTTGAGTACCGATGTTCCGTAATCGAACCAAAGCCTTTCAAAGTGCCAGGCCTAGGGGGAGACCTGCCTAAGCCTTCTATACCCCATCCCTGGAAGGGGTATAGAAAGCAAAGCTCCCCCTCCTTAAAAAAAATGCTATCAGGAGGGTCACATGTGCCTTGCGGTTCCTTTAAAAATCACACGAATCATCGATGATTTCACGGCCATGGCAGCCAGTGGAAGCGAAGAGATACAGATCAATATTTCCCTGCTGGAAGATCCGAAAGCAGGCGAATTTGTGATTGTCCACGCGGGCTTTGCCATGTCCAAAGTGCATGAGGATGAAGCCGCCGAAACCCTGAAGCTTCTCAAGGAGCTGGAAGGCTATGCCAATGAGTGAGAGCCGGAACAGGGCCAAGCTCCTGGCCCACAAGATCCGGGAGATGGCCGCCCATATAGATCAGGAGATAAACATTATGGAGGTCTGCGGCACCCATACGGTGGCATTGCGCCGAGAAGGGATTCACGGAATCTTGCCTCCTACCATCAACCTGGTGTCAGGACCGGGCTGCCCTGTGTGCGTGACCCCGGCCAATTATATTGACAACGCCCTGGAGTTAATCAAAGACGGCGCGGTGATTGCTACTTTCGGCGACATGCTCAAGGTGCCCTCTAGCACGGGCGAGAATCTGGCGGCCTTCATGGGCCAGGGAAAGGTCCGCACCGTTTACAGCCCCTTTGACATTATCAGGCTGCGCGATGAGATTCAGGGGCCTTTGGTGTTTCTGGGAATCGGTTTTGAAACCACCATCCCCACTATCGCGGCCACCTTCAAGGAAGTACTGGCCCGGAAACTATCCCAAACCTATCTATACACAGCCTTTAAAACCGTTCCCAATGCTCTCCGGGCCCTGTTGGCGGACAAGGAATCCAGGGTGAACGCCTTTCTGCTGCCTGGCCATGTCTCGGTGGTGATTGGAGAGAGGGCCTACGACTTTCTGAAAAGCTACAAGGTTCCTTCGGTGATCAGCGGTTTCAAAGGTGAAGAGATGCTCACCGCCATCGCGGCGATTTTAAAGCAATTCAACGATAAAGCCCCCACAGTGGAAAACCGCTATCATCAGGTGGTGAGCCGAGAGGGCAACCCAAAGGCCCTGGCTGTAATGGATGAACTTCTCTGCCCCGAGGACGCCCTTTGGCGGGGTTTTGGGCTGATAAAGGAAAGCGGCCTGAAGCTCAGGAAAAAGTGGGCGGCCATCGACGCGGCCCGGGTCTTCGGGCTTTCGCCGCTAAAGAACTCCGAGCCCCCGGGTTGCTGTTGCGCCCAGGTGGTACAGGGAAAAATCAAACCCAACCATTGCCCTTTGTTTGGCAGGGGCTGTACACCCGAAGATCCAGTTGGACCTTGCATGGTTTCCTCTGAAGGGAGCTGCGCCGCCTATTTCAAATACCTGGGAGTTGAAGCATAATGAAGGATAAAAAAACAATTCGTCTGGAACATGGCAGCGGCGGTGTCCTCACCCGGCAGCTCATCGAGGAGATCATCTACCCTTACCTGAAAAACGACAGCTACAGCGAGCTCGACGATGCCTCGCTTTTTCCCTCGCCCGCGGCACCTGGTGAGAAACTGGCCTTTACCACCGACTCCTATGTGGTGGATCCTCCGATTTTCCGGGGCGGCAATATCGGCAAGCTGGCGGTTTTCGGCACAGCCAACGACCTGGCAGTGAGCGGGGCCGAGCCTCTTTACATGAGCCTGGGGGTTATCCTGGAGCAGGGCTTTTCAATCGATGATTTTGAAAGCATTATCAAGACCCTGGCCCAGAGCGCCCGGGAAGCCAATGTGAAAGTGATCACCGGCGACACCAAGGTCGTCCCGGCCGGAAAGGGGGGCGGTGTTTTTCTTAATACCGCGGGAATCGGGCGCCAGGTATTTCCCCACAGCCTGGGAGGCAGCCGCGTCCAGATCGGCGATAAGGTGATTCTTTCAAACCATATCGGCGCTCATGGGGTGGCTATTCTGAGCCAGCGCGAAGGCCTAGAACTGGGCACCACCATCCAAAGCGACTGCGCTTTTTTGTATCCCCTTTGCCGGGAACTCTACAGCCTGGGGCTGGATCTCCGCTTTTTACGCGACGCCACCCGAGGGGGAATCGCCGCGGTGCTCAATGAAGTGGTGGAAAAGCGGGATTTTGCCATTGAAATTGATGAAGAAGCCATCCCGGTTCTGGAGGATGTAAAAAGCACCATCGAGCTTCTGGGCCTGAACCTTTATGAAATCGCCAATGAAGGGGCCTTCATAGCCATCATGGCAGCAGATAAAGCCGAAGAGGCGGTGGTTCGCTTGAAAAAACACCCCTCTGGCAGTGGCTCCATGGCCGCCATTATCGGCAAAGTCACACAAAACCACTGTTCCCGGGTGGTGGTGAACACTGCCATTGGCGGCCAGCGTCTTCTGGATTTTCCAAGGGGGCTTTTACTGCCGCGGATATGCTGATTTTCTATAAGCCAAATGCTTTTTATCCTGACGAACCTTGATTTATTGTACAAAATATTGTCATATTTACTGTACAAGGAGAAAAGATGCAGGCTATTTCATATTCAGATGTAAGACAAAATTTAAAAAAATATCTGGACGACGTTTACAATAATCACGCCCCCCTCATCATCACCAGAAAAAATAATGAGAATGTCATCGTGATTTCACTGGACGATTACAATTCACTTGTTGAAACCCACTATTTATTATCAACTGAAAAAAACACCGAGCGATTACTCTCATCACTCAATAAAGCCAGAAAAGGCAAAGCCCAAAAAAAGGAATTAATTGAAGATTGAATTTATTATTTACTGATGAAGCTTGGGAAGATTATTTATACTGGCAAAAACAGGAAAAAAAATACTAAAACGAATCAACACCCTTACTAAGGAAATAAAACGTACCCCCTTTGAAGGAACAGGCAAACCTGAACCACTTAAATTTCAATTACAGGGATGCTGGTCAAGAAGAATAAGCGATGAACACAGAATTGTTTATGAAGGGGCTGATAATGAGATTAGAATAATCAGCTGCCGCTTCCACTACTGAATCTAAACGCAAACAAGCTACTCTTTTTTACAGCTCTTCTCAGCCATTTCAGAAGAAAAACTTTTGTTTTGCGGGATAATCAACAACACCACAGCGGCCACATCCTTCACATTAATCGGACCCATTTCATCACTGCTCAGGCTTGAGGGCCGGGAGCCTTTAAAGAAAACCCGCTTTTTATCCGGGCTGAAACCAATTATTTTCTTCACCAGAAGCCCGTAATCAGCCGAGTGAAAAACCATGTCCCAGCCAATTCTTAACCAGCCCAGCATGACCGGCAGGGTGGAAATCAAAAGTAAATCGCCCGGATTGATCCCGGGGGACATTGAATCCCCCGAAACCTTTACAATCTTCAACATCAGAGCACCGGATAAAGCAATTCCAGATTGGGCGCGTAAGGGGCCTTGGCCTTTTTGGTGGCCACTCCCTTGATATCCCAGAAAACCTGGGCAAAGGAATTGATGGCCTCTACCAGCTTCACCCCCGCTTCACGGCTCACATGCTGCCTGGCCTCGGAACCAAGGGCCATGATTTTATGAACAATCCCGTTCAATTGGGGATGGGCCTCCAGATGGCTATCCTTAATAAAATCGCCCCAAATCACCCTCACCTCGTGCTTAGCCTTTTCAGCATGCTCCTCCTTGGCATTCACCAGCCTGGTCAGCCGGTTATAATACTCCGCCGCGTCATCGACTGGCTTGGAAGTGTGGTCCTGAATCAAATCCACCATGCGCACCACTGTCAAAGCCGCTATCTGGGCTGTAATGGGGTCATAAATCCCGCAGGGAACATCACAATGGGCCCTGACCTGGTCAAAAGCCTGTTTTTTATCAATAGCACTTAAAATTTTACGCATAAAAGCCTCCTTGTATCACATTCTTAAATATGATTATTTTAGTAATGTTTATAAAAACTACTAAGACAGGATAAAATGGTCAAGAAGATGGGTAAGATTCAGATTTTTTTGGGCGTTGCCCCGAAAAGATTGAACACCAGCTGCCCTGTTTGCTTATAAAGCAGGCCTGTTCCCAAGCGCCCGGGGCCGGGCTTATTCCCCCTCCGCTTTGCTCCGAAGGTTTTGGCGCGGAAATTATCCGCGCCAAAACGCTTTGCTTTGGCATTTTTGAAAAAATGCCAAAGCAGGGCTCCTATCCCTAACGCGAATAAACGGTAAAAAAGCAAAAAAATCAGGCTAAGCCTGATAGAATTCAAAATAATAGTAGGTTATTATGATACCAGAAAAAATAAAACTTCTACAGGAGAAATAAATGAGAAAAGCATTATTAGTTATTTTAATAATAGGAATTATCACCGGTTACTTCAGCTGCTCAAGCCCAAATGAAATATCAGCCGATATTGATTTTGTTTACTGGGTAATCGAAAACATCGATCGAAATTTTTGGCTTAATCCGGAAGAAGCCTCAGTCTTTTTAAGTTTTACATTATCTTATAAAGGTAACCTGGGTTTTGCTGGTGATATAGAAAAATTAAGGGTTGAATCCTTTGATACTGCATGGGAAATTCCTGCAAATTACCTTGAACTTGACCCGGGAAATCAGACAATAGAACTTCCTTCACTCACATCGAAAAAACGTGATTCGAATATGAATAGTATAGCCATAGGTAATTATAAATTCACTCTAACATTGACCAATGGAAATAAATCTGAATATACCTTTTTGGTTCCGGCTCCAGGCAGTACATCAACAAATGGTTATTCCTTTGTTTATTCCGAAGATTATATCGGCTCTACAAGCGGAGGAATTACGGCATTAGGCCGGGCAGATATAACATCAAGCAATATAGACTATACGAACAATACAATAGAATTTTCTTTTGACTGTGATTCAATCACATCAAACGGATGGATTTTCTTTTATAACAATGTGAACAAATATATCGGTAAGACCCCGCAATTTAAAAATTCCAACAACAGCATCAATAATTTCATCAACAACGGAGTGAATATTTACTCAAGCAATAATTCTATAACCTTAACAAACTCTGAAATAACCTTTGAAAGCGGATATTCATTTGACAATATTACAAAATATGTATTTGGCCTGACCGATGGAAAGCAATACAGCCCAACCGTGACTTATGATTGCGTATCATTAACAGGTATTACAGCTTTTTAGTGCGTCCGTGTCGGTTTTAAAAAAAATCAGCCGAAAATAATATCAATTTTTCGGCTGATTACAATGTCTACAACTCGCAAGCCCCGCCAACACTCAGCATAATCCCGGTGAACAGGGTTTTCACTCCGATCGTGTCATTCTGAACGCAGCGGAGCGAAGTGAAGAATCCCAGTTGTCTAAAATTGTGTTGATTCGCTAAAAAAGTGTTTGTGTGTATGAAACTACGAGATGATCGATGAGATAGGTTAGATTCTTTATGGTTGCAGAGGCGAGCAACAAATCAGAGATTTGCGACCAGGCCAGGATGCATGGATATAGTGAATCCCAATGAGGATTCACGCTACCGAGCAATAAATGCGGAGCATTTATGACCAGGCCAGGATGCATGGCCGAGCAATAAATGCGGAGCATTTATGACCAGGCCCGTCGTACCTCCTCAGAATGACATGGGTAACCTTTTTTTATGAAAAGCTTAAAAGATGCAAATAAATCCTATAAAAAATGGGGG
>JAFGWI010000263.1 GCA_016937215.1 Spirochaetales bacterium | reverse complement strand
ATAGTGAATGCCAATGAGCATTCACGTTAGCGAGCAATAAATACGAAGTATTTATGACCAGCACAAAAAACCTTCGAAGCGACAGCGAAGTGGCGGGCCTGGTCACAAATCTTCGATTTGCTGCTCGGTGGCGTGAATCCTCATTGGGATTCACTATGTCCATGTAACCTAAAAGCCCGGCCTGCTGGAATGGAATGAAAGCAGGCAACGCCCCAAATTCATCAGCTGAACATATACTTCCTTTTTAATTATTATCTGCTTTTTTAAAACGGTGATATTACATAATGTAGTCTTCAGGCTATTGGAAAGTTTGGTGAGAACCATGCTTTGTTTTTTTTGGTTCATTTGTCAAAAATCGATGTGTCTACAAAAATTAATCCATAGGATTAATCACTTTTAAACTTTCATATTCAGCTGCATTTACCAGCTTTTTATCTGAACTAATGAAATTATCAACAACCTCCTTACCGTTAAGGCAACTTCCTAATTGAATTGCATCCAAAGTTTTTAACCTTGTCCCAGATGAATCTGAAAACCGCACGAGCCTGACGAATAAAGGAAACAGCTGCATCATTATGGTATTTTAAATGTATGTCTGTTGCAGAAAAAAAAGATGGAAAGGGCTCCTTTATTGGATTAGTCTTTGTCGATTAATGCCTGTAATTATTGTTGGCAAAATGGTTCGTCGTTTTTTCTGGAGAATTCTCAATGCTATTCGCTTAAAAGCAAACAACAGTATGCTTGAGGCAAAAAATGCCCGCATACAGCGAATAAAAAAAATTGCTTGTGGTTTTCGCAATAAAAAACGGTTCAAGAATGCCATTATGTTTCACCTAGGTGGTCTTAATCTGATGCCTTCTTCCACAGGATAGCCGGAAGTGCCGAAAAAGTAAGCTCTTCATTGGATTCAGAAGCCAGGACGCCTTTAAAACAGCTTCGACACCCAGTTTGATTTTTCTGCGGCAACCAGGGTTTATAGAGGATGCGGAAATTTTTTTCTTTTGTTTGTTACCGGCATTCCTGCTGGTGATCCAAGGGCTCGGCCTTTTTCTCTGTCCAGACTGGGAGCTAAAGCACTATGAGTGTAAAACAATGCCAGCAATTCTACCCGTGATTTAATACTGCATTTTCTGAAAATCCGATAGGTATAATTTTCCACTGTACGCACAGAAAGCTGCAGAGAAGAGGCGATTTCACGTGAGGATTGTTTATCCAAAATCAAGTACATGATTCTTTGCTCTTGCATAGAGAGAGGAAATTGAGCAAGAAATTTTTTTTTGCCTTCGTCTGCGCGAAAGTCTACAAGCTGACTTACATCGTCTGTTGCCGATGGTTTAAACTGAGCTCGGTAATGATAGAATACAATTGCAAAAATAAAAAACAGCAAAGCAAGATTGATTAGTGAAATTTTACAAAGATTGTAATATTTAAAAAATACTAACAAAGTAACAAGCCAGAACAACAGAAGGCATAACAGGTAATAACCAGCCCCTTGTCTTTTATGTTTCCTTGCCCACACGAGAATAAAAACTGCATAAGCATATTGTATTTGCCCCACAATAATAAAAATCAAAGAATAGATCTTGGTCTGATTGACAAAAGGGAAATTTTCAAAGAAATAAAAATCCTGAAAGAAGATATGATTGAAGACAAAGAACGAATACACGATTGAAATATAGACTATGGGCTTGCATGTTTCTGACTTATATTGAAAACCAACCAGAGCGAGAATCAGGGAACCGCCCATAAAATATGTCAGAGAAGTTAATTTTATGATTATTTCATAAGTCAGGTCAGGAAAAATATAGTATATAATCATTTCATTATAAAGCAGGTGATTACTTACAGCACAAATGCCAAAAAACAGCAGAAAGACGAGGGAGCTTTTTTTAGTTCGGATGATCAAGAAAAGTATAAACAGGATAAGTAGCAGATTTACACCTAACATAGAAAACTCGATATAAATATTTTCATGTTGATCTTTAAGCAACTGATCAAAACATCCAATTTTTATGGGGGAATAGAATCCGCTTTTTTCGTTGTAAAAGTTTGAAATCTGTAAGCTGAGATCGAATTCCCTTTTCCCTTCAGGTACCAGTATAGGAATAACAACAGGCCTTATCCTGGGTAACATTTCATCCCGAGACCTCCCTGTTTGTCCCATAGAAAATATTTTTTCATTATCCAGATAGATGTTGTAGGCTGTATTGATCACTGGCAGCTTTAATCCCCATTGGCAGGTCTTAACTGGAAGAGAAATATGCAATCGGTAAGTGGCATATCCAAAGTTGGAAAGATGTTTGCCATCTATCTCATAATCAGACCATAAACCAGGCAGGTAGCACTTTTGCACACTGGAATCACTACTGCCCGGCAGCAGCAGCTGCATCCAGTAAAAATCCCATAGCCCATCCAATACTACTTCCTCTTTATTCTGGAAATCAAACCCTGTCAAGTCTCCACAGGCTCTGTCTGCAGCGCATGGACTTGCTATGAAAAGGCAAAGAAAAAAGATAAAGAATATACCTCCAATTTTTTTAACCAGCATATTACGATCTCAATCTTGCCCTGTAATTGTAATATAACGTAAGGATTTCCGATCGGGATTTAATTTTAAATTTTTTATAAATGCGGTAAGTGTAATTCTCAACAGTCCTCACAGAAAGTCCTAAATCCTGGGCAATCTCTTTTGCGCATTTTCCTTCAAGCAAAAGACTTAATATCAAAACCGCGCTGCCGGTCAGCCCGGAAGAATCGATATATTCTTTCCGCAGTGATAGTTCATCCAAGACCGCTTCACCGGAAGAGAGATCAACAGCAATTGTTTCGCCAGGAAGCCTTAACCCCTTTACTGCAATACTTTTTTTCAGGCTGTAGTCGAAAAAATAATAAAGCGACAGGGAGAGGAGCATAACTAAGCTTGCGATCTGAATTAATGAAACACCAAAAAACATACTGCCGTTGAATCCTTCATAGGTTATCAGGATATAGCTGACAAAAGTCACCAGATGGAATATACCCGATTTTCGTCTACGCATTACAGCCAGGACACAGATAAACAGTGCATAAGCGATAAAAAATTCGGAAAAGAGCAGGAATGGCGTTATAAAAATGGCGAACTCTGTCAGGAAGGAGAACATATCGAAAACAGAGGCATCTAAAAAAAACATAGTACAAGTAAGACCGCATGTACTAATCCAGGAAATATAAACAAGCGGTTTCAGGGTTTCGTCGGGGAACCGGAATCGAACATAGGAAAGCACTATGGAACCACCAGTAAAGGCAAGCAGAGAGGAAAGCTTGATGAGGATCTCATAAGTAAGCATCGGGAAGAAATGATATATAACCATTTCTTCAAACAGGGTTGTATTAAGAAAAGCAAATAAACCATAAACAATAAGAAAGCAAAGAAACCAGTGCCTCCGGTATTTTGCCCACAGAAAGATAAGAAAGACAGTAATTAGCAAAAAACCGGACAGGATTATATAGGTCATAGTAATAAATGAGGCCGTACTTCTGGACAAACGCTCATAATCGCCAATTAAAAGCGGAACAATTGACCCATTTATATCAGTATTATAGAAATTGGAGATCTGCAGGATGAGGTCGAATTCTTCCCCTGTTTCCGGCAAGGATAATACAACAGATTTTATATACGGACGCATTGTGTCCTTGGATGTACCGAATTGTCCACTCTCATAGACTTCTCTATCATTAATAATTAATTTATAAGCAGTGTAAATAACGGGGATTTTTAACCCCAGAGCGCGAGTGTTAATGGATTTGGATATTTTTATATGAAGATGATAAGTGGCAAAACCTAAAGCAGGTAGCGGCTGATTGTTTAAAATGTAATAGGTCCAGCTGGAAGGAAAGTAACAGAAATCGGCTGCTACTTTTTTTAAATCCTTTTGGTTAAGCTCCTCCCTCCAGTAAAAACCCCACAAACCTTCCAGGGGAACAGGTGCGTTAACAGAAAAATCATAACTACTGCAATCCAGATTCCCTCTCATGATTACCGGTATGTCCGGGCTGGGGAAAAGCGGGCTTACGAAAAACATTAAAAAAGAAAGAAGCATAGACCGGTGATATTGATTCATCCTGCATCCTTTGACTGCCATTGAGTAGCCGCATTTTTTGCCATACTTGATGCAATTGATAATAATTGTAGAAATGGAATAAAAACAGGCATATTTTTGTTCATACATCAACAAAAACCACAATAATGTAATTGACGATCACTCCTATTTTTACATAAAACAATAAAAAAAAACAAGCAGACTATCCAATTTCCGGTAAATTCTCTATGTAAGTAGATTTTTTCTATAAATTGCAGTGTTTTGAGTATAAATACTCTAGTGAAAACCTTATGTTTTAATAATACGATACATATCATCAGTACAAATATCCAAATAAAAGGAGCAATACATGAAATTTACTATTAGGATTTTGCTAGGCTTTTATATGATGCTATGCGTCATCGGTTGTTACTTGCCCAATGCATCCATACCAATGGAAAACGGGCCAACCAGCCAACCAGCCTCACAAACAGATAGTCTGTTTAAGCAAGGTAAAATCAGCGATGAGGTGCTTAACGAGAATGTCCAGGACATCACCCAAGCTCTGGAAAGCGGGATGATCACCTATGCGGAGGATAAAGGAGAATTTACATACTCAATCGCGAGTTCGACCATGACTTACGCCCCCGACCAGATACTCTATGTACCAGCTAAATTTCTTGCCAGAAAAATAACTGAAGTGCAAAAAGGAGATAACCTGATAATTTTGAAGACAGTGCCGGCAGAACTGTTTGAATTGTACAAAAGTTATTCCTTCAGCCTGCATAAAGATTTAACTTACGGAGAGTTAAATAATCAGGATAGCCATGTTCAGAGTTCAGAAATAGCCTGTCTCCCAAAATCCCGCAGCGGCGGCCAGGTATACAGCAACCAGCTATTTTACGAACTGAATGATGTGAAAATAGGAACATATCCTTTTGTGAGTGTAAATGGTACTATCACAGTTTTTCCTTCCATGGATATAAACTGGCGGGTTGTCAATAATCAATTAGTCTCATTACATTTTGTAACCTCCGCCAGTTTTCAAAGCGATGTAACTTTTCGGTTCGGCCTGGTAGGCGAATTGAATTATGAAAAGGCATTGGTAGGCGCCTCTTTTAAACCTATTGAAACTCCTGTGGGGACCTTTATACCCAAACTGGGAATTATGCTGGGTGTGGATGGTAAACTGGATGTAACCACAACAATTGGAGGGAGTTTCAGCGGTAATGTAACCGCTGGCTGCAAATATGAAAATAGCCGCTGGAATGCCATCGGAAGCAGTGATATTAGTGGCAACCTGTATAAAGATGATTGTCTGGTGAATTTTAAAGGGGATGTTAAAGCCTATTTCGGCCCCAGGCTGAATCTGGAATTCCAATCTATAACCGGCAATTGCCTCGGATTTTATGCGGACATGCTCGCCTTTCTAGAAGCTGAGTGCGATAACCTGGTTTTTAAATTTTATAGAGGGGCCCTGGTTGAAGCTGGGGTAAAAGAATCGCTGTTTACGAAAATCCTTGGGAAAGCCATGCCTGACATTAAATATACAGTAATCGATAGCCGTGAGTTAATCGATACTTTAGATAAGTCCGGCGATCCCGACCAGCCATTACGTATGTATCTCGATTTTGTTTATAATAAGAATAATGAGCTTAGCAACCCGCCTGGTTTTTACACACTCAATCCCCCTTTGCATGTTCCTGACAACAAAGACATGGTTTTCCCCTATGGCTGGACAGGCTATGACTTGGTCAGGTATCGCTTCAAACTCAAGAATATCAGCAATGTGACACTTACAGATGTGAAAGTAACCACCACCAGCAACCAGGGTTATAGTTATGCTTTTGGTGTAAGCAAATCCTTTGGCACAACGCTGGCACCCTGTGCAGATAATAACTTTATAACGTTCTACCCCGCTTCTGTAAAGCCTTACTTTGCGCCGGATCCGCTCACCTTTACAGTCACCATCTCCTATAAAAAAGGAACTTCCGGGCCTACCGGATCCCTTGTCAGAAAAATCATCGTTCAAAACACAAACAGGTATAAGGAGAGTTTCCCGCGTACCAATCCCTTTAAACATAGCGATATCCCCATTACCACACCCAAAGAAATACCTGAACCTTTTCCTACACCCGATATTCCACCGCTGCTCCCGCCTGCTACTGTGAATGCGACCGACAATCTCTATGGCAAGCAAATTCAAGTGACCTGGAGCGCCGTCGAACGCGCGACACATTACAGAGTATACAGAATGCTCTATCAAAGCGGTACTTCTCCGAGCTGGGACTCTCTATACAGCCCTGTCACCGGTTGGATTGCGACTACCACTTTCACCGATACACAAGTAGGAGCCGGGAATAAATACGCCTACCGCATAAAGGCCGCGGGCGATGCGAAGGGCTACCGGGAAAGCGGGTTAAGCTCATATGATATGGGCCTATTCCTTCTCAAAACCAAAATGTGGTATGCAACAGATAGCTGCAATCGGCTCGATGTCTGGGCAGATGTCTGGAGCATGGGTCAGAATCCCCATTGGGGACAAGCGCGCGTCTATGACGCTACAAGCAATGCCTACCTTGGGTTACTCTCCACTTATCACACCAACAATGGCTCATGCAACCTATATTACCCTGGAAGCTCAGCCTGGCCGGGAAGCACCTATCGTTTTCACAATTCCTATACTCAATTCCGGCAAAAGGGCTTACCCCGTTATATTAAGGTGGATTTTTTCAATAATGTTTTAGCCTTCTCATACAGTGACATGAGTAACGCTCTGGATTTAAACACAGGCCGCAGAAACATGGCGCACAAAAAACCTATCATTCTGCATGATGGCACCGTCGGACCACCCTACGCCGGACCAAATAGTTGGCTCGCTTTGAATGATGGAGACTGGAAAACCAATTGGCTCGTACACACAAATTATCCTAATGATACACTGAGAACCAAAGCGGTCATCGATCTTGAAAGTGTCTGCACGGTCAATTCACTTCGTTATAGTGTTTACTGGGATTCCAATTATGGTTCCAGCGCCCAGATCCAGGTAAAGATTTCAAGCAACAATGCCTCCTGGCAGACAATTTCTGATTCAAGAGTAACTAACAACCAGCTTATCGATCTTAGTGTTCCTGCGATCAGCGGACGCTATGTGCGTATAGAATGGGTAGCTGGCAGTAACCCCTGGAATGGCTGGGGCGGAATAAATGAGCTGGAAATTTATGGCAAGAATGTAAATTAGCTTTTACCAAGACAGCACTATTTATAGCTTAGATAAGAACAACAACCACCTGTTTTACAGGTGGTTGTTTCGTTGTATTAGAAACAATAATCAATTTTATATCAATATACCCCACTTTCCGCACCATAAATTCATAAAAAATACATTTTTTCAACTTCATCACCTAAACTCCTAACAATAATTTCATGCTCT
>JAFGWI010000262.1 GCA_016937215.1 Spirochaetales bacterium | reverse complement strand
TATGAAACTGCATTAATTAAAGTTTATATTTGGAATTGTAACTGCAACGAATTGAAATTAAGCGCAATTCGTAATATTTGTACTCAATATTACGAATTGCTGTTTATGGGCTTATCAGGCAACGCCCAGAATACTTATGCTAAACAAATACCTTTTATTTAATCGGGAATTTTATAATCCTGAATTTTTCGATGCAAGGTTTTTCGGCCAATACCTAGAACCTCGGCTGTTTTACTTTTATTTCCTTTATGATAATGAAGGGTATTTTTGATGATTTCCCTCTCAGCTTCGGCCAGGGTCATTCCTAATGAAAGCTTAATATAATTATCATCAAGATCGGTTTTAATGTAAGGAGGAAGATCATCAATGGTAAGGATATTTCCTTTGCACATAACAACCGAGCTCTCCATGCAATTTCTAAGCTCTCGAATATTACCCGGCCAGGAATAATTATATAGCGCAAGACGTGCCTTGGGCTCAACCCCCTCGATCACCTTGTTATTTTCCTCGGAAAATTCCTTTAAAAACGACGCGATAAACAAGGGCAAATCCTCTTTACGCTCCTTTAAGGGTGGAATCCTGACATTGACAACATTCAAACGATAATACAAATCCTCCCTGAAATTACCCGCGTTTATCTCTTCTTTCAAATCCTTGTTTGTAGCGGAAATAATCCGAACATCGACTTCAAGAGTTGTCTCGCCGCCGACCCGCTCGAATTTCTTTTCCTGCAAGACTCGTAATATTTTAATTTGTATATTCTGGTTAATTTCGCCAATCTCATCCAAAAAAATGGCCCCTCCGTCTGCCAATTCAAAACGCCCTTTTTTTGTTCCCACTGCTCCTGTAAAAGCGCCTTTTTCATGACCAAACAGTTCCGATTCCAAAAGGGATTCAGACAAGGCGGCGCAATGGACCTTAATAAAGGGTTTATCCTTACGGGGAGAAAGATAATGAATGGCATCGGCAATCAATTCCTTGCCAACACCACTGTCTCCTGTAATCAGGACAGAAGCCTTTGTGGGTGCCACCTGATTAATGACCTCAAAAACCTTTTTCATTCCTTCGCTTTTACCGATTATTTCAGGAAACTGTCGTTTTTTTTCCAGTTCCTCCTGCAAAGCCCTGTGCTGTAACACCAATTCGCGATTGGATAACGCCCTTTTAACCAGCAAGGAAAATCGCTCGATATTTACCGGCTTGGTTAAAAAATCATAAGCCCCATCGCGCATGGCATTAACAGCTGT
The DNA here is from genome assembly GCA_016937215.1 of Spirochaetales bacterium. Taxonomy (GTDB): domain Bacteria; phylum Spirochaetota; class Spirochaetia; order SZUA-6; family JAFGRV01; genus JAFGWI01. The sequence goes on along the minus strand of JAFGWI010000262.1, from coordinate 5,367 downwards.
TTCAATACTGCCATGACCTGTGAGAATAATCACCGGTACAGTAGGAAAATCACTATTAACCCGGTTTAACAATTTTTCGCCCGAGAATTTTGGCATTTTTAGATCTGTGACAACAAGGTCGATCTCTTCAGCATGAAGAATGGTTAGAGCCTCAGCCCCATCTTCGGCCAAAAAAACCGAATAATCATCGAGCTCAAGAATTTTTCCCAAGCCTTCACGAATATTTTTTTCATCATCAACAACAAGAATTGTGAATTTCAATTTGCGTCTCCTGTAAAATTGAGTAAAACCTTGTCTTTTTGCAGAGCCGGGAACATCAATTGAAATACAGTTCCTTCTCCTAAACGGGAATTAACAGTAATATCACCCTGATGCTCCTTAATAATCTTGAATACCAGAGTCAATCCAAGGCCTGAACCAAAATCCTTTGTGGTATAATAGGGTTCAAAAATTTTCTCCATCTGATTTTCTGGAATACCTGTCCCATTATCGGATATCTCAACATAAACCTGATTCTGCTTGAAATAGGATGTAATACCCAGTTTACCGCCATCGGGCATTGCAGACAGAGCGTTTTGCAAAATATTCAAAAGGGCTTGTTTCATAAACTTGTTATCCAGGTTTATTTCGGGCAATTCACCCAAATCGACAACAAGCTCCACATGAGCCTCCTGAAGTTCATATTTTAAAAATTTCAAGAGATCCCGAATCACTAAGTTGATGTCACCTGGCCGAAGGTCAGCATTGATAGGCCTAACAGCAAACAGAAAATCCATGACAATCTTATTAAGCCGGGCGACCTCTTCCTCAATAATCTTAAGATACTCGGAAATATCTTCGGAAGATACTTTTTTATACTTATTTAAGGCCTTTTGAATAAGCTGAATATGAATCCCTATTGAGCCAAGGGGATTTTTGATTTCGTGAGCAACACCAGCGGTCAATGTGGTTAAAGCGGCCAGATTCTCAGCCCTGCGCAAACGAGCCTCTTTTGTCCTCTTATCCGTGACATCCTCAATATGAATGATCATACCGCTGATCCGTTTTTCCTTGACAAGGGGCATCACAGTTACCGCAACAATGGTGCGCGGATTTTCAAAGGTGAATTCTCTGTCAACAACCTTTTCCTGCTCCAGAAAAACATGGTTAAAAAATGCCGCGATTTGCTGGTCAGAAACAACATTCCAGATCGATTGGTCAAAAATATCCGCCATGCGAAAGGGAATATACCGCAAAGCAACCGGATTATTAAAAAGGACTCTTCCCTCTTTATTGGTTACAATCAAGCCATCAGTCATGGAATTAAGAACCATTTCCTGAAGATCGTTTTCCGAAGCTAACCCGAACAAGAGCCGCTTGATTTGTTCCCGATCAAGTTTATCAATTTTCTCTAAAGCCCGCTTAAAAAACTTATTCATGAAAACAATCTCATCTTTAAAAAGAAATTTTCAATTAAATTTTGCGGATTGATATTCAAGCTTTCTTTTTGATAGACCATATTGTTAATTTCCCTGGTCCATTTTTCAAGCACATCCTGGGACAATGGATTTGCTTCCCCGCTCTTAACAACCTCTTCCATGGCACTAAGTAATTCCTCAAGAAAAATAATAAAATGATCCTTGATTTCTCCGCGTTGAATCAGATCAAGGGCTTCGTCCAAAGCCATATCATTGGCCCCTGCCCCCTGCACAATAAGCTCCAAAAAGCGATGGGCCATTTGCCTCACTTCAAGGGGGTTAATATTACGCCATGCCAGAAAATAATCTCTCAGACTTTCATATTCATGATTTTCGTTTTTAAAAATCTTTTCAAGAACAGCTTTCTCGGTTTCCAGCGGACGTTGAAGAAAATGATAGGGCCTTAATCTGGACAACAAAGTTGTAAGAATTGGGCCTTTTTTCTCGGATACGAGAATCAAATAAACATTTTTAGGGGGTTCCTCAAGGATTTTCAAAAGTGAATTGCTTGAAGCTGTTTGAAGATGATCAATCCCGTTAATAAGGATAACCTTAGCAGAACCTGATGAAGACATATGAGCCCAATAAATGGCCCGCCGAATATGATTGATGGGAGTATGTTGAGAATTAAAAAAACCGCAAAGTTTTTCCATCTTATCTGTCACCTTCTCACAAATGTCCTTGATTGCCTTGGGCTCCTCATTTAAATCAAGCCCCATCAGTTCATCAAGATTATCTTCCACATCCTGAACAGAATTCTGATGGGTCTTAACTTTGGATTCATCCCCTTCCCATAATAAAGGATTAAAGCCCTTTAGTTGTTTACGCACAGCCCTTAAAAATAAAAAACGTGATGCCGGACGCGGATATCTTGTCAGCACTTCCCTGGAAGAAATGATTTCATGGAAATAATTCGCCGTACCCAGCATCAGGAGGTTGGGATGCATCAAGGAACGATGCTTCCAGCAGGAAGGGCATCCGCAATTCCAGTCGCCAAGCCCTTTTTCACAGGTGAGAACACGGGCAAGCTCCAATGCAGTGGATAATTTTCCCGAATATTTTGGACCATAAAAAAGCATGGCAGGAGGAAGACTTCCTGCTTCAATATCCTGGATTAAAGATTGTAATAAATTCTCATGACCTAGGATATTTTCAAACATCTAAAAAACTCCAGAAAACTTTGATTGTTATAAATAATGGGCTTTACCAAAGGCAGAATGAACTTTGCCAAAAAACTGTCAACCAACACTTTGTCAAATGCAAGAACAGGAAGCCAGCTAAGCCAATCAATTACAAAAAGCAGTAAAACAACCAAAAGAACTCCTTCAAAAAGGCCTAGAAAAAAACCCAGGGCCTTATCAAGATTTTGCAGCTCCATATTTTCCATTGCATTGATAATAGCTCCCTCTATCAATTTTACAATCAAATAAGCTGCTAAAAAAAGAACAAGAAAGGCTATCAACTGGTTCCAAACCTGTTTGCCCCATAAATGCCCCATTAAAAGGGACAAAGGGCCAGATAAAAAAATCGCTGCTGTAAAACCCAGAATGATGGCAGCCATAGACAACACCTCTGCCACAAATCCGCGGAGAACTCCTCGCACCGCGAGCACCAACAGCAATAAGACCAATACAACATCCAAAACAGAAAACACCATTTTTACTCCTCACTCTTTCATGAAATCCATTAGAATCATAGCGATTTTTTCAGCAGCCTCAGGCCTCGCCAGCGCCCGGATATTGGAAGACAATAACTCTCGCTGCTCCTTATTATCCAGGAGAAAGAGAATTTTTTCAAGAACCTGATTCTCGAAGCCCTTTTCCTGGCAAATCATGTAAGCCGCCTTTTTTGACTGAAAAAAAGCCGCGTTTCGAAGCTGATCACCCCGGCTGCCCTCGGTTGGCAGGGGAATAAGAATGCTGGCCTTTCCCAAAACAGCCAGTTCATAGAGCATATTTGACCCCGCACGGCTGATAACGCAATCAGCCGCAGCCAGAATATGCTCCATTTGCCCTGCCACAAAGGCAACAGTGCGATAATTGCGCCCATGTGAAGCATGATAATTGGCCGCGCCCATCTGGTGGTAAATAAAGCATTTATCTGCCAGCTGAGGCAGAATTTTCTCTATGGCTTCATTTACAGCCAAAGCCCCCAGGCTACCGCCGATAACAACCACCAAAGGCAGGGACTCAGGGCAATTCACGATGGCTCGTCCTTTTGCTGCGTCGGCTTTTTCAAAAACAGGCCGAACCGGATTCCCTGTACAAATCACGCGCCTGGCCAATAGGGGGCCTAAAAATGAAGCTGTTTCCTCAAAAGAAGTCAATATCCGCTTGGCAAAAGGCGCATTGATGCGGTTGGCCAAACCAGGATCAAAATCAGATTCATGGGTTATCACAGGAATATTCAACAAACGGCTCACAATCACTGGCGGCACAGTGACATATCCTCCTTTGGAAAAAAGCAGCACAGGTCGTTTCCATAGCAATATGAAAAAGCTGAAAACAAAGCCGAAAAAAATCCAGAATAAATCGAGGAAATTCTTAAAGGAAAGATAACGCCGCAACTTGCCCGAGGGAATACCCAGAAAAGGCAAAGCCTCCCTTCGAATAATTCCTCGTTCCATACCGTTCACAGAACCCAGCCACAGGATATTCCCCGACCAACGCTCCTGTAAACAACGCAGCACGGCAATACCGGGAAAAACATGACCAGCCGTTCCACCGCCTGTAAAAATAATTGTTTTTTTCATTGATGCTCCTGAATCATACTCTTATTAATCTCGACCCCGCAAAATATACCTAAAAGACATAAGAGTCAAAAAAAATCCATTTTATTAATTTGTTTGCGCAAAAAATTATAAATCTGCTATTACCTGCTTGATATTTACCCTTTATGTACTATATTCTATGTTAGCATGAAAAACCTGATTATATCAATCTTATTGCTCATGGGAACAGGGCTATGGTCACAAGAAATACACGGTAATAAGAGCAACTTCCTATCGGAAACGCTTCAAAAACAATTAAGTGAAAGCAAAGAAATATTCAATATTTTACATCAGGGCGAACTTCCAAAAGCCATGCCCTTTGTATCCTGCCAGGAGCAAATTATTGAAGATATTAAGCAGCTCAAGCCAAGCATAGGAGTTGAAATCCTCACTTTCTTCCCCTACCCGGAAAAAAGTACAGACAGCGAAAATTTGCAACTATATAACATCCTCAATAACATAAGCAGCCTTAAGGACATCGAATACTATTCAGCCAGCCGAAAGCGCATGCGCGTCTTTTATCACGACGCCTTTATGGTGGAGTCGGAAAAAAGCAGTTTACCCTTAAAAGATACACAATTCACGTCCATTCCTCAGGATCACCGCATTACCGCTTATTTCAAGGATTCCTCCTTCGGAAATTATTATTCTGAAATTCTTTATCAATATGACGGCAAAACATTTAACATGAGGATGGAAAATCTATCGCAAATCTGGTATTTTGTCCTGCCCCTGCTGGAACCCGGCGGTATGGTCAGCTCGGTCACCATCATCCCGACAGAAGAGGGCATTATTTTCTACGGCCTGTCCTATTTAAAAATCCTGAACCTCTTCGGCCTGGCTGATGACCGCATCGATTCGCTCTATAACCGCATGAAAGCCATTTACACCTGGTTCACCGGCAAACTCTAAGCCTTTCAATGTTCAGGGTTTTAGTATTTCCAGACATTACCTGATAAGCCCGGAAACACTTGTTCTTTATTTTAGCAGAAATATTATAAATGGCCTATAATTTCAAATGGCCGTAAAGTATAATGAAGGCGATTCACTTTTTCGTATTTGTTTAGCTGGTTGTTACATTGGGCGTTTCCTGCTTTCATTTCATTACAGCAGGCCAGGCTTTCCATAACTCCGCTTCGC
>JAFGWI010000261.1 GCA_016937215.1 Spirochaetales bacterium | reverse complement strand
GGTCCATGACCAACTTGTTAAAAACCTACCGGGCTCTTTATACAGGCAGAAATTGCTACGGTAAATAAAACTATACTTTAGTTTCTGATAACGCCTCTTCCTGACTGTGTTAGGCTGGTCATAATTGCTTCGCATTTATTGCTCGCCCATGCAGCCTGGGAGATTGGGGGGCAAGCCTTTTTTTCAAAAAAGGCGCAGCCAACAGAAGGGCCGCGATTATTTCGCGGTCTTTCTGGTCGAAGCGGCAGCAGAGCCCCGCAAAGCCCGGCCTGCCCCGGAGTTTTATCGCCTTTTGCATGGGTCATTGGATTGATTGTTGTCATTCAGGGGCCAGGCAGGCAACACCCAAAAATTCCGAGCACTTCGGAAAAATAATCAATAAAAACCACGACCCAGAGGAAAATCTCTATGGCCATGAGCAATGAACAGATAAAAAGCAATCTTTTGAAACTACGCGACGATGTAGAGGAATTTCAGATCATCCAGTCGGGAAAGGAATCCAAGCGGGTGGACGGTCTTTATCAGCCTTCTTCCCGGGAGATCATCCTGCACAATAAAAACCACGAGACTGACAACGAGCTGATGTACACGGCAATCCATGAATTCGCTCATCATATTCAGTTCACCGAGGCTAAGGTGCCCATTTCAGCCAAGTCCCATAGCGCGGATTTTTTCAGTTTGTTTCATCAGCTCTTGATTCAGGCTGAAAGAATCGGGATTTACGAAAATGAATTCGCCAAATTTCCCGATTTTCTGGAGCTCACCGAAAAGATTAAGCGGGAGTTCATGAAACAGAACGGCGAGCGCATGAAGGAGTTCGGAAAAATGCTTCTGGAAGCCAAGGAGCTCTGCGCCAAGTATAATCTTAGCTTTACTGATTACCTGGACCGGATAATCAGCATGCCCCGAAACAGCGCGGCAGCCATGATCAAGAGCTTCAAACTCGATCTGAACCCGGATGTGGGTTTTGAAAACATGAGGCAGCTCGTTTCCATTCCCAACAAGGAACAACGCAAACAGGCCGAGGCAGATCTTCTGGCTGGTAAAAGCCCGGCCATGGTGACCATGGAGTACAAGCGCAAACCCAAGCCCCCCGACCCGGTGGAGCTTTTGACCAGGGAAAAACAGCGCATTGAAAAAACCATCGATTCTCTTACCAGGCGGCTTCAGGATATTGAACAGAGGCTGAACCGATTTGGTGAAGATTAGGTTTATTGTTTTGATTGTTACACAAAAATAGCTTCCTCTGTTAGTGGCTTTGACAATATTGCTTTTGGTATTGCAAAAAAAAGGACCCTGGAGTATTCCAGGGCCCCTGAAAATTCATAGAGCCAAGGGGCTTAATAGCTTAGTGTTTGTTCAAAAACCGTAATTTCCTGTGGTTCCTTTTTGCTGTTATCAATAACAAGCCACTTTTCATTAATGCGGTTGCCATTGCTATTGTAATCCATAATGACTTTCATTTCTGCTTGGATCTTATCTTCATCCTTTGCTATGAAAGAAAGGTTTTCCACACAGGGTTTGTCAGCGATGCTTTTCCAGGTCAAATTAAAATCAACATCTTCGTTTATCGCCAGGTTTTCCATTCGTGCCCTTTCCACGCTTTGGTAAGGCAATGATTTTGCAATACCGCGATAGAGTTTGTCATAGGAGTATTTATAGCTTGTCAGGATGATGTTATCAAAACCGAGGTTCAATACATTTCGGTCCTTGTATCCGCTATAGTAATTAAAGATTTCGATGGTTTTTACAAATTCGCTATCGCTTTTAAATGGAACAGGATAATTCTCCAGCGAGACTTCCCAGAATTCGCGGCTGTTGCCTTTGAAAAAGCTTTGTTCGAATTTGTAATAAAAAGCGGCTGCAATATCGCTTTTAATCACACCGTTGTTGTCAACATCAAGCAGATCGTATTTGAGAATGCAATAGACCTCACCGTTTACCGATGCCTGAAAAGGAACAACCTTGTCTCCAATAACTTTCCATTCGGTTTCCCATACAGCAAATTGGGGATTGTCACTGGTGCGGTCAAAATATTCGGTTTTTTTAATTTTCAGTAAATGACCTTCAGCATCGTAGGTAAATTCATGATCATAACTGGTGACCAGGGTCTCTTTTTCGTAATCCAGGGTTTTTTGTTCGCTGGATTTAATATTGTCATCGTAATGAAAGCTGACAAAATCCCGCGGCCCCATATAGTTTACTGTTGAACATGAGGCCAGCAAGAGCAGCCCCAGTAATACCGGAATGAGGTATTTTTTCATTGTTCTTCTCCTTTATTCTTGTTATATCCAGGATAATCCTGGAGTTGAATCCTTTATTAGCAGCTATATGCTGGCAGTAGCCGCCTTTTTTCGCCTTTTGAAGGAGGAGCCATAATAAAAATCATAATTTGAATTCAAAGTTGTAATCATCGTTGTTTCCAATTAGAAGTTCCTTGAAAAATTCCTTGTAAAATGATTTGATGATTCGAATCCTGTATTTTGAATCTTTTTCAAGTTCCAGTTCCAGAGGAGTTGTGCCTATTTTCTCGTTGTCGATAAATACCAGGGCGCCCTTGGGAATGGTATTGATTTTTACCAGGCTTGTTGTTTTGGGGATTGCTTCAAGGGTGATCTTGATTTCCCCTTTATTAACTTCCTTCTGATTCAGGGAGAATTTCTGGCTTATAAAACCGTCTTTTTCAATTTGAAGCTCCTGTGCCGCGCCAAAAAAATCCAGGTCTATAGGACTTTTCCCTTTGAATTGGTTATTTACAAAAATACGGCAGGAATCGGGATAGGTAATGATTCTGACTATTTGCCCTTCTTCCTGAGCCTTCAGATAATTCTTTACAAGAGTGATGGGCATGGCCAGGTTAAAATTAAAACCGAATATTTCGGCTGTGACTATCCCTATGACCTCGCCATTACTGCTGAACACAGGCCCTCCGGAGTTTCCAGGATCAACGTCTGCGCTTAAATCGAGCATTTTACCAATGCCTTCCATTTCCTGAAAGGCCTGTATATATCCAGGTGTTGATTTGACGCTTTTGCCCAGGGGGTAACCGAGAACAAGAATATCATCCATGAGTTCGAGATTGTTGGAATCTCCCAATACGCAGGGAAAACTGTTTTCAATATTGCTTGAAAGAACAGCAATATCCAGTTCCTTTGAGTAAACCGTTATACTGGCTGGATAGTATTTTTCCTTGTTTTCTGCCAGGCCGAATTGGACACGAATTTCATAATCATCATTAAAATAGGCGGACTTAACCACATGAGCGTTGGTCAGAATCTCTCCTTTTTCGGAAAAGACAAATCCGGAACCGGAAACCTGAACATTTCCTTTGTTGATGATTTCGATCAAACAGACGCTTGGGCCGTATTGCCGGATAAGTTCTTTCCAGTCAGCGGCGTAAAGGCTCGAAATCAGAATGAGAAGCAAAAGAATAAAAATGGTCTTTTTCATGAAAATACCTTTCATTTGGGTTTTTTACTTTATTATATTCGAATCCCATAGCAGGGGAATTCATTTTACCTCACATCAATGGAAGAAGGAAGGGTCATGAATCGGTATTGTGATATAATTTTTTCATTACCGGAATGCATGCAGACACATCCTTTTTCAGCACTCTTTTTTTAACAGTTGGGATTCTGTATCTCTCTTTGCTTTCCCCGGAATGAGGGCAAAAGCTTGCTGAATCATCCCCATTCGCTTGTTAATATATGATTGCTCTGGAAATCAATTCCATGAAAACACACTTTTGAACAGATTTTTACTGTTTCCATAAAAATATAACTCATCTTATCGGAAAATTCATCTTTTTTTTTATTTTTCCAAGAACTTGGATCTTTTGTTCTGATAAATTTTAATTCCTACTTCCTTTTGGCCGATAGTAAGAGAAGAGAGGAGTGCCCGATGAATAAATTAGAGCAATTACTTCATTTGACTCAGCACGAAACCAAGCTGTTTCTCGATTTTACTTCTGCCCTTGAATCAATGAAACCTTTGATTGAGAGGAAAAACTGGGTTGAGCTGGAAAAATCACTCCAATCGTTGAAAGAACTGGGTGTGGTGATTGAAGAGCAGGAAGGCTTTCGCTCCGATTGCTTTGAAGAGCTTAAAAGCGACTTGGGTGTGCCTCAGGACCATGGGCTAAGTGACATTCTGCCTTTACTGAGCCTTCATTATCAAAAAGAACTGGGCCATTGGACCCGGGAGCTGAAACAAGCGGTGATCAAGGTTAAGGTCACTTCCCAGGGGCTTGGTTATTATTTAAAGCATATTTGCTCATTTATACATGATTTCTTGGGCGAATTGTTTCCTCATCGTAAAGGTAAAATCTATTCACGTTCAGGGCGAGTCAGCCACAGCAACGAGGATAACTCAGTGATGATTAATCAGAAGCTCTAGGAGGACAAAGTGATTTCAACTTTCACAGGCATAGAGATCGGAAAACGAAGTTTAATTACCCATACAACTGCTTTGAACACCGTTGGTCATAATATCAGCAATGCCGGGGTTGAAGGATACAGCCGTCAGCGTGTTGAAATGAAGGCCACTGACCCGCTTTATGTGCCGGGACTAAACCGGGAAGAAACACCCGGACAAATCGGCCAGGGCATGGAAACCCAGCGTATCGAGAGGGTCAAGGACATGCTCCTGGAAGGCCGTATTGTGGCTGAGAGTAATGGTCTGGGTTACTGGAAAGCCCGTGATAATTATATTCTTATGCTGGAACAGGTTCATAATGAACCCTATGATATTTCCGTGCGAGGTTTTATGGATCGTTTCTGGGAATCCTGGCAGGATTTAAACCTTCATCCTGAGGAAATGAGCTCCCGAAAGGCCATTGTGGAGCGGGGTAAGGCCCTGACAGACGCGATCCACAATCAATACAATCGCTTTAAATCCATACGCGATATGGCTGAGGGTGATATCAAGGCCACTGTCGGCCAGGTGAATGAAATGATAAGAGAGATTGCCGCTCTGAACGAGCAAATTTTGAAATCCGAGGCATTGGGGGATAATCCAAACGACCTCTGGGATAAAAGGGACATGATAGTCAACAATCTCTCGGAATTGGTTGATGTGACCATAGGAAACCGGGATCCTGATGAATACGTACTGAACATAGGGGGCATGCATTTGATTCAGGGGCGCATTGTAAAGGATCTTAGACTTGAAGGAAATCCCGAAAACGAGGGCTATTCCCGTGTGCTTTGGGACCAGACATCCCAGGATGTTGTTTTTCGGGGCGGCAAACTAGCGGCCCTATTGGAATTGCGTGATGGTGACATCAAAGCTGAAATCCAGAAGCTAGACCTCATGTCCATGAATTTTGTGGACCTGGTCAACGAGATCCATAGCCGGGGCTATGGATTGAACAAGGAAACAGGCAATAATTTTTTTATTGAGTATCCCTTTATTGATAATGCTTCGGGAAATTACGATTTTAATTCCGATGGGGCTGAGGATTCTTCCCTTATTTTCCGCATTGATGGAAGCAACAAGCTGAACCCCAAAGAACAAATCGGACTGGCCGGAGTGCTCACCTTGCCTGGAGCCACTGATGATGTGACTATCCAGTATTTTCCCTCTGATACGGTTGAGGACTTGATCAACCGCATTAATTTATCCGGTGCCGAGGTGGTGGCCCGGCTGAATCAGGAGGGGGTTTTGTCTCTTAAGGGAGTACCCAGTTTTGAAGACGCGAATCCAGATTTTGTGATTCGTCATCTTGAGGATTCAGGTTTGTTTTTGTCAGGCTATACAGGGATTTTAAGGGGCCCTGGCGCGGCCAATGCCTTTGACTGGCAGCAAGTGGATGCTGTGAATCAGTTAACACCAGCCGCGGCCTTTGCTGTGGCTCCTCTGACTCACCCTTCATCCTGGATTGCCCTGAATCCGGTAATGGAAAATGACCCCGGTTATATCGCGGCCAATTTTGACGCCACTTCACAAACCGGAGGACCGGGAGACGGCCGCGCGGCCTTGGCCATTGCCAATCTGAGGACCGAACAGGTGATGATAGGTAACCGGACGACCTTTGATGACTATTTTGCCGATGCTGTGGCGGAAATCGGGTTAAAGGGAGAGCAGGCGGAAAAGGCCCTTGAAACCGAAAATCTGATATTAAAGCAATTGAAAGACATGCGCGATTCCATTAGTGGAGTGAATGTGGATGAAGAAATGGCCAATATGGTGAAATTTCAGCATGGCTATACAGCGGCAGCGCGTTTTGTATCCAATATAGATGAAATGCTCGATGTGATTATCAACCGTATGGGCGCTTAATATGGGCGTCGCGTTGAGTTGTTAAAGGCTGACAGTTCTTAAGCGTTAGGGATTGGAAGCAGGCAAGCTTTTTTTTCAAAAAAAGCGCAGCCAACAGTTCTGGCGTGATTTTTTCACGCCAGAACTGGTCGGAGCCAAAGGCGGAGTGCTGTAAAGCCCGGCCTGCCAAGCCCCTGGGTGGCAGGCAACGCCCCGATAATCTGAGGTCTTAAAACACTATTTCAGTATAAGCAAGGATAAGAGGTTGATCATGAAACGAATATCTTCCCAAATGCCCAATTTTGATATGCAGTATCATTTAAGGAACCGGGAATTTGAGATGAACAAGCTCAATAATAAAATGGCCACCCAGAGCCGGATTCAGAACCTCAGGGACGATCCGGTAGCTGCTTCACGGGCTGTGCGCTATGAGTCGGCTTTGGTCCGCATGGAGCAATACACCCGGAATGTGGGTGAAATCCGGGGCCGACATGCCATGATGGAGAGCTATATGCAGGAATCCATGGACATCATGCAGCGCATTCGCGAACTGGCTGTTCAAGGGGCCAATGGTATTTATTCAGGCGAAGAGCTCAATTATATGGGCATAGAGGTGGACCAGCTCCTTGGCGAACTGGTGATTGCTGCCAACGCCCGGTCTGCCGACGGAACCAGCCTGTTTTCCGGTTTTCGTACTTCCACGGAGCCCTTTTTGGTTTCCCGGGACCGCATGCTCAATGGTGAAGGGGAACGTATATCCCGGGTGGATTATATTGGCAATAATGGCCAGAATCTGACGGAAATTACCGACGGCGCTTTTGCTGAAGCCAATATTCCCGGTAATTACATTTTCTGGGCTGAAAACATGAATGTTTTTTCCTCGGTGGATGCCACCAGCTATCAGGTGCAGCAGGATTCGGTTGTGCGAATCGATGGTGTGGATATTCAGCTTCGGGAAGGGGACAATATTTACGCCATTATGGCCAAGATCAATGACAGCGATGCTCCGGTAAAGGCTTCTTTGGATCCCATCAGAAATGGATTGAACCTTCAGACAACAGTGCCTCACCAGTTATGGATTCACGACCAGAGCGGCTCAAGGGTGATGGAGGATCTGGGTATTCTCAACCCGGCTAATAACGGTCCGCCTTTGAACCTAGCAGATTCAGCCCTTGTTTCAGGGGGGTCGGTTTTTGATATGGTCATGAAGCTGAGGGATGCCATGTTTTCAGCCGATGCACAGGAAATCGGCGGTGCGGCTTTGCACGGTATTGACCAGGCTATGGATAATCTAAGGTCCAATTTCGCGGAAATCGGCGCCAGGGACAGACGCCTTGAATTAACGGCTCAAAGGCTTGAGCATGAAATCCCTAATGTCACAGAACAAAACTCCAAAGCAATTGATCTGGATTTAACAGAAGCCATTACTGAATTTAAAATGCTTGAGTTTACCCATAAGGCTACTCTGCAAACAGCAGCCCAGATTATGAAACCATCATTGATGGATTATTTGAGGTAGAAACCATGAAAGTAGAAACCAAAGCTTATGGATTTATAGATGTGGATGCCCGGCAGAAAATTAATTTTCCACAGGGAATTCTCGGTTTTGAAAATTTCCATGAATTTGTGCTCATCGATGCCAAGCAGCAGCCTTTTTTCTGGCTCCAGTCCATTGAAGTGGTTGATATTTCATTTTTATTGATCAACCCAAAAATATTCAGATCCGATTATGAGGTTGAAGTGGATGATGATGAACTGACGGAAATTCATATAGAAAGTGAAGAGGATATTCTTGTTTTGGCCATTGTCACCATTCCTGAAAATACCTCCAAAATGACGGCCAATCTTCAGGGGCCCATTATCATCAATAAACGCACTCGTGAAGCCCGTCAATCCATTCATAAAAACAGCAAGTGGAAAACACGCCATGTCATTCTTGAAGAACTTGCGGCAATGGAGCAGAAATAATGTTGATTTTAACCCGCAAACTCAATGAAACCATCATGATTGGCGATAAAATCGAGATATCCATCGTTGATATCAAGGGTGATCAGGTCAAGCTGGGTATAAAGGCTCCGCGAGATGTTAAGGTTTACCGCCAGGAAGTCTATAAAGCCATTCAGAAGGAAAATATTGAGGCCCTTCAAACCAAGCCCGATGTTATTCCTGATCTGGAATCTATTTTTGAAAAGAAAAAAAAGAACCAGTGAGGCTCTTTTAGAACGAAAATTTTTTAAAAGAATTATGAAGATTGCCTATAATTTATATTATTTTTGGCTGCTAATTGCTAATTGCTAATTGCTAATTGCTAATGCCAGGGCTTTTACAATTAGCGCCACTTGGTATGTCACTGTTCCTGTGATGTTTTGAACTGTCAGCAATTACATAAAATAGAAGAGCACGCCGATTTTGCCGCTGCCCCCCGCACCCAGGGTAACGCTTGTCTCCTGTTCACGAAAATCGGCGATTAAAGCGTATTCCGCGAAAATTGACAGGAACTTGAAATCCTTTATTTGGGCTTCAACGCCGAAAAGAGCGCCAAAATAATAGTCCATAAAGGTTTCGGGATCTTCAACATTTTCATCGGTAAAATGTGTCGTAATCATTTTCAAACCGAACATACCCCCCGCGTAAGGGCTGATCTCTCCAGGAATAAAATGAAATTCTCCAGCCACTCCGAACATAAGATTGGTCCGTGTGGAAATGGGCTCAGGGGGTTCAACGCTATTATCCAGATCAGTCACGCTTTCAAATGCCAGTAAAGCCCTTAATGCCAGGTTTTCCAGAATCCAGAATTTCAAACCCATACCTGGCTGAATACCATCGTTATAGGAATCAATATCCAGAAGAAGATTTTCCATATTGAAAATCAAAGCACCGCTGCCCGGTTTTCTGGTTTCTGTAAAGCCGTAAGAGGCAATTGCCATTAATATAATAATCAGAATTAATTTTTTCATATTATCTCCTTACAAACTATAACCATAAATATATAACAGATTAAAAATATTAACAATATAGGATTTTTTTTATGGGCAAAATTACTTAAAAAAAGGCTGATATATAAAATTCCTTATCATCATCACAATGATAATAAGGGGACCATTCTGTTTTGTATCTATCATTTGGTATGAATCGGATTAAAGTTGGCTGAGAAAACAGCTTTATTAAACTGATTTTTTCCGGGTGAGTTCCCTATCATTATAAAACCGCGACATTTTTCCGTAAAAACCGGCTTTTTGACTTAAGCCCCGCTTTTCCGCGCCTTCCGCGATAATCCGGCATTTTCGCGCCATTTCCGATAAGGCCAAAGCCCGGTTTTCCACTGTCAATTCTTCCTGATGCAAAAAAGCCCCCAGAGCCTGCATTCGAAAAATTTCAATTTCCCCATGCTTGTGTGATAATTGCCCGGCGTGGCCGTCGCGTTTTTTAATTAAAGGATGATCGATGTATCCAACCTGGTAGCGGGAGCATATTTTTAACCAAAAACCATAGTCCTCGGCAATTTGAAGCCTTTCCGGGAAACCGCCGCTTTTCAGAAAAATCTCCCGCCTGATCATCACCGTGGAAGGGCCGATGATGCATTTTTTCAGGGCATCAGCAAAAATCATGCCCTGGCGTCGGTGTTTTTGCTTGCGCTGCGAAATAATCTGCCCCTTTCGGTCCCAGATCTCGCGGGTATGGCAAATCACTTCCTCACTATGGGCCTCAAAAAAAGCCATTTGTTGTGTCAGCTTTTCCGGCAGCCAGAGATCGTCAGAGTCCAGAAAAGCAAGGAAAAGCCCTTTGGCAACAGCCGCCCCCTGGTTACGCGCCTTTCCCGGCATACCCGAATGATTAAGCGCCAAATAGCTAACAGGATAATCCTTTTTCACAGCCTCGCTGCCATCGGTGGAACCATCATCAACAACAATGATCTCAAAATCCTGGAAGCTCTGGCAAAGAACCGATTCAATGGCCTCGCGCAACATTTGGCGACGATTGTAAGTAGGGATAATCACAGAGATCAAAGGATTCATATGAAGGCGATTTTACATTGCAAGCTGTTTTGTTTCAAGTTGATATGAGCCAGAGAGCAGGGCAATCGCGTTAAAAGTATAATGTTTCAACCACTTGTCATTCTAAGAAGGAATGACGAAGAATCGCACCTGCTTTGAAGCTTTTGTTTGTGAATACAATTGGTCGATGCCAAATGAGATTCTTCGTTTTGCTTAGAGTGACGGCGGATGCTAGCTCAGAGTGATAAAACAACTATAATAATTATAATGCGATTACCCTGAAACAGGGAGGGATTTTGGGCGTTGCCTGCGCCTTGGTTTTTGTGCTTTGGGTTATATTAGCTCAACAAAGAAACTTTTTCACTCTGGCAGGCCGGGCCCTCCGGGGCTCCGCCTAAGGGCTCCGACCACAAAGGCAGCAGAAAAGTGCTGCCTTTGTGTTGGCCTGGCCCATTTTGAAAAATGGACCAGGCCCCCCTATGGTCCCTAACGCGACAGCATGGGCTTTTTGTTAAAAAGGGCTATTGTTTTATAATGCAAGCTACTGATTGCAGCGGCTTTGGCTCCAGAATCAGAAAGCCCTGTTTTAGAGAGAGCCTTCCTCACAAGACCGGACATGATAAAAATAAAGCCAGGAACCTCCATATTTACGGAGGTCTGTGTTTGTCAGGGGGCCGACTTCGCTGTTCAGTTTATCTTCCCGGGGAACATGAATGATGACACGGCTTTCGTCGTGAATCAATGGGGATTTTCCCAGGCTGGAAAGGAGTTTTTGCTTGTTCTTAAAATCAAAGGGCGGGTCAAGATAAATCACATCAAAGGTTTTTTTGCTTTTGAGAATATACTTTTCCGCGCTGGTGAATCTTATTTCTATGGGTTTTTCACAGATAAGGAAATTTTCCAGGATAACCCTTTTCTTTTTAATGTCCTTTTCGATGGCCAGAATAGGGTAGGCACCCCGGGAGGCTGCTTCCAGGCTCATAATGCCGGAACCGGCAAAAAGGTCCAGAAAACTATAGCCTGAAAGATCGCCCAGTATTGAAAAAAGTGATTCCCGCATCCTGTCCATTGCCGGCCGAATGATACCTGGGGGGCATTTGATCTGGCGTCTGACGTATTTTCCACCGGTTATTCGCATAAATTTCCTTTAATTTTTTATTAACCATGATTTCATCATTCTTGTATTCGATTTTACGGTTTGTCGCGATTGGTGAACCAGGCCATTTGAATACATAGTGATGCTTAACCCTGGCCAAGGGATTTTTTTAATGACTGGAGAATACAAAAATTCATGGGAATAAGCAAGGGAATGGTTCGCCATATTTTGGCTATATTTCATCATAAAGTCGGCATATTTGTAACATTTCCAAGGCAAAATTGCTTATTAAGATAGTAACTGTCCTGGCGAGTGGAAGTTTCCTTGTGAAAATAGCTTTTTTTCCCTTTAAGGGGCAGTTATTTCTTGTCTATTTTTTCCCCTCCTTCTGACCAAAGCCGCTTTGTCCTAAAGCGGCTTGTTTTTTATGAGACTCACTATGTTTTTTTGAACCTCATTCAGCCAAAGCTGCTTCTGTTGATTTGAGAGGTCATGAAAGTGGTAAAGCCCTTTTATGATGTAAGGGCTTATTCCGCAGAAATCCAGTATGTTCTTCGACCATTGTCTGATCAAGTTAAGGCTTTGGCCTTTGCTGTTGTTTGTTGTAAAAAAGACTCCGGCTTTTTTTCCTTTGAGTAAGGATACATGTCTCTTGGGTAGAAAATCATCGCCTTTGTATTTATATGCCATTCCTGGTTGAAAAACCCGTTCCACCCAGCCTTTGAGCATGGCCGGCGCTCCACCCCACCAATCGGGATGGATAAAAACAAGGCAGGAATGCTTTTCCACCAATTCTATATGACGAATCACCTGAGAATCCATGGACATTTTTCTTTGATATTCTTCTGTTGTAAGCACTGGCGAGAAATTATCCTTATAAAGGTCTATCAAAGTAAGGGGAATTTTCTGTGATTCCAGACCTTTCCGCAGGCTATAGGCTATTTGATGATTAAAGCTGTTTTCAGCCGGGTGGCATAAAATAATTAATACTGACATGTTGGCTGAATAATAACATGAATCCATTTAAAAAAACAAAAATAATTTTAATAAATGTTGATTAAACTATTGTAACTTTTTGCATAAATTAGTTATTTATATAAGACTAAAATGATCGTATATAGGAGAGACCATGAGGTTTACAAAGGATATTGAATATGCATTGATGGCTTGCGCGGCAATGGACGACCAAATAAAGCCGATTTCAGCAAAGGAAATTTCAAGGCGTTTTCAAATTCCCTATGAACTTCTTAGCAAGATTTTACAGAATATGTCGGCCCATAATGATTTAAAATCCATTCAAGGGCCGAAGGGCGGCTATGTTTTGAATAAAACTCTTGAACATTTGACCATAGGTGATATCGTACTCGCACTTAGAGGCGATAAATCCATCGCTGATTGTGTTTCCATTAAAGGAGGCCAATGCCCTAGGTTCGACAAATGCGTGATCTCTCCTGGGATGATTAAGCTTCAGAAAATATGGGATGATATTTTATTCAATATTTCGGTAAAGGATTTTATAAAAAATGAAAACTGAAGAATTGAGCATTGAAAAAATAATGAGAGAACTACACAGGGTGATTGATCCAGAGTACGGCTACAGTATTGTAGATCTGGGTTTGATTTATGGTGTCGAGGTTGATGAAAAACAGGTATCGATTGAATTTACCTTAACCCATGAAGGCTGTCCTTATGGACCGATGATAGAAGACAGTATTTTTTTTGTGCTTAAGGATTTAACTGATAAAACAATTTTTCCCAGGTTAGTATGGGAACCAGCCTGGGACCCTTTGCTTATGAGTGATGAGATTAAACTTGAAATGGGGTTCCCGGTTTAGGGAGTCCTTAAAAAAGGAGATTTATTATGGCCTTAGTGATAAAGGATTTAAAAGTAAAAATAGAAGATAAGGAAATTTTAAAGGGTGTTGATTTGACCATTGGTAAAGGTGAGATTCATGCTCTTATGGGGCCCAATGGCTCAGGTAAAAGCACACTTGCCAACGTTTTGATGGGGCACCCAGATTATGAAGTGACAGGTGGTTCTATTCATCTTGATGGAGAAGATATAACTGAAATGGAACCCCACCAACGCTCATTGCTGGGTTTGTTTCTTGCTTTTCAGTATCCAGTTGAAATTACCGGAGTCACTGTTGGTAAATTTTTGAAACGTATAACCGAATTAAGACGAAAAAAGAAGCTGGGTAAATTTCTCGATGAACTGTACGAGAACTTTGATTTTCTTGATATAGACAGGAAATTCATAAACCGTTACCTGAATGAAGGCTTTTCAGGAGGCGAGAAAAAACGAATGGAAATTCTGCAATTTTTATTGCTTCAACCACATTACGCTCTGCTGGATGAAACCGATTCTGGTCTTGATATTGACGCTCTCAAGATTGTTGCCAAAGGTGTTAATAAACTCACAGGCCCAAACATGGGTGTTTTGATCATTACCCATTACCAGAGAATCCTTGATTATATTAAGCCCCATAAGGTGCATGTCATGTTCCAGGGTAAAATAGTGAAAACAGGTGAAAGCGAATTGGTGAAAGAGCTTGAACAAAAGGGTTATGAGTTTATAACCGGCGTGAAAGTAGAAGAGCCTGTTTTAAGCCGTTAACAAAGGAGTTTGATTATGGAACAAAATACATTGGTAATGGAAGATTATAAATATGGTTTTTCTGATCCGGATAAATCACTTGTAAAAACTCAAAAGGGCTTAAGAGAGGATGTGGTTAGGGCTATTTCTCGCTATAAAAACGAACCCGAATGGATGCTTCATTTCAGGCTAAGGGCGCTGAAGTCATTTTATGATAAACCCCTTCCTGGTTGGGGTGTAGATTTGAGCAGCCTGAATTTTGATGAAATTATCTACTATGCGAAACCCCTGGCTGATCAGAAAAACTCATGGGATGAGGTTCCTGAGGACATAAAAAGAACCTTTGATAGAATCGGTATTCCTGAGGCTGAAAAGAAATTTCTTGCAGGTGTCGGGGCTCAATACGATTCTGAAGTGGTTTATCATAATATTCAGGAGAGACTTGCCAAACAAGGTGTTATTTTTTGTGATCCTGAAACAGCGGTGAAGGAACATCCTGATATTGTTAAGAAATATTTTGGAACAATTATCCCTTATTCTGATAATAAATTCGCGGCGCTTAACAGCGCTGTTTGGTCAGGCGGGAGTTTTATTTATGTGCCTCCTGGTGTAAAAGTGGATATTCCGCTTCAAGCTTATTTCAGAATCAATTTAGCCAATTTCGGGCAATTCGAGCGTACCTTGATTATAGCCGACAAAGGCAGTTTTGTTCATTACATTGAAGGATGCACGGCACCGATTTATACCTCCGATTCGCTTCACTCGGCTGTTGTAGAGATTATTGCCCTTGAAGGAGCAAGGGTGAGGTATTCGACAATTCAGAATTGGTCAGGTGATGTTTATAACCTTGTTACAAAAAGGGCTGTGGCTTATAAAGACGCAGTGGTGGAATGGGTGGATGGAAATATAGGCAGCAAGAAGACCATGAAATATCCCTCTGTATATTTGATGGGTGAAAATGCCCATGGTGAAGTCTTGTCCATCGCCTATGCAGGTAAAGGACAACACCAGGATACTGGCGGAAAGATTGTTCACGCAGCTGATAATACATCCTCCATTATTACTTCAAAATCGATTAGTAAAGATGGAGGAATATCATCCTATAGGGGACTGTTGAAAGTGGAGCCTGGTGTTAAAAACGCTAAAAGCCATGTCATTTGCGACGCTCTGATTCTTGATGAAAAATCAGAAAGCAGGACATATCCATATATTGAAATCGAGTCTGATGATGTATCCATCGAACATGAAGCCCGTGTTAGCCGTATTCAGGAGGATCAGTTATTTTACCTTATGGCACGCGGCCTCAGTGAAGAGGAAGCCTCGATCATGATAGTTAATGGTTTTCTAGATCCCCTGGTTAAGCAGTTGCCGATGGAATACGCCATTGAGCTTAATCGCTTGATTGCATTGGAAATGGAAGGGTCAGTAGGTTAGAAATATGAATCAACAGAACAAAATAAATCAGAAGACAAACTACAGTAGTGAACTTCGCAAAAAGGCAGAAAATGATTTTAAGAATATCGATTGGCCGAAAAGAAATGAAGAAGCCTGGCGACGCTTGGCTTACGAAGAGATGGATATTGAAGCGTACAAAAATGAAAAAAATCTAGCGCCGCTTCTTTATTTTAAGCCTTCCGAAAAACCGCGGGATTTTAGCGGGTATATCGAGTTCAGGGGTAATAAATGTGTTACCAGGATACTTGGCGACGAGATTATTAAAGGAAATGTTTTTGTTGAGGTTTTTGAAAATAAACAAGCGCTTGTAAGTGATTTGGCTGTGGAGAATCAAAGTTTACTTTATCAACGAATTAAAAATAAATTTCAGTATGAAAACATTTATAAATGGGATCATGGAATTCAGATTAAAGTTCCAAAAGGTAAAGTGGTAACAAAGCCTTTGTATATTGTGCTTGATGAAAAAGGAATTAAAGCCAGACGATTTTTTCATGTACTGGTTCAAAGTGAGACTTCAAGCCAATTCAAAATAACTATGATTTTGAAAAGCGCTGAAAACCAGAATTTATTATTAAATTCCCACTTCCATTATGTTGTTGGTGATAACGCGCGCCTTGAGATTGTTCAGCATCAGTTGTTGAATAAAAAATCCAGATATTTTGGATCAACCACAGCTGATGTTGGCAGAGATGCGTTTTTGTCACATTTTAATGGAGTATTCGGAGCAACTCGATCCAAAGAATTCATTGATTTTAATTTAATGGCCCAGGGAGCAGAGCTTCATAGTGACGGTTTGTATTATGTTGAAAGCGGACAATTTACCGATATTCAAAGTGAAATAAATCATGTAGCGGCAAACACCAGCAGCCGGACATTTTACAAGGGTGTACTAGAGAATCAGGCTCGTTCAGTTTACCAGGGATTGATTCATGTCGGAAAAACGGCTGAGAATACTGATGCCTATTTGACCAACAAAAACCTTTTACTTGGCCATGAGGCCAGGGCTGATTCAATTCCTTCGCTGGATATTAAAAATAACAATGTGAAATGCAGTCATGGTTCGACTACAGGGAAGATCAATCAGGACCAGTTGTTTTACCTGGAGTCCAGAGGTTTTTCAGAAAGTGAAGCACAGGAATTGCTGGTGTTGGCTTATCTAAATGAAATTACCAAAAAAATCGATGATCAGGAAGCTGCCTGGATTTTAAACAAGATCCAGAAACGTCGTAAAGTGAGGTCATGATGGGTTTATTCTCCAAATGGTTGAAAATCGGGAAGCTTGAAGATCTTCCCAAACGAAGTTGCTTTCAACATAAAAATAAGGCTTATGCTGTTTTTAAGCTCAATGAAGAAGTATTTGTTCTTGATGATGTTTGTTCTCACGAATATTCCCGATTATCAGAAGGAGAAGTCTGGGACCATGAAGTTTATTGCCCAAAACATGGTTCCCGTTTTGATATTAAAACAGGTGAAGTCATTAATTTTCCGGCAACGCGGCCCGTAAAAACTTACGAAGTTAAAATAGATAATGGGGAGGTGTTGTTGAAATTATGAAAATTATTGAAAAAACACAATTGAGTACTAATGTGAGAATGGATTTTCCAATTCTTCAAAGAAAATTAGTGCGAAATAATGATGAAATTCCCCTTATATATCTTGATAACGCGGCTACCACTCAAAAGCCCCAAGTAGTAATCAACAGGATTGCCCATTTCTATACCTATCAGAATGCCAATGTTCATAGAGCAGTGCATCAGTTAGGTGAAGAGGCGACCGCGGATTATGAAAATGCCCGCAGGCTTGTTCAAAAATTCATTGGCGCGGCTTTTCCAGAGGAAATAGTATTTACGAGGGGCACAACAGAAGCCTTGAATATGACAGCTCATGTTTTGGGTCAATTTGTCAAAGCAGGTGACACAATTTTAATAAGCGCCATGGAGCATCATTCCAATCTGGTTCCCTGGCAGATTCTGGCAGAAAAAAACAAAGCCAGTCTTCGGTTTATTCCCTTTGATGAAAATGGAGAACTCATATTGGATGATCTTTTTAATAATTGGGATGACAGTATAAAAATACTGAGTGTCACTCATGGATCCAATGTTTTTGGAACGATTAATCCGATTACAGAAATAACCCGGAAAGCCCATGAGCATGGCTGCATTGTTGTTGTTGATGGCGCCCAGAGTGCTCCTCATCTGAAAATTGATGTGCAGGAAATAGGTTGTGATTTTTATGCGGTTTCAGGTCATAAAATGTGCGCTCCAACTGGTATTGGTTTTCTTTATGGAAAAAAGGAATGGCTTGAAAAACTGCCCCCCTATCAGTCTGGCGGAGAAATGATAAAATCGGTGTGGCTTGAAAGTTCCATTTATAATGATATTCCTTACCGTTTTGAAGCAGGCACACCCAATATATGCGGGGCCATTGCCTTAGGAGAGGCGATTCAATATCTTTCAAAAATTGGTATGGCTAAAATTCATGAATATGAAAGAAACCTGACTAATTATGCTTTGGAAAAAATGCAAGGAATAAAAGGTTTGAAGATTTACGGAAATGCCCGTAACCGTAGTAGTGTTATCTCCTTTGAAATGGAAAATATACATCCCCATGATATCGCGCAAATTCTGGATCATCAGGGAATAGCCATACGAGCCGGCCATCATTGTGCGCAACCTGTTATGCGTCAATTGAAGCTTAGTTCACTTGCCCGTGTGAGTTTCTATTTTTACAATCAATTTGAAGAGATCGATTATCTTGTGAAACAACTTTATAAACTAAGGGAGTTCTTTAACTAATGTATCACGATTTGTATCAGGAAATTCTGATGGACCATTATAAAAACCCGCGAAACAAGAAGAATCTTGATTATCTCAGCGATCAGGAGACCCATGAGAATTCCTTATGCGGTGATTCAGTAAAAATAGAGATTGATTATGACAAGAAAACGGGAATGGTAAAATCAGTTTTTTTTGATGGAAGAGGTTGTGCTGTTTTTACGAGCGCGACTTCGATAATGACCGAAGTTTTTGAAAACAAACCAGTAGAAGAAATCAGGAAAAAAATTGTGGAATTCATTTCCTGGCTAAGAGGCGAAGGAAATGAACCCGATCTTTACGGTTTCGAAGAAATCAAAGCCTTTGAGGGGTTGATTCAATACCCGGTTCGAATAAAATGCGCCACTTTATCCTGGCATGCTCTTGAAAAGGAGCTGGGAAAATTGTGATTTTCGGTTTTCGGTTTTCGGTTTTTAAATTGGAATAGGATTTTATAAAAACAGCCCGGCAGTGATAATAACCGGGCTGTAATTTTATTTGAAAGGTGAAATTATCTGCCTTGGCTGTTGTAGAGATATTTAAAATACTCAGAATCAGTGGACAGGGTTTTTCCGAATTGCGGTAATACCTTTTTATAGGATTCCAGGGTTCTCCAGAATTCGAAGAATCCGCGGTCCTTGTTATAGGCTCTGGCATAGGTTTCGGTCACAAAGGCATCAGCTTCACCTTTAATATCCTCCGCCTGGCGGGTGCCTTCAGATTCAAGGGACTGAACTTCGTATTTCATTTCACCCAGAAGTTTTTCACGTTCAGCCTGACCAGCTGATCGTATTGCTGTGGCTTCCTTGTTTCGTTCCTGAACCATCTGGTCAAAAACGCTTTCTCTGACGTCCTTGGCATAACGGATCTGACGGATAACAATATCGATTAATTCAATTCCGAACTGATTCACGGGTTTTCCGTCCTGAGTGATGATTTCATCGCTTACATTGTCGCGGAGATACATTTCTTCACGAGCATAATCCAATATCTGGGCCGAAAGCAGGGAACGGCCGCGTTTTACAGGATTGACCTTGATGGCTGTTGGAAAAACCGCTTCTATTAGCAAGCGGTTCAGGATTGTTTGTTCCTCTTCGCTTAATTCTTCTTTTAATTGTTTGTTTAAAAGTGATTTTGTGTGGTCAACCAGAAGAATTTCCGAGAATTTATCTTCCTGATAAAGGTTTTTATTGGTTAAAAGGTCATTCAGAAAATCGATGATTTCTGTTTTGGTGGCATCGGTGACATTTTCCGCGTTGGCAGCCGAGTAAGTATCGTAGTTTGCTATTTGACTTTGCTGGGTTTTGAAGCTTGATATTTCCAGTTTTAAGCGCTGTGGCGCAAATTCTCTCACTGAAAAAGCGGCTTCTGTGCTGGGGTTTTTAAGCTCAAGAATAAAACTGCCGTAGCTGATAATATCATTTTTATCAAAAGTCATTTTCTGGGCTGTGCTTCGAACAGTTTCAGTCAATAAATTAGCATTGATAATGGTTCTAACAGCCGGGTCAATAATATCATCAAGTTTTTTCATGGCCTCGTATTTGCTTCCCAAGGATTCATAGAATTTTTCTATATCAACAATTTTCCAGCGGGCTGTTGTATCCACCCAGATGAGTTGGGCTTCTGGAATACCTGTGGGAATGATCCGTGCTGAACCATCCCAGGACAATAATTTTTTGGGGAATTTCTTTACAATGTCGGCATCGGCAAAACCAAAGGGCAGTTTAAATTTTAGCCCGGCTTCAGTGTGAACATCCACAATCTTGCTAAAACGAATGAGCACAGCCTGGTAACCTTCTTCCAGTACGTAAAAACTGTTAAACAGTAAAAGACCGGCAATAAAAATAATACCCAGAACAAGATATAATCCTTTATTTCTCATTGTACACCCCCTTGAAGCTGTTTGAATGGAAGAAAATTGCCAATGTTTTTGTCGATCAGGTCGGTGGATTTTGAGGATTCTCCGAAAACATCCTCCCACATTTCGATGTACATACGGGTTTTGGTTACCTCAGGAGCTTTGCGGTATTCCTGAAGAATCTGTTCAAAACGGGCTACATCACCGGCAGCAATGTTTTTGCGCGCCTCGGCATAACCCTGGGCTTCAGCAATAATCTTGTTTTTTGTTCCTGCGGCAAGAGCCACCTGTTTATTCTTTTCTTCAAGGCCTTCGTTTTTGAATTTTTTGGCATCCTGTTCAGCCTTGTTCACATCTTCAAACGCATCGCGCACGCGGCCAAGAGGTGGAAGGGCGCTTCGCAAAGCAACATTGGTCACTCGAATACCCATTTCGTATTTATCAAAGATATCATTCATTAATTGGCGAGCTTCTTCCAGCAAGAGAGTCTGGCCGCTTCCGCCGGTTACTACCGCGTAAATTTCACGATCCCCGACAAGCTGGTTAATAATCGACTGGGAAATATCGCGAATGGTTTTTTCGTACCACATTTCACGTTCCGTGGGATTGCTGGCTTCTGCCAGGGGCTTGGAAATGTTATAAGAATCAGCTGGAGGTGATCTTCGCACACGGCTTTCAGCAATATAGAGATGCTCCACATTGAACAGCCAGGCCACAGGATCGATAATGCGAAAGCGGATATTCCATTGAACATCGATGATGTTTTTATCAGCAGTGAGCATTTCAGATTCTTCGGGGTAAAATTCCGAATACTGGGAATCCACACCTATTTCGATGGACCGGTAACCGAATTCCTGGGTAATGACACGCTCGGTTGGTACATTGTAATTGACTTCAATACCAAAGGGCAGCTTAAAATGAAGGCCGGGACCAACGGTCTCGCTTCTTTTTTTTCCAAAAAACAGAATAACTGCTTCTTCCTGTTGCCCCACGGTGTATACGCTGGTTGAGATACCGGTTAAAACAACAATAATGATAATGGCGATGATAACCAGGGGCGGAGTGACTTTAAATGGTAATTTAAGGGGAGTCACATTTCTTTCTGACATTTTTCCTCCTTTAAGAAATAATGCAATTTAATGGCGTTATTGTAGAAGCCAGAGAAAAAGAAGTCAATAGAAGCAAATGGTCCAGGATTAAGCCGGAGAATCCCTGTTCAAGAGCCCGGAAGCCTGAAATCAAAGGCAAAAAGACCTCATTTCCCTTTTCAACAATAATGATATTTACGACAGCTTCAAAAAAACAATAAAAGGTTTTTTTTCTGCGGAGAATTTTTCCTCTGCCTTTAAATACACAAAAACTCAGAAATATTCATGCTTTTTTCAAAGTTCTTTTGCATTTAAAGATAAACTCATATTATACTATATACGTGGTGTCAGTATTTTTTTCATCGGATATTTAATAGGGTAAAATCAGGCACAGGGGGGTTGAGCGGAATCAATTTATGGAAGATATGGACAATAAGAAATTTGATGTTGGTCTTGGAAGCCATCCTGATTTAATCAAGCACCTTGGTTTATTGAGCCGGATAGGAATCTGGGAGCATATATCCAAACTGGAGAAAAAACTGAACGAACATCAGAAAATGCTTGGAATACTGGAAGAACTTTTTCGCCAGCGCACCATTATTGACCTTGTCACCTTTATTTCCAGCAAAATCATGGACAGCTTTGTGCCCAATCATCTTGCCTTCTTGATCAAGGAAGCTGATGCTGAGGACAAACTCAGCACCCTTTGCTTTAAGAACCTGCAAATGATAGAAGATCCCATGAAAATCACTTCTCTTGAACCCTTTCGCAAGGTTTTTGATGAAGAAAGGACTATTCTTCCCTTTGATTTTTTCAAAGACAGGGTCGAGGATGAAGAGGCTGAACTGATAAAAGCCATGGAAAAAATCGAACCCGATTTTCTGGTTCCCCTTATGGGCATGGGAGGAACCTATGGCCTTATTATTGTGGGCCGCAAAGTAGTGGGCTCAGGCTATTCCTATGAAGAACTGGATTATATACAGAAAATTCTGACCTTTGCTTCGGTTAGTCTCACCAACACCCTTCATTACCGCTGGTCCATTGTGGATTCAAAAACCGACCTATTTGAGCACGACTTTTTCATGCAGCGATTGAAAGAGGAAATCTCCCGGAGCGAACGATACGCCCAGCCTCTTAGCCTTCTGATGCTGGATATCGACCATTTCAAGGACTGTAACGATACCTACGGCCATCTGGCTGGTGACAAGGTGCTACAGGAAATGGCCCGGCTTTTAAAAATGGCTTTGCGTAAAGGAGATATCGCCGCCCGCTTTGGCGGAGAGGAATTTGTGGTGCTTCTGGTTCAATGCGAGCACACCGAAGCCCTGAAAATTGCCGAACGCATTCGCCTGATGATTCGCCAAATGTCGGTCTTTTTCCAGAACCAGGAAATCAAGGTAACCGTGAGTATTGGCATTAGCGGAAATCACAGCGGCAATAGCCTGGATCCCCAAACCCTCATCGACCAGGCTGACAAAGCCCTGTATCAATCCAAGAAAAACGGCCGCAATCAATGTACCCTTTTCTGAGTCGCGAAAATGCCTTTTTGAATAATGATGTGGCTTTTTCCCGGAAAAGAAGACTTCCCATAAACCCTGATTCATAAAAAATGGAATATCTTTAGCTGATTGGTTTTTTGGAGCTTGCCACAGCCCTGAAAGGGCTCGGGCCGGGCTATGCGCCACTTTGGCTTTCGCCTCCGAAGGTTTTTCACCTGAAAAAGTCAGGCGAAAAACGCTTTGGAGAACCATTTTTGAAAAAATGTTTCTCCATGGCTCCTATCCCTAAGCTGCTGACCCCGGAAAATCGTTTTTGCTAAACAAATACAAAGTATTGGCAAAGCCTAGAGCTTGCTGCCAACTGTGATTCTTCACTCCGCTCCGCTTTGTTCAGAATGACGGCGGGGGGCAGCCCAATCCCTGTCATCCTGAGGAGCAGGATCCCTATGACATCCTGAGGAGCGGGACCCCTATGTCATCCTGAGGAGGAACGACGAAGGATCTCGTTGTTTTTTAAAGCCTTGGTTTGCAAAAACAGACGCTTCATGTTAATCGAGATTCTTCACTCCGCTCCGCTTTGTTCAGAATGACGGCGGGGGCAGCCCAATCCCTGTCATCCTGGGGAGCAGGATTCCTATGTCATCCTGAGGAGCGGGACCCCTATGTCATCCTGAGGAGGAACGACGAAGGATCTCGTTGTTTTTTAAGCCTTGGTTTGCAAAAACAGTCGCTTCATGTTAATCGAGATTCTTCACTTCGCTCCGCTTTGTTCAGAATGACGGCTGGGGCATCCCAATCCCTGTCATTCTGAGGAGCAGGATCCCTATGTCATCCTGAGGAGCAGGATCCCTATGTCATCCTGAGGAGGAACGACGAAGGATCTCGTTGTTTTTAAAGCCTTGGTTTGCAAAAACAGTCGCTTCATGTTAATCGAGATTCTTCACTCCGCTTCGCTTTGTTCAGAATGACGACGGTGGGCATCCCAATCCCTGTCATCCTGAGGAGCAGGACCCCTATGTCATCCTGAGGAGGAACGACGAAGGATCTCGTTATTTTTAAAGCCTTGGTTTACAAAAACAGACGCTTCATGTTAATCGAGATTCTTCACTCCGCTTCGCTTTGTTGGGAATGGTAATGCAAGCATTTCTGCGCGCTGTAATACTGAAAATGATGTTTCTAAAGCAATATCAGTATGGAGGAGCTTTTCCTTTTGTCTGTCACTTGACCTCCTGTCCTAAACCCGGCTATCTTGAGGCATGAACATAAGCGAAAGTCTTTGCACCGTAAAAAAGGCTGGTCTTGAATCTCTGGAACAGGGCAGGCACCTTTTTCAAAGCGTTTTTTGGGCGGAATTCAAGACCCATTGGGGCTGGAATGCCGAAGCCTTTATCATCAGCACCTCGAAGGAGGATTGCCCTGTTTTAATGCTTTCGAAAACTCTGGGTGCGGGAAAAAGTTTTGGCTATATTCCCTTTGGTCCGTGGCTTTCCCGGCCTGAGCCGGAAATTCTTGCTCAAGCAGCTCATGAAATAGCTGCTTTATCTGAATCCAGGCCTTTATTTGTCCGCTTTGATATTCCCTGGGCTATAGGCCTTGAAACCAGGCCTCCTTTTCCCCCGGCACTTCCCTCTTTGGTCAAGTCGCCGGTGGATATTCAGCCATCTAGCACGGTTATTTTGAATCTTGAGCTTTCAGAAGATAAACTCCTCGATGACATGAAAGCCAAATGGCGCTACAACATCCGTCTGGCTATGAAAAAACAGGTGGAAATCCGGGAGGAGGATATATCCTTTCTTCCCCGGTGGTATGCACTGTACAGGGAAACCAGCGCGAGGGACAAAATTGCCATTCATTCTTTTCAATATTATGAATCACTATTGGAAACAGGAAAGAAAAAAGGGCCCGGATTTCCTGAGTTCAAATTATTCTCCGCTTTTCATGATAATGATTTTTTATCGGGCATTATTGTTGCGCGTTACAATAATGTGGCGATTTATCTTTATGGGGCTTCTTCAAACGAAAAAAGGAACCTTATGCCCAATTATTTGATACAGTGGAAAGCCATTCAATGGGCCAAGTCACGGGGTTGTGATTCCTATGATTTTTACGGTATACCGCCTGAAGATGACCCGGCACACCCCATGCACGGATTGTATCGCTTTAAAACCGGTTTCGGAGGCGTTATCCTTCATCGTTTTGGTTCCTATGATTGTGTTTTATCAAAAGTGGGTTATTCTTTTTACCGCGCGGCTGAGACATTGAGGAATTTTTATTTCAAGGTGCTGAAAAAGAGATTTTGAATCGCCAACCCTGGTTTTGGCCTTTTGCCGCGTTAGGGATTGGAAGTATGGGAGCATGTTTTTTCAAAAACATGCTCCCAAAGCGTTTTATGGCTGAAATTTTCAGCCATAAAACCTTCGGAGGCGAAAGCCGGAGTACTGGAAAGCCCGGCCTGGCGGAGCGGAGCGGAGGCAGGTAACGCCCGGAAGTTTTGGTCAGGAATTAATAAGCAGGTACCTGGCTGAAAATCCTCTGGTTTTTTTAGATTTAAAGTTATAAAATTGACATTGCCCCTTTTAAATATTAAATTTAAGAGTGGGTTGGAGTATTCAGCTATGATAGCGACTGATTTTTTCAAGTTAAAAGCTCATGTGTTTTTGGCCGTGGCATTGTTTATTATGTTTTCGGGGTGCCGCGCTTTGCTTTATGATGAGGATTTTGCCAGGATGGCCGCGACCACCAACAAAATGACAAAGGTGGCGGAGATAAAGCCTTTCAGTTTGGGGCAGGATGACATCAGGGAAGGGGAACTCAGTTTTTATCCGGATCAGGATGATTATTCCCGCGGGTTTCTGGTTATGGTTTATCCTTGGAAATTCGAATTTGTTTATGTGACTTCAAATGGTGTTATCAGCGAAAAATGCCTGATTGAATCCATAGAAAATACATCCCAGCATTTTTTCATGCCTGTTACCGGCCATCCTGGTTATCTCAGGGTTTTGTATAGACCATCGACCTCGCCCACGCAAGAAATCGTGGCAAAAATTTTATTTTATGATAAAGGAAAGATAAATAAAGATTTATATAGTGATATAGCTTTTTCATCATACTTTTGTTCTCAAATAACTGCTTTTAGCGGTTCTGTAATCTACCCCTCAGCATTAACTTCCTTTTTTCCGAGTCCCCTGGATGATCATTATTATTTT
This sequence comes from Spirochaetales bacterium, assembly GCA_016937215.1. GTDB lineage: Bacteria > Spirochaetota > Spirochaetia > SZUA-6 > JAFGRV01 > JAFGWI01. The sequence continues at coordinate 3,483 of JAFGWI010000261.1, read as the reverse complement.
TGCGCTGCCTTTAATGAAAATTACTATGAGGTAAAGGCTCCTGATGATTTGGCGGGTTTTGTTTCTCTTGGATGGACCCATGGTTCCCTGACCACCGTGACCATGACAAGTCCCAATGTGGTCTGGTATCCCTATGTTTATAATGCGGCTAATGGCAGGTCTTATTTGTCATTGCCGGGCAGCAAGGGATTTGAGGTTTTCACCTGGGACAATAATTCTCTTGGCTCTCCTCAGCTGCTTTCCGGTGTTTCAGGGCCGGTTCAATATGCCCTTTCAAGTAAACATATTCTTTCCAGGGGCTCTGAAGATCTTTATGTTTATGACGAAAAGGGCGGGAATGAAATGAAAATTCCCATGGGAGACCTTAGTTTTATGTATGAAAAAAGGCGAAAGGATTCGGCCATGGAAATGGTCTTTAGCCATGTGGGTGTGATTCCCAATAATTATGACAGCCGCCGTGACGAAATTTTTATTAAGGTCTACACTCTTCCGTCTCAGGATATTGAGAAATTGAAATAATCGTGATAGTATTGCAGGGAGAGGATGATCTCGAATGAATAATTACTCGGTTCGGGGCATTCCCGATAAGGCCCTTTTGATTGGCGTAAAGCTTTCCTGTGAAAATTCCCCATGGAGTGTTGAAGATTCTCTTGACGAGCTGGTAGATCTGGCTGACACAGCCGGTGTGGTTGTGGAAGCCCGTTTGTTTCAGAACCTGGACAAACCTGTGCCAGCCACTTTTATCGGCTCGGGTAAAATTGATGAGGCCCGTGAGCTTGTGGACCGCCTTGAAATCAATACCGTGATTTTTGATGATGAACTTTTGCCTGGTCAGCAGCGTAACCTTGAAAAAGCCTTTGGCGATGAAGTGAATGTTATTGACAGAACAGCCCTGATTCTGGATATTTTCGCCCAGCATGCTCACAGCCGGGAAGGCAAGCTCCAGGTGGAACTGGCTCAATACGAGTACCGCTTGCCAAGGCTGACGGGTATGTGGGTTCATCTGGCAAGGCAGGCAGGCGGAAAAGCGGGCGGCGGCTTGGGCGGGGTAGGTGTTCGCGGCCCTGGTGAAACCCAGCTTGAGGTGGACCGCCGATTGATTCAGAAAAAAATTCAAGCCTTGAAACAGGAATTAAGGGAGCTGAAAAAACAGCGCCATGAGCAAAGGAAAAACCGCGGCCGTGAAAAAATGCCGGTGGCCGCTTTGGTGGGCTATACCAACGCGGGGAAAAGTTCCCTATTAAAAAGCCTTTCAGGGAGCGATGTTTATATTGAAGATAAACTGTTCGCCACGTTGGACCCCAAAACCCGGCGCGTAAACCTGCCTTCTGGCGCGCCCATCCTTATTACCGATACTGTCGGCTTTATCAAGAAACTGCCCCATCATCTGGTGGCCGCATTCGGCTCGACCCTGGAAGGGATTAGCGAGGCTGATTTTGTGCTTCATGTACTTGATGTGGCCCATCCCATGGTGGTGACACACCGTAAAACCACAGAGGATGTTCTGGCCACGTTGGGCGTGGATCATGAAAAGATGATTCGGGTGTGGAACAAGATAGACCTTCTGGAAGAACATTCAGTGCCCTTTCACAACAGCCAGAGCGACATTTACCTCAGCGCCCGGGAAGAAAAGGGCTGTGACAAGCTGCTGGAACTTCTGGAGAACCGGCTGGAAGCCTCCATGGAAGAGGTGGCCCTGTTTTTACCCTACAGCCAAACCGGCTGGTTTCAAAGCATTCAGGATAAGGGGCGCATATTAAAACAGGAATATCGCGACACGGGGATTGAGATACAGGCTTTGCTCCCGCTTTATTTGAAGAATAGTTTGAGGGAATTTATTGTGGTCGGGGTTTAGAGGGGCTGGCCTGTTTTTTTTGGGGGCAAAAAAAAACCCTTTGGCCGGAGGCCAAAGGGGAGTGTAATTAAAAATTAACAACTAGGTAATATTCTTTATTTACTTCAAAATCATAAATATTATCAGTACCTGTATTTGGTGTTAACACTATTGGTGCGTTGCTGGGAACATACTTATCCATTAAACTTACTGAAGAAATGCTATAGCCAGTATCTGGAATTATTGTTACAGAAACATGAGTAGTATTTTCGAAAAACAAAACATCTCCTGTGTTTGGGGTTATTGTACAGTGAGCTTCTGGGTTTCCTATAGATGGGATAGTAATTGCTTTGTTATTAGCCCAGTATTCAATAGTATAATTGGGTTCACTGTTTCTTCTGATTTTTACATCCATAGTTATTCCGGTATAGGTTTTATCGTTTGTAAAGTTTACGATGTACCCACCTGTTTGTGGAACGACTAGTGGTATAGCCGCAGAGTTTGTAAATGATATAATTATGTCCCAACCAGTAATCTCTGGGACTTCTATAAAATAATATTGACTAAGTTCAAGTGAAAAATCTTTGATATCTTTATTTAGTACTTGAACAATTTCATTGGAAATTGAAGTTCCGTTATGCAAAGAAAAATTTATTGCAATCGGTGGTCCGGCAATTGTTCTCTCGTTTGAGTCTTCGCCTTGAACAAAGTTCTGATTGTAGCCAATTAAAACTTCAGTTGGTATTTCAGGCGTTGGTGTTACTTCTTCTGGTGTTGGTTCTCCATCTGCTTCAAAATGAGCAACGATCGTTATATCTGAATCTGCCACAGTAATAAAAAAATAAACTTCGGTATCTTTACCTTCAGGAAAATCTCCTTCCCAGTTTGTAAAAGTATAGCCGTCTTTTTGATAAATACCTATTCTTACATAATCCCCTGTTGCATAGGCTGCTTTAAGTGGCGAAATATAAGTAGCATTCTCAAGAATTTCGCCATCGGCTTCAGCGTACACAGTAATTGTATATATTTCATCAGGTCCTGGTGAGGCTGTCGGAACAGGGGTTATTTCAGGGTTTGGTTCAGCTGTCGGATCATCAACCCCGCCTCCGCCAACTTCTGGCCCTCCTGGAGGTTGACATGCAAATAATAAAGCGACAAGTATTAAACTTGCAAAAATAAGTCTTTTTACGTTCATAGCTTTTTCCTTTTTAATAAATAAGATCTTTTGTATACAAAGTACCATTGAAAATTACGGAAGTCAAGAAAAATTTCCGTATTACTTTTGTAGGGCGATTGGCTGAGGGGCCATAAAAGGGGAAAACTTATAGATTAGCCAATTTGGTAACAAAATATCAAGGGAGTTTGTTCAAAAATATATTCAGGTTATTGGTTTTTTTAACTAAAAGGGCTTTCTACTTGATGTCCTTAAGGCCCCATTTTCCCGGGTTTTAAAGCAGGGCAGCAATTCTCGGTCAGAAAAATCGTTTGAAAAAGAAATTAAAAAAAACAATTTTTTCTATTATTTTATACCACCGAGAATTGACCTGATTTACACATCGGGCGATTGCGATTTCGGTGACTCTTTTTATATTTTTTATTGCGCTTTCAAAAATTCATAAAACCTGATTTTATAGTCAATTAAGGTAGTC
>JAFGWI010000260.1 GCA_016937215.1 Spirochaetales bacterium | reverse complement strand
GGCTTGCAATTTTTGAAAAAATCGCAAGCCATGCCTTCTATCCCTAACGCGTTAGTAGCCGAATTGCGATTTAGCTAAACAAGTACTAAAAAACAATATCCTGTTATGGTTCCAAGGAGAACGAATTACAAATTTTATTTGTGTTAAGCAAGCTATTTATAAACAAACCAAAAACCCAAGGCCAGGTGAGATTCATCATCTGCCAGGTATGGTTCAGATGCAGAATGATAAAGCCTTTGAATTGCTGGAGCTTTATTTAGATTGCGAGGGGTGAAAAGAGGGTCCAATGGTACTTTTTTTCACAGATAGCTATCAATTGCCTGTAAAAATCCATGGCTTTGTCTTTTTCCGGGAACACAAAATAGAAGGCGCCTCCCTTTCCGGCGCCGCTTAATTTGCCAGGAGGATTCCCCAAGGTCCGGGCGATTTTAAAAACCTCTGTTAATTCATCGTTATAAAGCTCTAATTCTTTTAATGAATCATGAGCTTGAATTGTTAATTTGGACCATGCTGAAAAATCGATGATACCTTTGGTCATTTGAATAGTTTGATCTGTTATGCGACCAAGGGTTTCGATAAGCCCTATCGTTTTTTTATGTTTTTCCTTTATTTTTTGCTGAATATTCAGGACAATCTCTTTGGTGGAAACCTGTCTTGGAACCGAACCGGGAACAATCCAGATTCCCAGTTTCCGATTGCTTGAGTATAATTCGGGTAGCTCTTTATTCGGCGAAAAATGAAACCAGGATAAATCATGTGCCAAGGAAAGGCCTGTGTCGATCCCTGAAGGGCGGCCATGAAACCTGGCTTCGAGCTTGTGGGCCATATCCCAGCATTGAGAAAGCTCCAGTCCGGGGAAAAAGAATTTTGTCAAGGCAGTGCACAGAGCGGCGCTTGAACCAAAGCCCCTGGAAACAGGCAGGTCGCTTTTTACATCGATCGTGTACCCAGGTTCATTCAAGTTCTTGGTAATCGAGGAAATCGATTGAGTCAGATTATCGAGAAAAGCATTTTCACCATTAATTCTGCGATTTTGAGAATTCCTGTGCACCCTGCCTTTCAAGGTAATACCATAGGGGAGGGGAACCCCGATTGCCGGATAAGCGTAAACAGCTGAATGCTCTCCGAATAACAGAAGCTTTCCGTAACCCTTTACCAAGCGTTCCATTGTATTCCCTTTGTGTCCATGATTAAGTCATCGGTGGTATTGGTATGGCTTGAGTGATTCAACAAAATGGCAATTTCATTACCAGCACCGAGAGACTTGCAAAAATCTCCTTTATCTTCGGGGAAATAGCTGTCAACGCCAATGGCATCTCCCAACTGGAGGAACAGCTCCTTTATCTTTTGCATGATCCCGAGTTTCTCATTAACATGAATTGGCTCGCACAGCGAATTAACCAGAGCCTTGTAACGGGTCTTGATAATTTGAAAGTCTGTTTGGTGGGTGCTTTTCCATAACTCATATTTTTTAACAGCCTCTGGCGTGGAAACAGGCTTTTCGGCAATGCGCAATTTGGCAGAATGAAATGGCCATGAAATAGGCTCGCTGATTTTTGGAACAGGTAAACTTTGGTAAGCGCGAAAACCGCCGTAAATTGAAGCGGCAATATCATAACCGCTTCCTCTGCCATCTTGAAATAGTCGGTGCGCCTCCAGTGATAATTGGAAAAGCTCGTTGTTTTCCGGTTGTCGATTAAAACAAAGGCGAAATAAACAGGCACAATAAGAGATGGTCACAGCTGCCGATGAGCCAAAGCCTTTTTTTTCTCCGCTCTTTTTAAAAAAAGCTGAACTGTTGATAGTGATTTTCCACGGCTTGAAAATTTCAGCGGCAGGATATTTTTGACTAAAAACCTTTTCAACCGCGTTAAAAAGTTTATTGGAACCGCCTTGTTGATAGTGAATTTTTTGATTCCCCATATCCGATTCGATGCAAAAGGATTCTGCTGGTTTGCAGGTGAGGAAGATTCTTGGTTCACATGAAAAAATAAGACCCCGGACATGTGGTTCCAGAATCAAATATTCTCCGGCTAAAAGGAGATTGGCAGGAACACTGATGGTCATAGGTATCTCACACCCTTGCCGGCAGAGCATATCATGAAATTTAAATCCGGACACTCTTGGAGTATCATTTTTTTTATCTGCTTTTCATCAGGCTCAAGGTAAAATAGTTTTACCTGGGGGCCGGCATCCATGGTTTCAAAAACAGCAATTCCATTCTTGCGCAGTGTTTCCGCGGTTTGAATAATTTGAAGACTGCCGGGTTCCCAATAAATGATGGGATTGTGAGCGGTAAACATGGTTGAAAACATGCGTAAATAACTTTGTCGGATGGCCCAACCGAGTTTTTCAAAATCCTTTTTGTAAAAAGCGTCTATAGCGTGCTTGCATAAAGAGCGGCTCGATTTGATCCATACTGAATAGTAGGGGCTGCTTGTTCGGGAAGCTTCCATGGCTTCCCGGGAACCGATGAATTTCTCTTTGGCGGAAACAAGACAGACCATGACCCTTAATTCCGGCCAGTAATCCTTGTTTTCAAGCGGGATGGCTTCCCTGGCACCGGCTTTAAGAAGTGTGAAGCCGCCGAATACGGATCGGCTGGCTGAAGCTGAGCCTCGCCGGGCCAGGGCGGACAGGGCCTTATTATCAAGGCCTTTGTTTTCAAAAGCATTTACCGCGGCTGCCAAGGCCGCGAAACCGCTGGCCGAACTGGCTATGCCGGCTTTAGTTGGGAAATTGTTTTCAGTGAATAGGGTGTAATAATGGTCTGTTTTAAAATATTTACGGCAAAAATCCAGGAATTGGATAATTTTATCATCCTGTTTTTCTATTCCGTTCAGGCGAATAACATCTTTGTTTTGTGAAAATGAAATTTCCGTTGTTGTGTGAAGAGTGTCTAGGGTCATGGCCAGGCTGGTGGTGGCAGGGAGGTTTTGCTTTTTGTTTTGTTTGCCCCAGTATTTGATTAATGCGAGACTGGGGGAAGCTTGTGTTGTTATGTTAATCATCTTTCCCATTTGTTTTTAACAATTCTTCAGCAAATTCCTGCTTGTAATTTTTCTCCTTGTTGAGTAGGTCAGCAATCGTCTGAATCTGCCGGCCTCGAGCTCCTGCCTGATAAGCGATTTTTTTGGCATGAAGTTTCATGTGACCTGCTTGAATCCCGCGAGTTGAAAGTGCCAGAAGGGCCGCGAAATTCTGAGCCAGACCCAGGGCTAAAGCGATTGATGCTAATTGCCTTGATGAGGGGTTTCCCAGAATATCCATGGAAAATCGTGAATAATCGGTAAAAGCAATGGAGCCCCCTATAGCGGCAAATGGAACAGGGGCTTTGATGTGACCTGTCAGAAAATCCTTTTCAATTTTGTATGTGGCCAAGCCTTTGTAGACCCCTGAGCTACAGGCGTAACTGTGGACCGATGCTTCAATGGCCCGGGTATCATTCCCTGTTGCCAAGGCCAGGGCTGTGATTCCATTCATGATGCCCTTATTATGGGTCACGGCCCTTGGGGGAAAGTGCTCTGCCACTTCGCTCAGGAAAACTAATTTTTTCCCGATTTCCTCTGCCGACATATCATAGCGGCCGGCTCTTTTTATTTTGTCCAGAGAAATCCTGAATTCTGCTTTGCCTGTTCGGCAGCTGGCTTCGTTTGATAAAATGGCGATATCCGCTTTTTTGCCGCTTAATTCCAAAAGCATATCTGAAAGTTTTTCAAGATAACTATTCATTAAATTGGCTCCCATGGAATCGCAGACATTGAGGGTTATTTCTATAACATGGCAATCAGGATTTTTTAAATAAAAAAAATCCCATGATTCAAGCCCTCCGCCTCGTTTTTGCATGGAAGAGAGCATGGGCGAGGCCTTATCAATGGCTATTGTGACCGCATTCATCAGCTTTTCGGCCTGTGAGAGAGTTGTATTGGCGTAATAAAGATGGCCCTTTATCAATGGCTGGGGAGGACTGGTTACAAAGCCTCCATCAAGGCTGGCCATTTTACCGCCATAGGATGCGGCTGCGATGACAGAAGCTTCTTCGGTGGCCATGGGAACCAGATAGTCCTGGCCGTCTATTCTGATAGGAGCCGTGATTCCTAAAGGCAGGCCGGCATAACCCACGGCATTTTCAACCATGACATCGCATATCCAAAGATAATCTTCGTCATTATTGCCAGGCAATGATGATCGGGTAAATTGATTGTTTAAAAGATATTCCCGTTTTTCCGGAACCGACATGCGGCTAAAGCGAGGAGATAAGCCCACTGTTTCTCCAGTCTCCGTTGTTGGCGAGTTGTCGAGCTGAATCAGCTAATGATGGATCTATCATCAAAGCAGCGCGGCCAAGGGAGTCAATATCCTTTGAACCACTTAAGACCATAACGATTTTTAGTTCCCTTTCAAGTTGTGAAATAAGATCAAGAATGGCTTTTTTTTGCCCCTCCTTTTCCGCCCTGATAAAAGGCAGAGCCAAGCCGGCCATTTTGGCGCCAAGGGCAATGCTTTTGGCAATATCCATTCCTGAACGAATCCCGCCCGAGGCAAGAATTCTGCCTTCCTGATTTTGAAGGGCCATTAAGCTGGCGCATAAATCGTTTCCCCAATCACGAAAATTTTCAGCCTTTGAAAAATCATCCAGAGGCTCCCTTATATCCTCTATCAGTATCCAGTTGCTCCCGCCGCGGCCGGCCAGATCAATAAAGTCAGCTCCTGCTTCCAGGTATTTTTTTGCCAGAACCGGAGAAATTCCAAAACCTGTTTCCTTGATAATGAGGGGGAGTTTTTTGGATTGGGCAAAATCGGAAAAATGTTTTAATAAATGGCTGAAATCGCGGTCGCCCTGTTTCTGAAACATTTCCTGGCCTGGATTAAGATGAAGAACAAGGGCATCCACTTCCAGAACATCGAGAGTTTCATAAATCCATTTGTGCGATAGTTCTTTTAATTGCACCATGCTCAAGTTTGCCAGAACAGGTACATTGGGGGCCAGTTTTTTTAACTGAAAATGTTCCAGTAGATCGGGTTGCGAATGAAGGATACGAATAGAGCCTGTGCCCACAGGAATTCCAGCTTCCTCAGCAGCTTGGGCCAGATTTTTATTGGCCCGAAAACCTTCCACAGAACCACCGGTCATGCAGGAAATAAAAAAAGGCAAGCGGCATGTGTAACCCAGAAAGGACAATTGGGTTGAAATTTTTTCGGCATGAAGCCCGGGATCAGCCTGGTGAATGAACCTTAGCATGTCCAGGTCGCGCCTGGTCCCTTCAATTGATAAAGACTCATCAAGACAGATTTCATGATGCCGGGCCTTGCGTTTAGCCAGATTTTCTTCAGCTTTTGAAGTCATATTCCCGGTATCCATCCTCGCGAATCTCCTTTAAATAAAAGTTTCCGGCCTCGATCAAAAGATCATTTGAAACAGGGGGATATCTTCCGTTTTTGGAACGTTCAATCCAGGCCAAATACTGCTCAAAACTTCCGCTATTTTGATGATTAAGTGTATGAGATAAATTCCAGGTTTTTATCACATCAGGCGCTGTGGGAGCAATTACGCCTTCAAACACAGCCATGGTATTACCTGAACCATAGGACCCAAAAAGAATTTTTTTACCTGCAATCCCCTTTCCCAGTTTCTGCCAGCCATTCCACAGGGTCGCGGCCAAAACAAGAAATATGGAACTATTGTACATGTTGCCGATATCGGCAATGGGTGAAATCGCTGAATAAAAATCACGGGAATCCAGAAAGGACCTTGCTTCGGAATCCTTCATTTTCGCGCTTCGTTTCAGCAAATTCATCATAGCCTGTTCCGCCATTTTCATGAAGGGTGTATGAAGAACAAAAAAATCAATGCCCTCAAGGGCCTCGCGTTCATTTAGAGATTTACGTTGACAATAATTTTTAAAAGCATCCTGAAAAGCCTGAAAATAACATTGTACGGAGAAACGTCCCTTGACCTCGGCTGTTTCCTGCCCCAGGGGTCTGAAAAAATCATCCACATCGTTTGAGTAAAAACCGGTTGAAGCTAAATCCAGCTCCAGCAGTCTCGGGTTTTTGCCCAGGATAACAGCCGAAGCCCCTGCCCCCTGGGTGATTTCCGCGGTAGTGGATGTCTGGTAACGGGCAATATCGGTGCTTAAAACCAGCCCCTCTTCGTTCTTTTGAGAAGCAACCTGGAGAAAAGCGGCAATAGTCAGCATGGCCAAAGACCCGCCGGCGCAGGCATGCTGGGTCTGGAAAGTTGATAAGCTCCAGGGAATATCAAGGCCTGCTTTTCTTAATCCGCCTAAAACATAGGCAGAAATGGGTTTGGAATGATCCACGGCTGTTTCTGTCCCCACGGTGATAAAGCGAAGATTTTGAAGCGGCCGATTTTTCAAAATAGCGTATGCCGCCTGGCACGCCAGGGTGACAGAGTCTTCATGGCTACCTGGAAAGCGAATGGATTTTTGCCCTGTGCTCTTTATGGCCCGGTTTAAATGCTCCTCGAGTTGCGGGTCTTGGGCCAGCCTTTTTTCCACAATCAATTCGACATTCAGTAAAGATTTAGGCAGTATAATTCTTAAATCGTTAATTCCAATACTTTGATGATTCAATATCATTCTCCCGCTCAACCTTGGCAAGCTTTTTTTAAGTTTCTCATAAATCTTTTATCCAGGAAATATCCAATATATCAAATATGGGTTTTTATTTATAGCCTCAATTTTGTCTCAATTGAAAATCATGAATTTCTGATTTTGTTTGCATAAAATTAGTATAATTTTATGACTTTGGCAAGGATTTTTCGGGCCTTGCCTGCTGTTCAAGGGCTTGGCAGACCGGGCATTAGGAGGCTATGCTTTTCTTTAACCGTAAAATCGGCTGAAATTACCGCCTTTTTCTTGGCCGTGCCCACACTTGTTTTGAAAAACAGTTTTGATTTTCCGCAATCCCTAGGGTGGAACAGCTCCAGGGCAATTGCATTATAATTTATATAGTTGTTTTGTCACTTTGAGCCAGCACCCGCCGTCATTCTGAGCTGCCACCGCCCGTCATTCTGAGCTACCACCGCCCGTCATTCTGAGCAAAGCGAAGAATCTAATTTGGCATAAACCAATTGTATTTACAAACAAAAGCCCCAAACCAGGCAAGATTCTTTTAGGACGCATAGATATAGTGAATGCCAATGAGCATTCACGTCATAAAGTGAATCCCAATGAGCATTCACGTCATAAAGTGAATCCCAATGAGCATTCACGTCATAAAGTGAATGCCAATGAGCATTCACGTCATAAAGTGAATGCCAATGAGGATTCACGTCATAAAGTGAATGCCAATGAGGATTCACGTCATATAGTGAATGCCAATGAGCATTCACGTCATAAAGTGAATCCCAATGAGGATTCACGCCACCGAGCAGCAACGCGGAGCGTTGTGACGTGTGCCTGTCGTTCCTTCTCAGAATGACAAGTGTATGAAACATCATTCTTTTAATGCGATTACCCTGGGAACAGCTCTGTTGTTGATTGATTTTGCCAAAAAAACAGGATAGAATCTTTGGTATTATTGACCAGGCCAGAGTTTCGGACCTGGGAGGGGAAGAACCTTGAGCCTGTTATTGGCCCGACTGCAATAATTAATGGCAAATTGTTTTTTTGTATTTGTTTAGCTGGTTGTTGCGTTGGGCGTTTCCTGCTTTCATTTCATTACAGCAGGCCAGGCTTTCCATAACTCCGCTT
>JAFGWI010000259.1 GCA_016937215.1 Spirochaetales bacterium | reverse complement strand
AATTATCCGGCAGAAAACGCTTTGGCATGCGATTTTTGAAAAAATCGCATGCCATGCCTTCTATCCCTAACGCGTTAATAGCCGAATCGCGATTTCGGTGACTCTTTTTATATTTTTTATTACGCTTTCAAAAAATCATAAAATCTGATTTTATAGTCATTTAAGGTAGTCACCGAGAATCGCTGTGGCATAAAATTGTGACTTTACAAACTATATTTTTCCACTTATTATGATTTTCTATTATGAACGATATATATAATAACAGCCTGGAACACCTTCAGGATGAATTGCTACTTGTTGACCTTCTGGTGCATGCCCAGGTTATCAAATTCAGAACCCTCAGGCAAAACAGTAACCCCATGGCTGGTTTGTATTTAAATGATACGGAAATTGATGAGCTCTTACAGCAGAGCCCCGGATACAAAGAATGGGTAGATAATTCAGCTTCGGTAAGTGAGCAGCATGAAACCCTTATCAAGCTTGTTAGCAATCTTAATCAACAAATGCAAACCCGGCTGAAAAACTCCATTGAAAAGGGAATTCCTCTAAAATTGCAGGAAATGAGCCGTATTTACAGCCTAGGTTCTCTGGAAATGCAGATTTTTCTTATTTGTTTGGCGCCGGAGTTTAACAGTAAATATAACAAACTCTATGGCTATCTTCAGGATGATGTTACAAAGAAAGCCCCTGGAGTAGAATTGATTCTGGACCTTCTTTGCCCGGCATTTTTTTACAGCCCAGTCCCAACTCCTTAAACACAATTTACTGGAATTTATACCAACCCCCAGCGATCCCGTAAGGCCCTTGATCTCCAGACCCTTAAAAGCCAATGAAAGAATTGTCAATTACCTTACCGAAGACAACCGGTTAGATGATGATATTTACACCATGGTTCACCAGGTTAGAACCGAATCCACATTAAATACCCTGGCTCTCCCGGAGGAAATCAAGCTTCGTTTTCATGATTTTATTCAGTATAGTCATGAGGCTATACCTGAAAATTTTCTTTTTGCATTTTATGGGCCCTATGGGCCTGAAATGGTGGATGTGGCCGCGGCAATTTGTCAGGAAATAGGTGCCCCTTTGCTTTTAGCAGATCTGGAAGCCATTTTTCAGGCAAATATTTATTTTGAGCGGGCCATCGATCTAATTTTTCGTGAGAGTAAAATCAACTGGGCAGCTGTTTATTTTAAAAACTGTGACTTTTTGTTTGATGAAAACAATGGAAACGATTATCTGAAACGTTATTTTTTAGACCAGATCGATGAAAATTCCTTGTTAACCTTTATTGCCAGCCGGAACCAGCTGCCACTGTATGGTGAATTCAAAAAGCAAAAACTAATTGCTATTGAACTCCCTTTGCCCGATTATGAAGCCCGTAAAGAAATATGGACACAAAACCTGGCTGCTTTGAAAACAGAAAAAAATCTGGATATAAAAGAAATCGCCGGAAAATATAATCTTTCAACAAACCAGATTAAAGAGGTTATTTCCACGGCAAGTGTTTACGCCTTATGGCGGAATCCGGCAGCACCGGTTATTCGCCCAAAGGATATTGAAGAAGCGACCCATGTTCATAGTAACCAGCGCCTTGGCCGTCTGGCTCAACGCATCCGCCCTAAACACCGGTGGAAAGACATAGTATTGGAAAAGAACATTATGGAAAAACTCCATGAGCTGGTAAAAATGTTTCGACACAAGCATATTGTGTATAATGAATGGCAATTTAGTAACAAATTGTCTTTAGGCAAAGGAATAAGCGCGCTTTTTTTTGGAGAGCCAGGAACCGGAAAAACCCTGGCAGCAGAAATCATTGCCGCGGAACTTGGCATGGATCTTTATAAAATCGATATTTCAACCATCATTAGCAAGTACATAGGCGAAACCGAAAAAAACCTGAGCCGTATTTTTGATGAAGCCGAGCAAGCCAACGCTATTCTGTTTTTTGACGAGGCTGATGCTGTTTTTGGAAAAAGGACTGAAGTCAAGGATTCCCACGACCGCTACAGCAATATTGAAGTGAGCTATTTGCTTCAACGCATTGATGAATATAACGGTGTGGTGATTATGGCAACCAATTTTAGCCAAAACATTGATACAGCTTTTGAACGGCGGCTTCACTATTCGATTAACTTTCCAATGCCGGATAAACAATCCCGGCTGGAAATCTGGAAAAATATCTTTCCCCAAGCCGTTCCCAAAGCAGACATCGACTTTTCCTTGTTAGCTGAAAAGTTGGAAATTTCCGGGGGTTATATCAAAAATATCGCGTTAAAAGCCGCTTTTTACGCGGCCGATAATCAGGAAAGCAAGGAAATTACTATGGAACAAATCAAAAAGGCTTGCAGTGCCGAGTATGCTAAAATGGGCCGCCTCTGGAATGATAAAACCCTGGAATATAGTAAAAAGTAAACGGGTTTTCACAAAGTCGACTTATCAACATGATTACTAATAAATTAAACCATAAAAATTGTATATACCTTGTTGTTTTTTTTGGCGTTACCTGCCGCCCAGGGGCATGGCAGGCCGGGCTTTCCGTTACTCCGGCTCCGCCTCCGAAGGTTAATTGCTGGAAATTATCCAGCAATTAACGCTTTACCAAGCAGTTTTTGAAAAAACTGCTTGGTATAACTCCAATCCCTAACGCTCAGAGGCTCATTACCTGTTTTTCTTTATCAATCACTCAAAATATACTTTGTTGCCTCTTGTCGTGAATGAAGAACTTCTTTTCCTTCTTTTGTTTGTATTGTTTTGATGTAAAGAATTACCTAATTAAACAGGAATTTTGTTGAAGTTTTAAACTTTTTTCAGTATAGTAATGCTAATTTTAAAAATTAAAAGGTAGAAAAAATGAAAAAACTATTTGTATTTATTCTATTAGGTTTTTCTGTAGTCAATTTATCGGCACAGGAAACAAAACCTATCATCGTTGTTATGAATTTCTATTATAAGGATATTTCAGGCGGTGATATGAGTTCCTTTACCGATGTTGTTACCGAGGCTTTGCGTCGTACTGACCTCTATAATGTTATGAGCATAGAGGACCGAGATGCCATCCTGCTAGACCGGAAATATGATATTGAATCCTGTGTTCAGCCATCCTGTCAATCGCGGGCCGCAAAGGCATTGAATGTTGATTTGTACCTTACAGGTGATATTGGCCGCCTTGGGAACAAGTACATTCTCCATGGCGCCATCATCGATGCCAAAACAGGCGAGGTTTTCCAGAATTTACAGCATGATGTAATCTATGAAAATTTTCTAAAAATGCGTGATGATATGACAATTTTTACTTATCGTGTTTGTCATTTGACAGAAGAGCGTATTACGCAGCTGGTTGAAAGTCATAAAGATAAAATTATAGTTGAAGGTAAAGCAAGTGTTGGTGAAATTGCTGGAATTGGAATGTTTATCGGAGGTTTGGTAGCTGCTGGTGTAGGGGGATATTTTTTTTATGAATACTATAGTCTTTGGAACGGTAATGTAGATAATTCATATAAGGATTATTTAGCTCTTGATAGTGGTTTACCTCCCAAAGAGTATCAAGACCAATACGAAGTTTATAAAAATAATTTCGAGACATCAAAATCAAAATTCTATACAGGTATTATCGTTGGTGGAGCAGGTTTGCTTATTACTGCTATAGGTGGTGTGGTTTGGGGAGTTAGTGCCAATTCTGTAAAAAATACCGCTGATGCTGCTACGGTTAAACCAACCCCTCTCTTTTTTGGTGCTGCCCATAATGGTCAGCTTTCGTTGTCAATGAAACTATCTTATTAATAAAGGAAAATTCTATGAAGATTAAAGTATTTGTTTTAATTACCGCGATAGTGTTTTTATTCAGTAGTTGTGATATGTTTGAATTGCTTGGTAGATGTAATCCAAATGATGAGGCGTATGATCCTACTGAAGATCCAAATAACAAACCAAATTTAAAACCGATTAATCCATCAAATTTACAAATCGTGTTTTCAGTGGATGAAGAAAACAATGCTCCGATTGTAACATTAAACTGGCAAAAAAATTCTACGTATATCAATGAAATGATTGTTGAACGAGCTGTTAAAGGTTCATCGAATTTTAATACTATAAAAACAATCGATTATATCAATAAGAATGAAAAGTTCGCAACGTGCATTGATGATAGCCAGACAACTGAAAGCTTGTCAGCAAATGAATTTGTATATCGAGTGAAATCTAAGAATGGAAATGGCTATTCTGACTATTCGAATGAATGCCCATTCACTTGTCCTCCGGTTGTAAGTTTTTCTGTTAATCGGTGGAAGGGGGGTGATCCAAATGAGTTAATTGAAAACGAAACAAGAGGAAGTAGCGCGGATAAATTTGATTTTTATAGCACTTCCTATGGAATCATAAATTCGATTGAATGGGATTTTGGAGATGGATCAGAACCAGTTACCGTATTACGCAATGAAGATAGTGAATCATTATTTAGTAATGTACAACATAGCTTTCCGGAAAATGAAAATCCTTTTGATATTAAATTGAAGGCCATAGGACCAAATGGAACTGTTGAGAAAATTGAACAAAAATATATTACCATTGGTCAGCCTATAGCAAAATTCCAAATTTCAGCTGATACTGATAGCAATGGTGATTATGAAACGGAATTAAATAATGAGAATATGATAATTGAACCAGGAACTAAGATAAAGATTAAAAATTTATCAGAGGATGCTGATTTCTATATTTGGGGATTAGGCGGGGAATATGAACCAGTTATGGATGAGAGCCCTCAATTTGCAGAAATGAATAAAGACCAAAAGCATTATATATATAAAATTAATTTAACAGCACAGAAAAGTAGTAAAGCAAATGTAGCTACCTATAACATTCGGGTCGGCTCAGGAGTAATGGATTTTTATTTTTATTATCAAGAAAATTCTGTACGTGAAATAACTGTGGATATTGATACAGAAGTGTCATTTGTAAATAATTCCCATGGGTATAATGCAAAATTTTCAATTGATTATGGAGATAGCGAAGCACCAGATTTTCAATTAGTTGAATCTTCGCCGAATTCGCTTTCTCATAAATATACATCTACAGGCGATTTTACCTGCACTCTCCAAATGACAACAGACTGGGGCGAGACAGAAACATCCTCACTAACCGTTCATGTGGTCGATACTCGAAAACAAGTGGGTGATGATTACACTTTGACCAGAAATTTATCTTCAGCTGATATTGATAATGATGGCGATACTGATTTTCTTTTTGTTTCAAATAAGAATGGAGATTTTCATTTAAACGTAATTGAAAATCAGCTTGATAATGAAGCTAATGGAATGGTTGTTAAAGAGCTGAAAGGGGAAGGTTTTACTTTCGATTCTACAAATGCGATACAGGCTAAATTAACTAAAGATAACGCTGGTTCATATCTAGTCGTTTTATTTGATAAAAATCCTGATTCAACTTTAACGCCCGGACCAACACTAACACCTGATCCAAATCCAACATCCCAGCCAAATCCAACACCTGATCCGGATCAAAATCCCCAATGTATAAAAATATATATATTGTCAAAAGGTGATTCTACCATACACTTAACTGATAAACAAACTTTTGAGAACCTGGGGAAGAATGTGTATTTTACAATAGGTGATTATAATCTAGATGGAAGAGCCGATATTGTTATTTATAGGAAATTTTTGGATAAAGATGCATCAGATAATGATGTAGAAAAAAATCAATTACTTGTTTCAAAGGGGTCTGGTACTGGTGGCTTTTTTCCTTTTGGAGCAGCATTAAATGAAAATGCCCCTGCTTATGCGGTTAGAAACATGGTGATTAACAAATTATCAAATACAAATATAGCTGATATTTTATTATTGACAGAAGAGTCTAACAATAATTTATATTTATTTACTACTAATAACGACGGTAATTGTACAGTTAATAACATTACTAATATTCAAGCTGTTGATTATTTTGATTGTGGTGATATTAATGGTGATGGAAAACAAGAACTCGTGATTCATGGTTCAAATGGTTTATATTGGGGTACACTAAGTGATTCAAGTACGAATCTTTTGACATTAACACAAATAAGCATTAATTATAGCAATAGTAATATTTCTAATTTTGAGGTATCTGCATTAGCACTCTGTGACGTTGATAAAGATAATAAATTAGAACTCATAACAGCATCCTCGATTAGATTACGTTTGCATCGATTTAATAATAACAATTTTGATACGAACTGTAGTTATATTGTTGATGATACTTCTGATTATGGCTTTAATAGCATCTGCCCTGCTTTAATAGATAGTGATTCTAATATGGATATCATTGTGACTGAAGGAACTACTGGCAAAATTTATTGGTATCCAAACAGTCTTCTCAATAAATAATCTGATCTATGAATTATTTAGTAGAAGATTATTTGATGAATTAACATAGTTAATAACTCCTTCCGCTGTCAAAAGCGGGAGGGGTTTTATTGTTTTGGTTTAAGTAAGTATTTGTAAGGGCCCAATTTCTTGCGCCTCCGCAATTTTTAAAAAATTGTTAGGTTTGCCTCTAAATTACCAAAGAGGTAAATATGATAGGAAGTATTAAATGGTGCAAAAGAATAGTGGATTGGGAACTGTCTGGTATATCTCAGAAGAAATAATACGAATAAGAAAACATCGGTTTTCCAGTATTTCAATATTAGCAGAACAAAGTTCATGAAAAGTCCAATCAGTTTGTTAAGCTAAAAGTTTATAATACGATTATTGAGTCTGTGCAAAAATTTCCATATCTTTTCAATATCCTGATCTCTTATTAATTTCCTTCTGAAAAATCAGGTCACCACAACTAAATTATATTTCCTAAAAACACCTCTTAAAATGTCAGGATCTTTGGGAATTGCGTAAAGTGCTCAGTAAACTGTAAAGGATTGTAAGTAAAGCAGTAATCAAAAAAAAGCCCCCGGGTGTCCGGGGGCGTGGGTTTGTGAAGTGAAATTTTCAGTTTAATTAGGCAGTTTTACGATTGTCTGCACAGAAAGCTCTCCAAACTGCAACAAATTGACTGCCGTAGAACTAAAATCCAGTGATATGTCCAAAGCAACATTTTCACCGAGGTTCATACTAAGGCCAATAACATTTAGAGCATAAAGATTATTGCTTGAATACATTATGGTTTCTGTTCCAGCTGTATCAGCTTCTCTAGTTGCATCAGTTGCTCCTGAGCCGTCACCATTTTCTGTATGCCTTGTCTGGCTCCATACACCATCAGAATCGCTTCTAAATGATGCTTCAAGGCTGCATGTAGGTGTGCTTCCTAAAATGAGTGCAACTGGCCAATCTTTGGGTTGAAAGGTTATTGACATGGGTAACGAAGTTACCAGTGTGATTGTGCTGATTGAAATTGCGTCGCCAGTAACAACTCCTGTGGCAGTGTCTACTGCAGTGGCATTTTTATAAGTTCTGGTTGTGGTTACAACTGTATCCGCGGCTGTATTTAATGTGCCATCATTACCACCATCGGTCCGGTTGATATATTGCCATTGTGAAACGAGTGTTGGATTATTTTGGTCAAAACTTAATGCAATGTTTGGATTAAAGCCAAATCTTATACCTGGTTCAAAATCATAATAAAAAGAATGGCCAACTCCCGCTAAAATATCAAAATCAAAACCACCACTATATGTAATTTCTATTGAATCATCATTTCTGGTTCCAAGAGTAGGCGCGGCACCTCCACCAGCAAATGTTTTCTGTTGTGTGGTGATAATATCTTTAATACTATGGCCTTGTATTCCGATTCCCACTTTTCCGATAATGGAAAATTCATTATTAGGATTTTCTCCAAAAAGCGCGGGCATCGCCAGATTATAGGATGCATCTACCTGCAAATCTGAAGTAGTATTAATTGTATCGTCAGCTTCTGTATATGTTGCCAAAGCTACACCTGTATCATTTGGATTATTATCCATGGAATAACTGGCAGTTGTTGACATGTCACCTAAGGTGAGTGCTGTAAGAAGATTAACAGTGTGTGCTAAATCACCTGTTCGTAAAAATAAGGGCACTCCCAGGCTTATTTTGGTGGATGCATTATAGTCTGTTCTTGTCTCTGTAGTAGCGTAATTAAGTTCTTGTACTGGATCGGCTGTACCGCCAGTTGAATCATAATACCTCGTGTCGACAGTATTGTAGTTATTGATCTGAGCTGAAGTATCATTTAGATCTAGTGCCAAATATACACCAGTATTAATTTCTCCTAAAGATATTAAAAACTGTACTTCTTTTTGTAGTCTGTCAAAAAGTCGATTTTTTGTATTTGTCCTTTCAACTTGGCGGCTTACATAGGTGAATGTTTCTGTTCCAATTGTGAAATTTGTATTAGTAATTGTTGAGCCACCATATTCGTTTTCTGAAATTAAGATGCCATCAATATACATAGCCGCAAACAATGACCAAGGCATTTCACCCATAGAATAATAACCAGCCCATAAGGGATTATTTGCTGAAGCTACGAAAATATCAGATGCAGTCATTTGATTCAAATTCGTCAACCCTGCAAACAAATAATTCCCAGTCAACTCAGAAAAAGCCGGTTTGTTACCAGTCTCATCCACAGTCAGCGCCGCGTCCAGTTCATTACCAAATAAACCAGCACTTGAATATCCTTCAACCGAGATCAACCCCGTATTCTGCGCCCCAACCATCATTGGAAAGAGCATCGCGATCATTAAAAGTAATAATATTTTTTTCATGTTTCCTCCTTAATGTTAAATCTAACATTATATGCTTTACATTATAGGAATTTCCTTAATAATGAAAAGCCTTTTTTTTGAAAAAAAACATATTGCCACATTTTTTGCACATTTCCCGAAGCAGAGAAGGCCTTGGGCCGGATTTCCTGCTTAATTTCCCCCAAATCCCCGCCGAAAATCATTATATGTTCGATACTTTTGTTCAATTCATGACCCGAAAAATTGCCATTGGTCAGACAGAGCTCTTTTTTTCGCCTTTAAAAGTGTTTGTGTGGGTTATTCTGCCTTTAATCGGCCTTTATATTGTTTACAGGCTCCTGGCTTTGCTGGCCAAAACAGTGGTAAAACGCTTTCATCTCCTCAAAGAGGGTGATGAACAAAAAAAGCTTTATCATTTTACACGGAGGATTTTACGAATCCTGTTTTTTCTTGGTATTGGGGCGATAATTATCAACTTTCTGGGTGAAGAGATTTCATCCTATTTTACCGTGTTTATCAAGGTGCTGACCACGCCTTTTTTTGAGTCAGGTTCCACCCGATTGTCTGTGGTCACCCTTCTTTTGATCATCCCTCTGGTGGTCATCGGGTCCTGGGCCTCCAAAAGGCTAAAAGCCTTTCTTGACAACACCGTGCTGTCCCGGCTGGAACTGGATGCCTCAACCAAATTCTCGATTTCCAACCTGGTACGCTACATTGTCCTGGTATTGATCATTCTGATCGAGCTTTCCATAGTAGGAATCGACCTTTCCAGCCTGGCGGTGATCTTTGGCGTGCTTGGTATTGGAGTAGGTTTCGGGCTCCAGGGCATTGTGGCCAATCTTTTTTCCGGGTTGGTGATATTTCTGGAACGGCCCATCAAGGAGGGCGACCGCATCATGATCGACGGAATGGAAGGCACTGTTGTTAATATCAGGTTAATGTCTACTATAATAGATACATTAACCAATGAAACCATTTTCATACCCAACTCCAAGCTCATGTCCAATTATATTCATAACAATTCCTTTGCCAGTCCCAAAATCATTATTCTCAATCATATATCAGTAGCCTATGGAAGCGACGTGGATTTTACCCGCGAGATTCTCGAGAAGATCGGCCGCGAAAACCCCTATGGCCTGGCCCAGAGCGATGTGGAGGTGCGTCTCCTGGAGTTTCAGGATTCAGGCATTCTCATGGAACTTCGCACCTGGATACGCGGCGCTGATCACAAGCACCAGGCCTTGTCCTGGGCGAATTTTGAAATCGCCCGCGGCTTCAAGGAAAATAACATATCCATTCCCTTTCCCCAGCGGGATTTATGGGTGAGAAACTGGCCGGAAAAAGAAATTGTCATAAAGCAATAAACCGGCTCTTTAGCCTGGGTAAAAAATGGCCTTTGTTCAGTGGGTCTTTTTTGGGCGTTTCCTGGTAAGCCTGGGGCTTTCAGGCCGGGCTATGAGGCTGCATGGCCGAGCAGCAAATCGAAGATTTGTGACCAGGCCCGGTACTCCGCTGTCGCTCCGAAGGTTTTTTGCCTGAAATAATCAGGCAAAAAACGCTTTGGCGGACAATTTTTTCAAAAATTGTCCGCCATACCTTCTATCCCTAACGCGAGGTTTGTCGCGCGTCATCTGGTGTTACTTAAAAGTTCACGCTTTGGTTTGTACCCAAGGGCTTAGTCACCAAAGTGATTTATCCTATTCAAACCGAGATCCTTCATTCCGCTTTGCTTTGTTCAGGATGACAACAGCCATTCCAAATGTGAGCCTTTGACAGCGATGAACCTTGATCTATAGTTACAAATGAATCAGCTAAACAAGTGGATTTCGCGCTTTGTTTTTTGAAAGCATAGAATCCCGGTCATCATGATAGCCCTAAATCTGGATGCGGCTCTAGCGGCATAGTGCCATAGCTGGGGCTATGGAAACTGTCGCGCGACTGACAGTTTAACTCTTGTGACACACTGTATGAAGGTGTATGCGCGTAGTACACACAAGATATAGCGCGACATTTTCGTGTTTCGAGCTTGTGCGACAAGCTCTATAGTCAGGAATGTAAAATCTTGCTATTTTATCCTATGATAAGTCTCTTGAAAAACCTTGTGCTTTACGAATCCCCCAGCTCAGATCCTTTTTTTAATCTCGCCCTGGAACATTATTTCATGGAGGCTTGGGCCTTGGAAAAATCCGTTTTGCTCCTTTATCGCAATGCGCCTTCGGTGGTTATTGGTAAAAATCAGAACCCCTGGCTTGAAACATCGCCGGCTTTTCTTGCCCAAAATAAAATCAACCTGGTAAGGCGTTATTCGGGTGGAGGCGCGGTTTACCATGATCCCGGAAACTTGAATCTCTCGCTCATTCTTCCCTCTGGTCTGGGACGGAAAGAACTTCTTTTCAGTTTGCTTCAATCGATTCTGGACAGGGCGGGGCTCAAGAACAGTGAAGTAAAGGGGAATAGTCTGTTTTACAAGCAAAAAAAAATTTCGGGCAGTGCCTATTATTATAAAAAACAAAGGGCCCTTTTGCAGTGTACATTGCTGGTTGACGCGAACCTTGCCATGCTTCATGAATCGTTAAAAGCCGAGGCTGATCTTGAAATTAACTCTTGTGCCGTGAACTCCCTGAGAGCGCTTGTTGCCAATTGCAGGGATTTTGATCCAGATTTAAGCGTCTCCCGAATCACAGGGATTATAAAAGCTTTATTGCCACAAAATAATTACAATACTGAGGAAGCCCGGTTGTTTTTGGAGCCGGCATTTTTGAGTAAGATTCAAGCCTTTAGGGAGGAACTGCGTTCGTGGAATTGGGTTTTTGGTAAAACCCCCCAATTTGAATGCAGAATGAATCTTGCCCATTCAGAAAAAAATCCAAAAAAAGTTTCCATGACGATTAAAATTAACTGTGGAATTATTGATCAAATATCCATAAATGATGATATTATTAGTAAGATTAAGAATTATTCAGGCCTGATTCATCAACAGAACAGGGTTTTTGATGCAGGTGTAATAAAATCAATGCTATGATTCAATATCACCATGATAGGTTATGAAATTTAATAATGGAAAGGAAACAAAGTGAACAAACAGGATGTTTTAAGAAAAATCGAGTCTATTTTGGAGGACGCGGGAACGGGTTTACTGGCAATGATCGACTCTTCGGGTTATCCCCGAATGAGATGGATGACCCCTTCTCTTTTGAAAGGTAATAACCAGGCTCTTTACGCGGTTACTTCTCCGAATTTTCAAAAGATTAAGGATCTTGAAAAAAATCCCCATGTTGAATGGATGCTTCAAAGCCCTTCACTTTCAGAAATCCTAACCATTAATGGCAGAATAAACATTATTGATAATCCTTCACTGAAATTGGAAATTCTTGAAAATATCGGCAACAAACTCACCATGTTCTGGAGGGTTAATTCGAAAAACGACAGTTTTGTGGTACTGGAAACAGTAATGGAATCTGCCTTTTATTTTGTTCCTATGAAAGGAATTGTGGAAACTTTCAACTTAAAGGTCGGGGAGTGATATGATGAGTAAAACCCAAACCAAAGATGCGAGTAAAATTGATATTAAAAAATATGATAAATCCTTTCTGGAAAAATTACTGGAACAGATGATTCTTGTACGCCGCTTCGAGGAAAAAGCAGGCCAAATGTACGGAATGAAAAAAATCGGAGGCTTTTGTCATCTTTATATTGGTCAGGAAGCTGTTTCCACCGGAACCATCGCGGCTCTTGATTTGAAAAGCGATTATGTTCTCACAGGATACAGGGACCATGGCCATGCCCTGAATTGCGGTATGGATCCCAAAAGTTTGATGGCTGAGTTATTTGGAAAAGTGACAGGCTGTTCCAGAGGAAAGGGAGGTTCCATGCATATGTTTGATGCCGAAAAGCATATGCTTGGCGGAAATGGCATTGTCGGCGGCCAGATTCCCGTGGCCACGGGTGTGGCTTTTAAAATAAAGTACCTCGGGGAAAAAGGAGTGGTTCTATGTTATTTCGGCGACGGGGCCATTCATCAAGGGGCTTTTCATGAAAGCCTGAACCTGGCAAAAATCTGGCAGCTTCCTGTTGTTTATATTTGTGAAAACAACATGTTTGGCATGGGCACCCATTTTGAAAGAGTTTCTTCAACCAGTGATTTCGCGGCCATGGGAAAATCCTATAATATTCAGTCAAAACAAATTGAGGGAATGGATGTGCTTGAGGTATATGAAGGAATTTCCGATTTGGTAAAATCAGCCAGGGAAAAAAGCGAGCCGGCATTGCTGGAAATCAAAACCTACAGGTATAAAGGGCATTCCATGAGTGATCCCGCGAAATACAGGACAAAGGAAGAACTGGAAGCCTACAAGAAAAAAGACCCCATATTGATATTAATTCATCAAATGAAGGAAGAGGCTTTGATTGATGATAATAAAATCGAGGAACTTGAAAACAAGGCAAAATTGCTTTGCGATGAAGCGGTAGAATACGCGGAGCAAAGCGAAGAACCGCCTATCGGGACAATATACGAAGACATTTTGGTCTAAGGAGAGAAGCATGTCAGTAATCACTTACAGAGAAGCCCTGAGGCAAGCCATTGACGAAGAAATGTCCAGAGACGAAAGGGTCTTTTTACTGGGAGAAGAAGTAGGACAATATAACGGAGCCTATAAGGTGAGTATGGGTTTGTTGGAAAAATACGGCGAGGAACGCGTCAAGGATACACCCATTACTGAATTGGGTTTTACGGGCCTGGCTGTTGGAGCCGCAATGGCGGGTCTGCGGCCGATTTGCGAATGGATGACCTTTAATTTTGGCATACTGGCCCTTGATCAGGTTGTGAATAATGCCGCAAAAATGAGGCATATGTCGGGCGGGCAATTTAATGTTCCAATGGTGATCCGGGGGCCTAATGGGCCGGCGGAGTTTTTGTCATCACAACATTCCCAGTCTTTGACAGCGTATTTTACCCATGTGCCAGGTTTAAAGGTTATTGCTCCGGCAACGCCATACGATGCCAAGGGCTTACTGAAATCAGCGATTCGCGACGACAATCCGGTTATTTTTCTTGAAGGTGAGCTCATGTATGCCTGGAAGGGTGAGGTTCCTGACCAGGAGTACACCATTCCCATAGGAGAAGCCGACATTAAGCGCAAGGGCCGTGATGTGAGCATTGTGACCTTTTCAAAACCCTTGAAAATTGTGGAAGAAGCCGCGGAGGAACTGGCCAAAGAGGGCATAGACGCAGAGGTTGTCGACTTACGAAGCCTGAAGCCCCTTGATGAAAAAAGCATTTACAGCTCTGTGGCGAAAACAAACAGATGTGTTGTTGTTGACGAATCCTGGCCTGTAAACAGTTTTGGTTCATATGTTGCCTGGTTGGTTTCAAAAAACTGCTTTGATGATCTGGATGCGCCTGTGGAACTGGTGAGTTCAGAGGATGTTCCCATGCCCTACAATCATTCCCTTGAGTTGGCTGTTCAACCCTCGGTAGAGAAAATCATGGCTGCCGCGAAAAAGGTTCTCTACATTTAAGGAGAATAAAGGAGGAAAAAATGGCGGAAAAAATCATAATGACAGCCTTGTCTCCAACCATGGAAGAAGGACTGATTATAAGGTGGAACAAGAGAGAGGGTGATACGGTTTCATCGGGTGATGTGTTGTGCGAGGTCGAGACCGATAAAGCCAGTATGGAGTATGAATCCTTTCAGGAAGGTGTTTTGTTGAAAATTCTTTTAGGAGAAGGCGAAAAATGCAAGGTGGGGCGGACAATCGCTGTTATTGGCCAGGATAATGAAGACATATCCGGACTTTTAAATGAAGTTAAGAGCGAAGAACAAAACTCCGGCTCACCAGCCGCGGAAGCTAAAAAAGCTCAAAGCCGGGATGAACAAGATTCTGAAGACCATAAGATTGTTGGAAACAAGACATCACCTGAAAATTCTCAAGTAAGCAAAATCAAGGCATCCCCCTTGGCTAAAAAATTGGCAAAAGAGAATTTCGTCGATCTTAAGCATATAGCGGGAAGTGGACCAAATGGACGAATTGTGAAACGTGATATCGAGGAGATCCTGGCATCTTCAAAAAAGGCGATGAAGCAAAAGCCTTTGGTTGTTAATAGCGAAGATCTCAAGGTTCCACTGAGCGGCACGAGAAAAGTCATAGCGTCCCGCCTCGCGGAATCAAAGTTTTCAGCTCCCCATTTTTATTTGAGCTTATCGATCAACATGAAAAATGTCCTGGAAGCAAGGGAAAAATTGAATTCCCAAAGGGAAAATAAAATTTCCTTGAATGCTTTTCTTGTTAAAATCGCGGCCCAGGCATTATCAA
This sequence comes from Spirochaetales bacterium, assembly GCA_016937215.1. Classification (GTDB taxonomy): domain Bacteria; phylum Spirochaetota; class Spirochaetia; order SZUA-6; family JAFGRV01; genus JAFGWI01. The sequence goes on along the minus strand of JAFGWI010000259.1, from coordinate 4,593 downwards.
AGCATCCTTTCATCAATTCCAGCTGGCAAGGTGATTCTATTTTGATGCGAGGGACTATTGACATTGCACTGGCTGTTGAAAAAGAGGATGGTCTTATAACACCGGTTGTACGAAATTGCTATCAGAAAGGTCTGGTTGCCATAGATAAGGAATTTTCGGAGCTTATACAAAAAGCCAGGGAAAATAAATTGTCGCCTGAAGAATACCAGAATGCCGGTTTCACTATCAGCAATCTTGGTTCCTATGGAATAGAGGATTTCACGGCCATCATTAATCCGCCGGGTTCAGCCATATTGGCTGTTGGTAAAATAATGAAAACACCGGTTGTGAATGAGCAAGATCAAATTGAAGTTCAAGCTATGATGAAAGTCACACTTTCATGTGATCATCGAGTGATTGACGGGGCTTTAGGGGCCCGTTTTCTAAAGGATTTCAAGGAAATGATCGAAAATCCAATCAGTGCTCTTTATTGATTTGAAAGGCGGTAAATATAAATGAGTGAATATGAATATGATTTGATTGTCATAGGCGCGGGCCCCGGAGGCTATGTTTCAGCCATAAGGGCCAGTCAATTAGGTCTAAAAACAGCGATTATCGAAAAGGATAAGCCCGGAGGTGTTTGTCTGAATATTGGATGTATTCCTTCAAAAGCCTTGATAAATGAAGCATCGAAATTTGAATTAATAGCTGATCTTGAAGAAATGGGGCTGAAAATTGATAAAGCAAATTTCGATTATAAAAAAGTTTACGAGAAATCGCGAAAAGCCGCTGATACCCTTTCAAAGGGAGTGAATTTTCTTATCAAGAAAAATAATATCAGCTACATTCAGGATAGGGCATCAATGTTGTCACAACATGAAGTAAAGCTTGATTCCGGTAAAATTATTAAGGGGAAATTCATATTACTGGCAACAGGGTCCAGGCCTGCTGAAATACCCATTTTGAAGATTGATGAAAAACAAATTCTTTCCTCAACCGGTTTTCTGTATCAGCAGGATTTACCGGAATCCATGATCATACTCGGCGCCGGAGCAATTGGTATTGAGTGCGCCTATATCATGTCATGTTTTGGTGTTAAGGTTACTATGATCGAAATGCAGGACAGGATTCTGCCTCTTGAGGATGAAGAGGTGTCCAGAACATTGAACAAAATATTTCAAAAGCGGGGAATAGAGATATTTACGGCAAGCAAAGCCAATTCGGTAGAAAAAAAATCCGGAAAAATCGAGGTCACAGTTGAATCAGGGGGACAGGCATTCACAGTAAAGGCAGAAAGATTACTTGTGGCCGTAGGGCGAAAGCCTAACACCGAAGATTTGGGGCTCGATAAGATTGGCGTAAAAACAGAAAATGGCTTTGTTCAAGTCGGGGATTACTATGAAACCTCTGTCAGCGCTATATTTGCCATAGGTGATATTATCCCGACACCTCAATTGGCTCATTTGGCTTCAAAAGAAGGCGAAATAGCTGTTGAACATATAGCCGGGCAACAAAGCGCAAAAGGATTTGACAATAATCTTGTTCCAAGCGCGATTTATTCAGAGCCTCAAATCGCCAGCTTCGGACTCACTGAGAAAACAGCAAAAGAAAAAAAACTCGATGTTATAATAAAGAGCTTTCCCTATCGGGGGGCCGGTAAGTCGGTGGCAATAGAAAAAACCGAGGGCTTTGTTAAAATAATCGCTCATAAAAAATCCGGTGAAATCCTGGGAGCCCATATTATTGGGGCTGAGGCCACGGAACTGATCCATGAAATTCTATTGGCAAAAAAAGCCGAGCTTCTCCCCGAGGACATCGCGACAATGGTACACGCTCATCCGACACTGTCGGAAGCTGTTATGGAAGCCATGCGGGCTGTGGAAGGTTGGGCTATTCACGCCTAAAGCCAGTCTTGCTAGAAAGAAAGCAGGTACATAGCTGTCATCCCAGCAATACTCAATTTGAGTGCAAATTGTACGAATTGCATTTTTTTTTAAAGAATCAGCTGCAATTCTAAATGTGACTTATCATAAGTGTGCTTTCATGGCATCGGTCGAATTTATTTAATCCAGAATGGTTCACATTTGGAATCGCTGTTGTCATTCTGAACGCAGCGCGGTGAAGTGAAGAATCTTAGTTGAACGGGAACACGAGGCCTTGTGTTGGAAGTGTTTGTATACACGATCGGCGTGTAGCTGTATTAGACAGAGTAGATTCTTTATGGTTGCAGAGGCGAGCAATAAATGCGGAGCATTTATGACCAGGCCAGGACGCAGGGATATAGTGAATGCCAATGAGCATTCATGCTATCGAGCAATAAATGCGGAGCATTTATGACCAGGCCCGTTGTACCTCCTCAGAATGACATCGGAAATCATTTTTTATACATAGTGGATAGTTACGCTTTTTTTATGCGCTATCCAGCAAGCTCTCTTTCGAACAAATACTTTTTCTTTTTAATGCCGCTGTTCAGGGTTAAACCCTTTTTCCGGCTTGACACTTTTTCAAGGAAAGATTAATTTTCCATCTATGATAATCAAAGCATTTGACGACACTCATTTGAATAAAATTGAAAATGATATGATGACCATCTTTTTATTAGGCGGAAACAGTATCCGCGGCGCTTTTCTGAACGGAAGCCGGATGATCAATCAGATGAAAGCCAATCATGAAACGGGTATTATGGAATCACTGATTTTGGGACATGCCTATCTGGCGGCAGGTCTTTTGATAAGCGACATGAAAGGGAAGGAACGTATCTCTATAAAGCTCGATACCCTTGGTCCGATTCGCGGACTTTTGGTTGAATCCAATTCTTTAGGCGAAGTCAGGGGGTATTTGAAAAACAGTCAGCTTGAAATTTCGCCTGAAATCAAATCACTTGACACAGCGCCCTATATTGGACAGGGGTTCTTGCTTTTCAGCCGCCATATAGCAGAGGAATCATCCCCTTTTACAGGTCAGGTGGTTCTTCAATATTCTACCATAGCCAAGGACCTTGCTTATTATTTTTTGACCTCTGAACAACGGCCCAGTGCTTTTAATTTGAGTGTTTTTTTTGGGCCTGATGGAATTATTAATGGGGCAGGTGGCTTGTTTTTGCAGGTTTTGCCAGATGCTGATATCAAAATGCTGGATGAATTATCGGAAACCCTTGAAAACATGGCTTCCATAGGTTCAATGTTAGCTGAAAGCAAATCAAGCAAGGAAATTATCACAAAGTGTTTAGGAAAGTTTTCTCCTGAAATTCTGGCCCATCGGCCTGTGGTTTTTCATTGCGGCTGTTCCAAAGAACGCTTCGGCAGTTTTATCGCGGCCATGGATAAATCGGATGTCGAGGAAATTCTTGAAAAGGGGCCTTTTCCCCTGGAAACTCAATGTCATAACTGTAATTCGAATTATGCGTTTTCCCGTGATGAAATAGCTCTTTTAACAGGAAAATAGGAAAATTTTATTTTTCTGCTATTGAGGAATATCAGCCATGTCTTCGGTCTTCAGGTTTTCATAAATCAACTGGATTTCGTGTCTCCCGGCCGCAATGTAGCTGAAATTAGGGTCGCTCATTGGAGCCATAAAATAGGAATACAAAGGCCCAGCCATCCGAACCTCCCAGCCGTATTCATTTAGCTTTTGCTGCAAGCTTTTTATTTGGCTTGTATCATAGGACTCTTCATAAAAAATGACCGGAATTTTCTTTTCAGCAATTAACAGAGCCAATTGATCCAGTTTGTTTTCATCAACCACCTCTTCGCCGGGCGATAACAAGCTATGTGTTTCGAATTGATAACGCTTGCCGAAATATTGAAAGCTGTCATGAAGAGTAATCAAATAACGCGTGGATGGAGAAAGGCGGTCAGACCAGGGCTTAACATAACGTAGATCATGAAGACTCAAGGCTTCGCCATAACGCAAATAAATGGAACCGTAATTGAACATCCCTTGAGGGTCTATTTCGCTTAAAACATCAACGACTTTTTTTACAACATACACCCAAATATCAGGATCCTTGAAATAATGGGGATCATATCCTTTGGGATAATTTTTGGAAGCGATGAGTTTTTCCTTTGGCACCGCCTGGCTGAGGTCAATCACGCGGGCTGTTTTTGAGGCTTTTTTCATAATATCATCAAAATGAGGTTCAAGGCCCAAGCCATTATAAAAAACAAGATCTGCCTTTAAAATGTCCTCCTTGTCCTGCTCAGAGGGAATATAGTTAAATGGATCGCTTCCCCGGGGAATAATCGCGCGCCCCCTGGTGCGGCTTCTGGCAAATTGAAAAATCAATTCATTAATATAATCAGTGGTCACCACCGTGTTAAAGGGATGGTATTCCTTTGAGATAGGAGTAGCATCGGAAACAGGCTCTTTATTAGGGATAGAGGGGGATTTGCTGCAAGCTCCGGATATCAATAAGAGCAATGCGGAAAAAATTATTAAACCTCGCATATGGCCTCCAAAAAATGATTCATCATGAAATGCGATAATTCATCGGTAAACAATATACATCTATGCGTTTAGCTATTAAGCTTTTTGTATTTGTTTAGCTGGTTGTTGCGTTGGGCGTTTCCTGCTTTCATTTCATTACAGCAGGCCAGGCTTTCCATAACTCCGCTT
>JAFGWI010000258.1 GCA_016937215.1 Spirochaetales bacterium | reverse complement strand
CCTCCTGAACCACCCGGTTGGCCGGTTTTAGCAGGCCCGGGTCATCAGAGAGCAGGGCCTGGATATCTTCCCGGGCCCGGGTGAACAGTGAAAAATCGGCCATCAGGTCAGCGATGCGGAAGCGAAGGCCTCCGGCTTGCTTTAAACCGAGCAGTTCTCCCGGCCCGCGAATCTTCAGGTCCTCTTCGGCAATTTTAAAACCGTCTGTGGTTTCCTTCATGACCTTGAGTCTCTGGATTCCCTGCTCTGTTAGCCGGGCGGCATAAATCAGAAAGCAGTAGGACTGTAAATCCGAGCGCCCTACGCGTCCCCTGAGCTGATGAAGCTGGGACAATCCAAAGCGTTCGGCATGTTCTATTACCATAGCCGTAGCGCGGGGTACATCTACTCCCACTTCAACAACAGAGGTCGAGACAAGCACCTGAATGGCTCCTTTGGAAAAATCCCGCATTACCTGTATTTTTTCATCATCATTTAAACGGGAGTGGATCATGGCGACTTTGAAATCAGGATAGATTTTTGTACGAAACAAATCATACATGGCCTCGGCGTTTTTCAGATCCACTTTGTCCGATTCTTCGATAAGGGGGTAGACGAAATAGGCCTGATGCCCCAGGAGCAATTCCTGGCGCACACGCTGATAGACCTTTTCCTCGTTACCATGTCGGGTCAGATGGGTGATAATTTCTTTTCGCCCCTCGGGGAGATGACGAATCTCTGAAATTTTCAGGTCGCCCAGTACTGACAAGGCCAGGGTGCGAGGAATCGGGGTAGCTGTCATTAAAAGCAGGTCAGCATCCCGGCCTTTCTGGACTAGGCTTAGCCTCTGCAGGACTCCGAAGCGGTGCTGCTCGTCAACCACAACAAGGCCCAGATTTTTATAAGCAACATCATCGGAGAAAAGTGAATGGGTTCCAATGATGAGATCGATTTCACCCTGTTTCAGAGCCTCCAACAAGTATTTTCTGGGTTCGCCTGTGGTGGAGCCAGAAAAAAAGGCGATACTTATTCCCAGAGGCTCAAGAAGCTGGGCTGCTTTTTCAGCCTGCTGCCTGGCCAGTATTTCTGTTGGTGCCATAATGACAGCCTGTTCTCCGGCTTCTATCACACTCAGGGCAGCTAAAAAGGCCACAATGGTTTTACCACTGCCTACATCACCCTGAAGCAGCCGGGCCATGGGAATCCTGCCCAGAATGTCCAATTCGATTTCCAAAAGGGCCTGTTTTTGTGCGGGCGTCAGCTTGAAAGGGAGTCTTTCGAGCAAGCGGGTTTTCAAGGCAAAGGGAATTTTTCTTGTTTTACCGCGTTGAATTTCATCTTTCTGGTTTCTACGGTTTAAATACAGCAAAAAATAGAAAAACTCCTCAAACTTAAGGAATTCCCTGGCCTTTTCCAGAGCCTCTGGGTTATCGGGAAAATGAAGGTTCCTTATAGCCTCAAAACGTCCAGGGAAATTGTATTTTATTGCAAGATGAGCCGGTAATTGGTCATGGCAGTGGTCTTTTACTTTTTCAAGGGCTTTTTTTATACTTTGCCGGAGCTGGTTCTGCTTCAAGCCAGCTGTTAAGGGGTAAAGAGGGATAATCTGGTCAAAATCGGCGTTTTCTTCTTCCAGGGCTTCATAGCTGAAGGCCGAACATTGGAGTTCGCTGTAACGGTATTTGAACTGCCCGGTAATTAAAAAATGCTTTCCAGGGCTAAAATTAGCGGCCAGGAAATTCCGTCCAAAACAGAGCAGGGCAGCACTGGCGCTTTCATCCTGAACCATAATTTTCAGGCTGCGCTTTTTGCCCCAGCCTATATAATCCTGGGCAATTACCTTAACAATAACATTGATGGATTCTTTTTTAAGGGCGTCTTTTAATTTATCCACACGGCTTCTGTCCACATAATCACGGGGAAAATGCTGAACCAGATCCGCTATATTTTTTATTCCCAGTTTTGCGTAAATTTCCTTTAATCGAGGGCCGATACCCTTGAGATACTGAATATCCTCTTTATTTTCGGCCAGAAACATGCTTGCCTAAAAAGCCCCGAGAAAGCGGTTCAGGGCTGTTAAAGAAAAATTGCCTATAATCACAATGGCTATTAGAAGTACAATGGTGGTGATCAATATTAATTGATAGGATGATTTTTTGGGCATAAAGCGCAGTGGAATTTCAACAATAGGCTGGACCAGGCGGTCGAGATTGGCCAGTATGGGTGAAGCGGGATTGGGGAGAAAATAAATGGTGATCAAGCGAATCCCGGCCAGTATGGCAAAAAAGACAAGGAGCATGGAAAAGGTGTTCCATAGACAGAAGATAATGATATAAAGAATAACTTTCAGGCTGATCATGACACCCAGGGCAAAGGAATAGGCCAATCGGCTGAAAAACATTTGAAGCATATTCAGAACGCTGATAGCCAGGAGGGGTGTAAAATCAAAACCGCCGCGTCTCAAAAAAGCGGCGCCTCGAAAAAGAGCCAGATAGGGGCCGGTTATAACACAAAGATAATGCCACGGTTTGCCGTCAATAGCACCGCGAAACCAGGACAAGAGAATCCTCATGACGATCAGAATGGTATAAACCATAATTATTGTGCTGATTGCATTGAAAAGCTGATAATAAAACATCACGAACCTCCCTGTTTGTAATTAAGATTATAAGCCATGAATATAAATCGCCGGAATAAATTGATATCTGCCTTGTTGCCAGTCTCTTATTTAATATTAGCCTTTTAGATGATTCTTGGCAACCATCTTTCTTGCCAGGCCAGTCATTTTCCCTTTTCCTGGTAACACCGGCTTCCGTGATTTTTTATCATATGGCAAGGGCTGAACAGGATGAAGGATTAAACCTTCCACACCCGGGAAACCTGGTCATAATCATAGAGCTTTTCAATAAAGGATTCGCTCGCGCTCACGCGAATATCATTGCCTGCCTTGATGACCTTACCTCGACCGTTTTCTTCGGTATGAAGAAAGAGTTCACAACCCCCTTTGTTGGCTTGGCAGTATTCCCTGAGCCTCTGGAGGTTTTCTGTATTGTAAAAGCTGCCGCTTAAAAGTATATGGACTTCACGAAAACGTTTGGGCGGGGGGGCCGGTTCATCGCTCATGTCCTCGATTTCATGGACAGAATCGACCAGTAGTTTGGGATCGCCCCGGGAAAGATCAATCTTGCCTTTAATGGCCAAAACCTGGTCAGTCACCAGAATATTCTGGTATTTTTCAAAGGGTTTGCTGAAAAACACCAGTTCTATAGCCCCTTTAAAATCCTCCATTAGTCCAAAGGCCATTTTTTTGCCGGTTTTGGTCATGATTTCCCGGGTGCTTTTAAGTATGCCGATCAGAGTGTATTCTTCACTAGGGATCGCTTCAGCCGCCTTGGACAAATCCAGGGTGCTGTGAAGCTTGATCATCTGGGCGTATTTATCCAGGGGATGGCCCGAGAAAAAGAAGCCCAGAAACTGCTTTTCCCAGTCAAGAAGCTGCTTTTGGGGATATTCGGCAACCGGATTTATCTGGATTTCCTGAAACCCGGCATCTTCAAAATTGTCAAAAAGCGATGACTGGCCGTACATTTTGCGTTCCTTGCGGTTCCCGGCCACCTCCATCATTTGTTCCAGGTGGGAGAAGAGGGTGGCGCGGTTCTGCTTCATGCTGTCAAAGAGGCCGCATTGAATAAGGGTTTCCAGCACTTTTTTGTTCACCACTTTCAGATCGACCCGTTCGAGAAAGTGAATAAAGTCCTCGTAGGGCCCCTTGTCACGTTCGCGAATAATGGCCTCTACCGCGGCAGAACCCACGTTTTTTACGCCCTTGATGCCGTAAACGATTTTGCCATCAACAACAGTAAAGAGTTTTTCCGACAGATTGATATCGGGCGGTTTTATTTCAATGTGCATTTCACGCACTTCCCGGATATACTCGGCCAGCTTATCGGGATTGGTGATTTCGTTTGTCAAGTTGGCAGCCATGAATTCCGCGGGAAAATTAGCCTTAAGATAGGCTGTCTGATAAGCCAGGACCGAATAGGCCGCGGCATGGCTCTTGTTAAAACCATAACCCGCGAAGGGAATCAGTAATTCAAAGATGTCGTCAGCCACTTTCTGGCTATAGCCTTGTTTCAGGGCCCCTTCAACAAACATCTCCTTCATTTTGTTCATGACCTGGACCTTTTTCTTGCCCATGGCCCTTCTCAGAATGTCCGCTTGTCCCAGTGAAAAACCGGCAACCTTGCGGGCAATCTCCATTACCTGTTCCTGATAAACAATAACCCCATAGGTATCTTTTAATATGGGTTCCAGTTCAGGAAGGGGATATTTGATTTTTTTGGGATTGAATTTACCTTCGATAAACTGGTCGATGTTTTCCATGGGGCCGGGGCGGTAAAGGGCGTTCAAGGCAATCAGATCTTCGATGGTGTTGGGCTTGGCCTGCTTCAGGATATTCTGCATGCCCGAGCTTTCAAACTGGAAGATACAGGTGCTTTTTCCTTCGCCCAAAAGCTTGAAAGTGGCCTTGTCCTCATCGGAAACCTTGGTAAAATCCACCTCAATACCCCGTTTTTTAATAAGGTCAATGGTGTTCTGGATAACAGTGAGGGTTTTTAAACCCAGAAAGTCCATTTTTACCAGACCGCATTGCTCCAGGTAATCCATGGTGAACTGGGTGGAAATGGAACCGGTTTTGGAGTCCCTGTAGAGGGGCACATATTCTGTGAGTTCGGTTTTTCCAATCACAATACCGGCCGCGTGGGTGGAAGCATGGCGCCGAAGCCCTTCGAGTTTCAGGCTGATGTCGATGAGTTCCTTGAATTTTTCACCCTTATCTCTCATCTCCTGGAATTTGGGTTCCATTTCAAGAGCCTTTTCCAAAGTCACCTTTGGCCCGGCGGGAATGAGTTTAGCGATTTCATTGGCCTCGGTAAAGGGAAAGTCCAGCACCCGGGCCACATCTTTTACCGCGGCCTTGGCCTTTAATGTTCCGAAGGTGATGATTTGCCCCACCTTTTCCTTGCCGTATTTTTGGGTCACATATTCGATAACCTCCTGTCGCCGTTCAAAGCAGAAATCGATGTCAAAGTCGGGCATGGAAACACGGTCGGGGTTTAAAAAACGCTCAAAAAGAAGGTTGTATTTCAAAGGGTCAATATCGGTTATCTCAAGGCAGTAGGCAACAAGAGAGCCGGCCCCGGAACCACGACCCGGGCCAACAGGAATATTGTTCTGTTTAGCATGGCGAATGAAGTCCCAGACGATGAGGAAATAGCCGATAAAATCCATTTTAGTGATAATATCGATTTCATAGTCCAGCCGTGTTGTCAATTCATCGGTGATTTTGGGGTAACGACGCTTAAGGCCCTCATAGCTGATATGGCGAAAATAGCTTTCATAGCTATGCCCTTGAGGCAGTTCATAATCAGGTAAGAGCGGGCCAGGGAGCTGGAGATCCAGATTGCACATTTCGCCAATGGCCATGGTGTTTCTGATAGCCTCGGGAATTTCGGAAAAAATCCTGAGCATCTCTTCTCCGGATTTAAAATAAAACTCGGGATAACTGAATCGAAGCCGGTCGCTGTCATTGAGTTTTTTTCCGGTGGCAATACAGATAAGCACGTCCTGGGCAATGGCATCGGAGCGTTCAGGATAATGGCAGTCATTGGTGGCAATAAGTGAAATTCCTGTTCGCCTGGCTACTTCGATAATGCCTTTGTTGGCGATTTTCTGCTCTGGAATGCCATGGTCCTGGAGTTCGAGAAAATAATTACCCTTGCCGAAAAGGTCCTGATAATAATGGGCCCGTTTAACAGCCTGGTCAATATCCTCATGCAGCACCAGCTGGGCAATTTCACCGGCCAGACAGGCGGAACTGGCCACCAAATCGGAAGAATATTGTTCAAGGACCTCAAAATCGATTCGAGGGCGGTAATAAAAGCCTTCTGTGTAGGAAAGGGAGCTCAGTTTTAAAAGATTCCGGTAGCCCCTGTCGTTTTTGGCCAAAAGCACCAGATGCTGGTTTCGATGTTTTGTGCTTTCGCTGCTTTTATCGTGACGGGAGAGGGGGGTAACATAGAATTCCGAACCCACAATAGGATTGATCCCGCCTTCCTTGCATGTCTGGTAGAAATTCACCGCGCCGAACATGTTTCCATGATCTGTTAAAGCCAGGTGTTTCATGCCCAGCTGTTGGGCCTTTTTCACCATGCTCTGGACAGACTGGGCACCGTCAAGCAAGGAAAAATCGGAATGATTGTGAAGATGTATAAAATCAACCATGAATGTCCTTTTCTAAGGGCTGACAGGCAAATTAGCTTGAATCAGCTCTGCCTATCAATATACCCGGGCCCCATTTTTTTGTAAATATTGTTGCGGGAAATTTCCAGGGCAATTGCATTAAAAGAATAATGTTTCAAGCACTTGTCATTCTGAGAAGGAGCGACGAGGGCCTGGTCGTAAACGCTCCGCGTTTACTGCTCGGCCATGCAGCCTGCCTGGTCGTAAACGCTCCGCGTTTACTGCTCGGTGACGTGAATCCTCATTGGGATTCACTATATGGCGTGAATCCTCATTGGGATTCACTATATGGCGTGAATCTTCATTGGGATTCACTATATCCATGCAGCCTGCCTGGTCACAACGCTCCGCGTTGCTGCTCGGCTATGCGTCCTAAAAGAATCTCGCCTGGTTTGGGGCTTTTGTTTGTGAATACAATTGGCCTAGGCCAAATAAGATTCTTCGCTTTGCTCAGAATGACGACGGGTGATAGCTCAGAATGACGGCGGGTGATAGCTCAGAAAGAGGGCGGGTGATAGCTCAGAGTGATGGAGGGGGCTAACTCAGAGTGACAAAACAACTATAAAAATTATAATGCGATAGCCCTGGGTTAATTTCCATAATCATTTTTAAAGGAGCCTAACCCATTTTTTTAATAAAGGGGGAAGGCCTTCCCCCTGGCTTCAGCTCCGCTTTTCGGGCCTTCTTAATCTGTCTTCGGCTCTGCCTCAGCCAGGAAGGCCCGGCGGATCTTCCGCCACCCCCTTCTGGTGTGAATCCTGGGGCATGCGCTTCCTAGCGTTAAGGATTGAAGCGGTGAAGAAAGGGTTTTTTCAAAAACCTTTCTTCAGACCCCGCAGGCGCGTTTTCAGCGCCGAGGAGGCCGGAGCGAAGCGGAGCCGCGGAAAGCCAGGCCCGGACAGCCGGAAACCAAGAATTTAAGTAAAATTTGATTAAGCAACAGGTGGACAGAGATTTTCCGGGCAACGCCCAAAAAACTGTGCTTAATAAAATTGGGGGTCGAAGATACAATTTAGCTTATTCGGTTTTGAACCGGTTGATTTCACTGTCCTGTTTAACAACGGTTTCGGAAAGCTTGTTGGCAAGATCAACCAGCTGGTTCATGGCAAATGAAATATCGCTTACACCTGTTGATATTTCATCCATGGAACCGGATACTTCTGTGGAAATTCGGGTGACATCCGACATGGATTCTTTCATTTCCCTGGCTCGTGAACTCATTGATTCAGATTCTTCTTTTACACTTATTGAAACGTTGTTAAGGACCTCCATGGCTTTAATAATTTCTGTTCCGCCAGTTGATAGTTCATTGGTGGACTGGTATATTTCCTCAAAAGCCTTTGCTACATCATCAACTTCCTTGTTTATTTCTTCAAAAGCAAAAATTGACTCCTGACTAGATTCCGCGGCGCTTTCAATTTTATTAACAATGTTTTGAAGAACATTTTCGATTTCATCGGAGTTTTGACCTGATGTTTCAGCCAGTTTTCTGATTTCATCGGCCACCACGCTAAAACCTTTGCCAGCTTCTCCGGCATGGGCCGCTTCTATGGCTGCGTTCATGGACAAAAGGTCGGTCTGGTCGGCTATGCCTTTGATGATGGTGATCATCTCCAGAATGTTGTCGATATAGGTCGATATTTCCGTCACCATTTCATTGGTGGTGTTTATTTTTTCCCGGCCCGACTGAGCTGTTTCAGCTAGTTTGTCGGAGGCTTGTTTTTTTATTTTCGTGATACTGGCAATATTTCCCAGGGAGGCCACCATTTGGTTGACGGCGCTGGATGATTCGGATACGGCCGTGCTTTGATTGTCTATTTGATTGTTTTGATTTCCGATGTTTTCGATAATGCCCTGAATAATTTTATCTGTCCCTTCTATTGTAACGTGCAAATTTTCAATTCTGTTTTTGACGTTATTGACATTGGCGGTAATTTCTATTGAGGCTGCCGCTGTTTCTTCGGCGCTTGCGCTGAGTGATGTCTTGATATTCATGTTTTCAATAGAGATATTCTTGATGGAGTTAATTATTTCTCTTAATTTTGTGAGAAATTCATTAAAACTTTTTGCCAGAATACCTATTTCATCCTTGGATGATACTTTTAAGTATTGGGTTAAATCACCGGTTCCGGAAGCCATTTGTTTGAGCGAGCTTGTGGTTAGACTGATTGGATTGGTGATTTTCTTACTGAATAAATAACTGGTTACGATGGATAAGGCTAGGCTTAGAAAAACCAGAATGATGATGGTCGTGAGTATTTTTTCCAGGATTTGGGCAGACAATAGCTTTTTTTCGTTTATCACTGTGTTAATATCATCCACATAATTACCGGTTCCAATAACCCAATCAAAATTTTCCACCAAAAGTGAAAAGCTTCTTTTGGGTAAGGCCTCTGTTTCATTGGCTTTTGGAAACCAATAATCCGTATAGCCACCTCCGTTTATGCCTTGTTGAATAATTTCTTTTATGAAGTCATTTCCTTTTGCATCTTTCTGGTTATATCGGTTGATACCTTCAGCTGATTTTCCCAGCAAAACCACATTTGTCCCGTCCTTTGTGTCTGCCCAAAAATATCCATCTTTTCCATATCGTATTTCCCTAAGTATTGAAGCTGCCATCTCCCTTCTTATGGCTTTTGAGAAGCCCATTTCCTGAGTTTTTTTTTCAATGGCATCAAGCATGGTTTTCATGCTTTCGGTTTGTTCTTTTATGCTTTGGTCGAAATTTTCTTTTAAGGTGGTTTCCAAAAGGCTTATATTATTTTGACTATAATTTGATAAACTTATGAGAGTAACTATTGTAATCATTAATGAAATAACAAACCCTGATAGAAAAGATAATAATATTATTTTGGTTGAAAAGTGCTTCATCATATCCTCACTTTAATGTGATATAGTAATTATAGCTTGGCTGCTAATTTAATGCAAAAAAATCGTGCGGATTTACAATCAATTAAGCTATTGAGCCTGGCTATTTTTTCTGAGAAGATATTCAAAAGCTAGCTTTTAACTATATCCGGTGTCCTTATCATTGTCTATATCTTTATCCTTGACAGCCTGGTTTATCTGTTTAATATTGATTATTAAATTCGCGGTGTTTTTCCAGGTTTTTTGTTCCGCTTTATTTGTGCCTGAGTTTTAAGGCTATACTGCCATTGCTTTAATTTCGATTTGTTTACAATAATGAATTTGCAATTTCAGATAATCTATGATATTATTGTTTAAATGCTCTGTGCAATAGAATCTATCGGTTTACTAAACCGGTTTATTAAAAATGTGAAAAACAAGGAGGTGTTTTTTTATGAAAAAGGGAATAATCAGAACCCTATTCACAATGGTGATGTTCATTTTTGGAGCCACCTGTCTTCAGGCAGAAGTAGGATTTTACATTAAAAACGGTCGCCTTTACGATGCCAATGATAATGAATTTGTCATGTTTGGTGTGAGCCATGCCCACACCTGGTATACAAACCGTACCAGCGCGATTGCTGATATTGCCCGTGTCGGGGCCAATGCCTTGCGTGTTGTTTTAAGCGCGGGTAAACATGATGAAGGATGGATAAAAAACGGGCCTTCCGATGTTCAGAATATCATTGATTTGTGCAAAGCAAACAAACTTGTTGCCATGCTGGAATGTCATGATACAACCGGTTATGGTGAAAAGCAGGGAGCTGTGTCCATGTCTTTAGCGGTTGATTACTGGAAAGAGCTGAAAAGTGTTTTAACCGGTCAGGAAGCTTATGTGCTTATCAATATCGCAAACGAACCCTATGGAAATGTGAATGCCATCAACTGGATAGATGATACCATTAATGCCATCAAGGAGATGAGGGCCGCTGGTTTTGAACACACCCTGGTGGTGGACGCGCCCAGCTGGGGCCAGGATTGGGAACGTATCATGCTGGATAATGCCCCTAAAGTCTATGATGCCGATATTACTGGAAATCTGATTTTGTCCGTTCACATGTATGGGGTGTATGAAAAAGACGCGACAATCAAGAATTATATTTCTGCCATTCGTGATCAGAATTTACCTTTAATTATTGGGGAGTTCGGCTGGGACCATTCTGACGGGAATCCCGATGAATACGCCATTATGTACCGGGCTGTTGAATACAATATCGGTTATTTTGGTTGGTCGTGGTGCGGTAATGGTGGTGGTGTCGAGTATCTGGACATGGTGAATAACTGGGATGTGAATCAACTGACCAACTGGGGTGAAATTATTGTTAACGGGCCAAACGGCCTGAAATCCCGCTCTGGAACCTGTACGGTTTTTACCGGCGGTGATTCTGTGACCAATCCTCCTCTGCCTGACCCGACTCCCACTCCTGAGCTTTATGGCAGTTGCGCTGGATTGCCAAGCTGGTCGGCAAATGCAATATACAACCAGACGGGAACCAAGGTGGTACACAATGGCTTTGTGTATTCCAACCGCTGGTATTCCGCTGATCAGAATCCCGAGGATTTTTCCGCGGACAACCAGGTCTGGGAATGGCTGGGAATGTGTTCAGATGTGGTGGTCACTGATCCGCCTCCGACTCCCACTCCCTTTGAGCCTCAATGCAGTCGTCTGGGTGATGTGAATAATGATGATATTGTCAATATTGTTGATGCTCTTCTGATTGCCCAAGCCTATGTGGGTGTCAGCGGCCCGCTTATCACGGTTGAATGCGGTGATGTGAATTGTGACAGCACTCAGAATATCGTGGACGCGCTTTTGGTGGCGCAAAAGTATGTAGGGATTATTGATGAATTTCCCTGTGTGATTTTTTAGTTCGATGTGAGCGACAATGGGCTGGCTCTGAAAGGGGCCGGCTTTTTTTTCATTTTCAGTTAGGTGAAAAAAAGGAAGCAAAAGCCGCGGTTTTTTCAAGTGTTCTTGTCTGAAGCTGTTATGGAAGCATTTCACCTTACAGTTACAGGCGTTCCTGTGGATTATTGGCCTTGTAACCTGCTGTTTTCCAGACTTCTATGCGTGTAATTTAAACCAATATCATCAACCGGAGGCTATTTGGGTCCAGGTTTATGGTTTACTGTGTGATTCATTTTTTCATCTTGCTGTACTTTGTCCGATAATGCCAGTTCATCATCAGAGCTTCATGAAAGGCTATTCCTTTGCCTCCGCCCAGGAAATAGCTTCCGATTTCAGCCTGGCAAGCTTTTTCTGCCACAAGAGCCATGGCCTGGAGTTCATAAATATCATGGCTCAGGCAAAGGCAACCTTTGTTTTTCACAAAAACCATGTTCCTGGATCCGATTTTTTTTAATAATTCATTTTGATCAAGAGAGTCAATTTTAGTGCCGCCAATTTGGGCCAGGTCATCAAGAAGAGGGTAGAGCTTTTTGCCCGCGCGGCTGAAGCCCAAAGTAAAGGGGCCCTTGGAAAAAACAGCGATTTGAATATCCTTGCGCTTTGTGAACAATTGTCTAAAAACCAAATGTTCTTCGCTAAGGTCGGTTATGGGGTTACTTATATCTATCAGGTTGTTTTCTCCGAGTTTTTCTGGAAGCTTTTGTGAGCTTAGTCCAAATAGTGAAGTGTGAAGTCGAAAGACAATATCTTCCGGAGCTTTCAGTAATCCATAATTTATCATGTCTTGTGTAAAAAACAAGAACTCATTTTTATCTATATACATTGATTTATCCTTGGCTGATAGTGTTTACATAATAGTCGATCATTTGATCCTGGTTACCCGCTGCTTGCCCGCTTGCAAGCCTGAAGCGATGGAGAACAAATTCATTTGCAGCTGAATCCAGGCAGACTGCTTGGTCAAAGGCTTTTTCAAGAGAATCGGCCAGGCTTAAGGCCCCGTGATTGGACAAAAGCAAAGCCGGGTAAAACTTGCTTGCAAGTTTTTTTTCAACAGCCAATGCCAAGGCTTTGGTGGCGGGTAAGGCGTATTCAACACATGGAACCAATGGCCCAATTATTTCCTGGTGCCTTGTATCCAAAACCGGTAAGTCAATTCTGGCTGAAGCTACAGCCGAAGCTGCCGCTTGATGGGTGTGAATAATAGCTTTTACATTTGAATGGAGAAGATAAACCCGCTGATGAAGCTCTTTTTCGGAAGAAGGTTTCACTATACCTGAATACATGAGATCTTTGAGATTAAGAATCACAATTTCTTCTGCTTTTAAATTTTCGTAGCTTCGACCGGAGGGTGTGATCAGAAAATGCTCGCTATCAAGACGAATACTGAAATTTCCCCAGGTCCGGGCCACTAAACCGGCTTTCATCAGTTTCCGGCCAAAATCACAAAGCTGCTGAGCTGCCTCCAAATGCTTCATCCTCAATTACCTCCTGAACATTTTTAAAACCAGTCAAAGCCTGTGCGAGCTTGATCGATTTTTGCCTCATCATAGACCGCTCTGGCGCGGAAAGGGCCTTTGGCCAGGGTTTTTAAGACCCTCTGCCTTAAAGACAACCCCCATTTTTTTTCATCGCATGCTTTCGGTTATAAGCTTCTTTTTTGCTTTTGCCGAGGACTATAAGCCTTTAAAATCAATAAGGAGCAGAATGGTCCCTGCTGTGTCAAGGCAGTCACAAAATGATTCAATGCTTTTTTTTGATTGAACCAGCAGTTTTTTTCAAAAGCCTTTGTTACCGCGGCTATAGCTAAGCTGTATTATGCGACTCTTTGATGGCAAAGCTGCTCATTATTGACTCACCCTATTTTCCATTTTGGAGTATAACTGACTTTCTGTTATTTGCAAAGACCTCTGTTTAATTATTTGTTTATCTTTCATGAGCCTTGTGGTATTTTTGCTATAAAAAATTGCATTATTGAAAATTTCATAGAGAAAATGCAAAGATAAAAGTCCTGATATCAATTTCTGTATATTAATTCTTTATATCATGGAGAGATAATAATGCCTTTGCTTGGTATGGAAATTGCATAATTAATTGATATTTTTTCATAAAGGAGTAAGAATAATGAAAAAAAAGTTTATGTTGATTTGCTTGCTGCTATTTGTGTTCACGGCATTGGGAGCACAGATAAGGGTACTTTATAAGTGCCTTGAAACAAATAAAACCACGAGCCAGATCCGTTTTAATTTTAGTTTAAGAAATGACGGTTCCACAAATGTCAATCTTAATGGCCTGGCGGTGCGCTATTACCATACAGAAGGGCCTAATGATCAGAATATTCCCCATCTTGATTATTCACCCATTGGCGATGAAGCCATTGTGTTAAGCCATTCCCAAGCCTATCTGGAAATGGTTATTCTTTCGGATGTCATGATTGGGCCTGATTCAACTCTGGGAGAATTCCAGCTTCGTCTGAGTAAAGGCAATTGGTCAAGCTTTTATCAAGCTGATGATTATTCTTTTCTTCCTGATATGACCACAATAGGCGAAAACCCGAAAATGCCTTTGTATCAAGGCCAGGAACTGCTTTGGGGAAATCCTCCGGTAGATTATGAAAACTTTTTTTATATCAATTTAACCGGCGCTGATGAAGAAGAGGTCTATGTAAGCACCTGGGGTTCAGAAAACTCAACTGTCAAACTACCTGCCCAATTCCCGCAACTCCTTGATTTAGCGGCTGAATTGTCACAGATCGATATTCCCCGAGGGCAGCTGGGGGGAAAATTTTTATGGACTATTGATGGCTTGTATAGCGATGAAGCCTCTTCCGAAAAAAATTACTGGATCTTTCCGATTGAGAGAAAGAGGGGAGGGGAATTAAATGTGGAGTACAAGGATTATGATGAGATTATAGAAATGCCCACACTTCCTCCTGAACCCACCTCTACACCATCGTCGCCATTCTGGATTTCCGGCCGGGTGATAGATGGATTAACCGGCGAATTGTTTGCTGCTCCCGGACTGGAAATCCAATTCATATCAGCAAAGGATCTTGAAAAATCGATTCTTATCAATGAAGCAGAATTTGATATAGGTTTGAGTTTTCATGAAGGCTATGATTATTATCTGGAAATTTCCGCGCCAGGCTATCATAGAGCAATAAAAAGTGTTCATTCCAGCAAACAGCCAGTGGAATTTGTACTTTATCCTGAAGTCCTTAATACGCCATTACCGGAATCAAAGTGGATTTACGCTTCGCCCTACGCGACCGAGAAGCCATTGCCTGAAAATCCAGGAACCTGGTATTTGTCCCTTGTGGATGTTCCGCCGGAAATGGATTTTTACAATGACGACACCATTAAGGCTCACATCAAAGTTCCCTTTTTTCCGGCAGCCGCGCGCGCCCTTGATTGGGGAGAAGCCAGAATTTCCGGGAACCAGATCGTGATAAATGCTCAATTGGTTCAATGGGATGGACCTGCTCCTATGTGGGATTATAACCTGGAACACAGCTATGATTTGGGACAACTTGATATGAGTGTGGATTATGAAATTCAATTGCATATGTGGGACCAACCCATCTGGACCTATTCATTGAATGCATCTGATATACAGGAATATGAAGCGCCCATGGATGTTTCTGATTATTATGATCCTCATTTTAAAACCCGATGGTTCTGGAAGGATGGTAATCGAATGGAACTCAGTGCTTTGCTTTATGATTGTTCAACTTATCTATCATCCCTTGAATCCTGGGGTGAACCACAGCTGGAAGGCTCGATTATTAAAGTGGAACCTGTCATTTTTCGAACAAAAACAGGAAGCTGGAACCAGAATTTGCTTCGATCTGTTTCAAACTATTATGACCTGAGTGCATTTCCGGCAGGTGATTATAGCTTTCAGGTTATGATGAATGGCCATGTTTTTCTGAGCGAGGAGCTGAGCCTTTCCTCTGAAATGCCTCCCCATGTGACGGAACCACCGAATCTGAATTATAGTATGCTTTCAAGCCGACCCATTATAGAAATTCTTTCGGTTCCCGACACTGTGGCTTATCCTCAGACCAGTTTTGATATTGAAATCGTGAATTACGGTGTGGCAGGTGAAATTGTTCTCAATGACTTGATTACTGACTATCCCCTTTCCTATTCAAAACAAAGCTTTCCCATAGCCAGAGGGGAAAAGCGTGTGATAGAGGCCTTCATAGACTGGAATCAAGTATCGCTCACAGGATCACGATTGAGCTATAATGGCTTTGTTGTTAAAAGTGACTCTATCATCAGGGAGATCCGTTCATGGAGGGTTGAATTGATTAATAACCAAAGTGATTCTTTAAGCATTTCCGGCAAAGCAGAACTTGATGTAAGCCAAGGGGTGCCTGTGATTCACCTTTCAGGCGATGCTGAAAAAACAACCAGGCCTGATATAAATGGCAACTACAGCTTTGACGGCCTTCAGCCTGGAGGCGATTATTTGGTTTCGCTCGAGTATATACCCAACAAGCCTGTGATCGAGATTCTTTCGCCCAAAGCGGGTGTTACTCTTGATGGAACGGTGAAGGTTCAGGCCAAGGTTTCAACACCAACCTGTTCTGTGTTATATTCGCCAGAGACAATTCAGATTGCGAATTTAAAAGATAATGTGGTTAATCAGGATTTCATGATTTCCGACTATGCCGACTGCTGTGTGATGATTGATGAATGTTATGTAAGTATCGATTCTGTCAAAATAGCCCAATCCCTGAATACCGGAATGTGCCAGAAGGAATATCTTTTTTACCTGGATATGCATTCATACCTGGATAAATATTATGACATCAATGTCGCTGTAAGAGATGAGCTGGGCCGTATCACTAACAAAAGCGTGCAAATATACAATAGACCTGATCCATCACCCACACCTACACCGGAGTGCTGCTTTTCCTCTTCATTCTTCGAGCCTCTTGAAGTTCATGTTCCGCCAAACCATGATTTTAGCCTGGATTTCAAAATTGTGACCGCAAGCTATCATGTACTTGCCTATCAAATGGTTTTTGAATATGATCCTGATTTTTTAACCCTTGACCCCCAAAAAGGATCAGATGCAATTGAAGCCGGTGAAGCTGGTTTTATTTCAGAATTCACCAATAATAATGGCATATTAACCATTACAGGCTTTGATACAAATGGAACAGGCCCCTCAAACAGTGAGCAGGAATTTCTTAAATTTCATTTTACAACAGGTGAGAAATCGGGAGTCACCAGGGTGGAAATTAAAAACGCGATACTTTTAAGAGCTGAGGCCTTTGAACCAGAACTGTTTAAAGGAGCTCTGGCCACTGTTTATATTGGCACGGCCTCTGGTGTGTATTGCCCCTATCAACCCGGCGATGCTGATGGAAACGGGGTTGTAAATATCATCGATGCCCTTTTGATTGCCCAGTATTATGTGGGAATTCCTGGTGTTGTTATTGAAGAATGTGCCGCTGATGTGGATAATCCATGTCAAGGGCCAGAGTGTACTGTAAACATCAATATTGTTGATGCCTTGTTGGTGGCAAAATATTATGTTGGTTTGATTACAGAGTTTTAACTTTTTTCTTTATTATTCCAGCCGCTTTCTGTAACAGGAAAGCGGCTTTTTTTGTAATGGTTTTATTTACTTTGCAGTAAACACACTCTTACGAAAGTCTTGATGATACAGTGAAGAAAAGACAGGAAGCACTTCGGGTTCAGATAAAACAGGGAAAAAGAATTGAATAAAGGGCAGTTTTAGGAGTATTCTATACATGATGTTTTTTAAAAAGAAGAAAAAAACCCCGGTTTCCAAACCGCAAATACAAACTCTCGATGAACAAAGTATTGAGCGTGAGCTTCAAAAAAAAGAGGGGCAGGCTCGCTTTGTGCTAAACGACCCCCGGGCTTGGCAGGATTTTTTTACCAATGTTAGCCTGAAATTTCAAAAGCACTTCAAGGTGTTTGATCCGGTGGTCGACGATGTTAAGCTCTTGTTTCATCTGGTTCAGGACATTTACAAAAAACGCTATACCGATTTTCCCCTGGTTTCAGTTATTTCGGTAGTGGCTTCGCTGGTTTATTTTTTGTCGCCCTTTGATCTATTGCCCGATTTTCTGCCTTTTCTGGGTTTTACCGATGATATTTCGGTCCTTATTTTTGTGATCACCAATATTAAAACCGATCTGGACAAATACCGGAAATGGCTTTCCGACCATTCTGCTGAATCTGAATCCATGAAGGTTGATAAATCAAAGAAGAAATAAGCTTGCCAGTCAATTCTTCTTCTATTCCAGCCACCAAGTCTGGGGCGTTTTCTTTTACTCATTGATTTTCGCGGACGCTGAATTTGGATAAAAGACGACTTTTTCGCAATTGGTAAAGCTGTTAGTATTTTCAGAGCAGTTATATGTTTAAGAGGCAATGGGAACGGAAAAAGAGAGAATCTTGTTAATAATTCACTTTATAATAGAAGTATTTGTTTATCCAATGGCTGATAGTTGTTGTAAAGGGCTTAGGGATCGAAGCCATGGCAAAGCATTTTTTAAAAAATGCTTTGCCAAAGCGTTTTTCGACTGATTTTTTCAGGAGAAAAACCTTCGGAGCGATAGCGTAGTGGCGAAGAGCCCGGCCCGAGCCCATTCAGGGCTGGGGCAAGCTCCAAAAACTAATCAGGAAAAAAATACTATTTACGCGTGCTGAAACATTTATTTTCTCCTGAGGAGATTCACCCAAAATTTAGCCAAAGGAATAGGTTAAATAGTAAAGGCCCAGGACGCATGGCCGAGCAGTAAAAGCGGGGCATTTACGACCAGGCCCAGGATTTTTTTATTGTATAACAAAACAAAGAAGGTGACTGGGTATGAGTCATGGCTAATATTATAATCTGTACTGTTTTTTTGTACAAAAAAAGCTTTTGCCTTTACCAGGGTTTTAAAATGAATATAATGATAAAAAGTCGGTATTAAAGAAGATCATAAGGAGGCAAAACATGAGAAACGAACTGAGCGAGAATGGATTATCCAGGAACCTTGGCGCTTTTTATCGCCTGGGTGCCATAGTTGCCATCATTGCCCTTGGGGCAGGGCTTCTGGATATTATCCTGTCCATGATACCTGGTTGGGGTGTGGACACTGTGCCCCATACAGCCGCGGAATGGTTTATCCAGCTAAACAACCAGCCCCTGTTGGGATTACGAAATCTTGATCTCATTAACCTCATGGTTGCCTTGATCAGCATTATGCTTTACGGAGCCTTGTTTACAGCCATGAAGGAAAAGGCTTTGCTCTCTTCGCTATTGGGTTTGGTGTTTTTTGCTTTGGGCACTTTCCTGTTTTTTGCCTATAATGGGGCATTAGCCATGATGGAGCTGTCAAAGGCGTATGCCACAGCCGCGGGTGATGAAAAAAAGGCTTTGGAAGCCGCGGCCTACGCTGTTTTAGCCAAGGCTCGACACGGGTCATTGGGTAATTTCTGGGTGTTTTTTTTATCTGAAATCGGCACTTTGTTCATGGTTATAGCCATGGCGCAATCAGCTGTCTTTTCAAAAGCCCTTGCCTGGTTGGGACTGGGCGCGACAATCAGCCTGTTGATTTATACGCTTTTGGATACCTTTGTGCCTGGGAGCAAAAATATTGCCATGGCGATTGTGGTTCCCGGTGGGTTGGCCATGATGGTCTGGAATGCTTTGGTAGCCAGACAGTTGTGGGCATTGGCTGATGGAAAAAAATGAAAGGTGCTGATGAGAAATTATGTATTTGCTTAGAGCCTATGCTTTTTGGTGAAGAACCGGAATTTTGGGATTGAGAAGAGTTTTTTGTAACCAGAGCCGTGAAAATGCCTCATTTCGTTTAAAATCATGGCCAAAAAGGATGAATTGAACAATACGCGTTAGTGGAAATAACAGAGTGATCGCGGTATAACTTTTATCGCTCTTTTATCCCTCTGAGCTATCTATCTACCGTCATTCTGAGCTATCACCCGCCGACAATCTGTGTTGCCACCTGTCGTCATTCTGAGCTATCACCCGCCGTCATTCTGAGCAAAGCGAAGAATCTCAGTTGTCATGGGCCAATTGTAGTCACAAAAAAAAGCCCTAACCAGGCGAGATTCTTTTCAGATGCAGGGATATAGTGAATCCCAATGAGGATTCACGCCATATAGTGAATCCCAATGAGGATTCACGCCATATAGTGAATCCCAATGAGGATTCGCGCCACCGAGCAGTAAACGCGGAGCGTTTACGACGTGTGCTGTCGTTCCTTTTCAGAATGACGAGTGGTTGAAACAATATTTTTTGTATTTGTTTAGCTGGTTGTTACGTTGGGCGTTTCCTGCTTTCATTTCATTACAGCAGGCCAGGCTTTCCATAACTCCGCTT
>JAFGWI010000257.1 GCA_016937215.1 Spirochaetales bacterium | reverse complement strand
TTGTCCTCATATCCACCAGCCTCAAGAAATATCATTTTGATGTACCTATTTGGAATGGAAATTCTTGGGGGAAATCTGGATATAGCCTAATCTTTTAGTCAACCACCTCCTCCAAAGGAGGTGGCTTGTTGACCGCTCTGAAAGAGCTACCCCAGGTGGTTCTTCTCAGGGAGCGTTTGAAAAAGCCACTTGGAATTATTAAATAACAGGAAGCCTAGTTCTTTAATTTTAAAGGCAAAGCCATCCTATTACCACCTGCACAGCAGGTGGCTTTTTCATTTAGTAAAACTACTTTTAAATGTTTGTAGATAAAAAACCCATTTCCATGGGTTTTAAGAAGGACTAAATTTATTCGTATTAAACCATCTGTTTTAAAGTCAGCCAATACCGATTGTTCTGTTATTGACAGGGGCGTTAAGTTTTTTTCTGTTCAGAATCTCCGATAGCACGCTCAGAATAATGGCAAGGAATAATAAAATATAGGGAAAGTAAAGAACATCCCATATCTGAAGTATGACACCTATGGCTGGTGACAGAAAGGCTGTTCCAATATAGGCAAAGCCCATTTGATATCCGATCAAGGCTTGTGAATGGGTTTCTCCAAAACGGCGGGGAGTTTCATGGATCATTGAAGGAAAAATCGGCGCCAGACCAAAACCTGTAACTACGATGAATATGCCTGTACTGACAGGGTTATCGAAAAAAATTAATCCTATGATTCCGGTAATAACAATGATTAATCCCAAACGTATTAACTGATTGTTATTGAATTTAAAGGCCATAAAACCCGAGAGAAAACGACCGGCTGTAATGCCTCCAAAATAAAAAGCAATAAAGGATGCGGAGTTTTCAACCGTGAAATTCCTCGCGCCAAGCAGAAAGCTGCTGCCCCATAAGCCTATGCTCGCTTCGATGGTGCAATATAACATCATGATAAATAGAGCGTAAAACACGCCTTTGATTTTAAAGGGGCTTTCTTTTTTATTTGATGAAGAAGTTTCCTCGTTCCGGTTTTGTGATTGTGAATTTTTATGAACCTTACTCCAAAGCGGCAAACTTAGAAGCAGAATAATTCCCAGACCAAGCTGTATGATGGATATGCTTGAATAGCCACTGCGCCAACTATTTGTTGAAGCCAGTGAGATGGACATAATAACCGGTCCAAGGGTGGCTCCAACTCCCCAAAAGGAATGGAGCCAGTTCATATGATGGGCTTTGTAATGCCGGGCCACAAAATTATTTAGAGCCGCGTCAACAGTTCCCCCTCCAAGGCCGAGCGGTACACCCAGAGCGATGAGCCAGTAGAATGAATGAGAAAAAGAAAAGCCCAGCATAGCCCCACCTGTCATAAGACAACTGATAAAAACAGAGAGCCCGGTTCCCAGTCTTTTTATGACATGTACACAGAGAAAGCTGGAGATAACCGTAGAGCTCATGATGACCGTTGAAAGCAAGCTGCCGGCGCTGAGGGGCAAACTATACTCTCCCAACAAGCCAGGCAAGGCTGTTCCCAGAATCGAATCAGGTAAACCCAAACTGATGAAGGCAAGATAGATGACAATTAATAGTATGATCACTTTATTTTTACCTTATTTTTCAAATAAATCCATTGATGTTAATCAAACAAATTATAGCCCATTTTTTTGGGCAAGAGCTATTGGTAATGTCTGGATATTAGCCCAATTAAATGCCCCATTAAACACTGCCCGGAGAATTTGTTTCATAGTCTGTCCAAAGCAGATTTGAGTTTTTGCTCTATTTGAATGGCAATATTATTTAAAACAGGGTTTTCCACCATGGACATGGCAGCGCTTGGTTTGATGATTCCGACTCTGACACCGGTTCCGGTTTCATAGATGATCACATTGCAGGGTAACAAAAGACCGATGTTTTCTTCGGCTTCAACAGCCTTATGGGCAAAGGGAGGGTTACAGGCCCCGAGAATGATATATTTTTTATAATCAATACCCAGTTTTTCCTTGAATTTGGCGCTCATATCAATGCGGGTGAGCACACCAAACCCCTCTTTTTTCAG
Organism: Spirochaetales bacterium; assembly: GCA_016937215.1. GTDB lineage: Bacteria > Spirochaetota > Spirochaetia > SZUA-6 > JAFGRV01 > JAFGWI01. The sequence continues at coordinate 1,648 of JAFGWI010000257.1, read as the reverse complement.
TTCTTCACTTATTTTCTGTTCGGCCAGGTCAACGTCAAGCTTCAGGTCTTTGTATAATCCGTATTCACTCATAAAATCCTCCTGTTATTATTCAATAAAAATAACCTGAATAAGTTAAAGGGGCAAGTCCGGAAGAGCTGTTTGCAAGTTTTATTTGTAAAAGTCATTTCCTTTCCACAGAATTATACATTCTGCGCCTGAACCATTAGGGTCATCATCTACAAAACTAAAACCACACATAATTTTTTCATCTCTTGCCTCCACAATTTTAATTCTTGTGTTATTATAGCATGGAATTATTTACTTTAAATAAAAAAAATCATGTTGTGCTCAAAAATAACCAGGCCAAGGAAAAAGCAGTACATAATAGGTCTATAAGCATTTCAATAAATGTAAAAGCAATAAAGCAAACAGCCAGAATCTCCCAACCTTTTTCAACAGTCAGTAATCTGATGGTGCGAAACAACAATATGCTTGTACCTAATACTGATAGCTGAAGCTTTATCAGCCTTTAGCAGCTTAAATGGTAAAGATGTTGGAAATAGTTCTATTAAGGCTAACAAAGCAACTGACAAACCACGATATGATACTTTCAGAAGCAATGACTTGAGCTCATTGCATAAGTGATGACGCGAGTAATGCAAAACCACGGTTTTGTAATAGCTTCACTAAAATTTAAATTTCAAAGACTGAGCCGTAATTTTCGATTCAGTCTTCTTTTTTCTTATCCCTATTCAAGGCAGACTATGGTGAGACGAAAATGTGTTTTCCTCTTTTGATTAGCCGACATAAATTCCATAGAAGAAAAAACATTTTCTTCTACTATATCATTATTAATCCGGGAAAAAAGATTCTCCTAAAGATGAGAAGGATGCCTGAACTCAGGCCTCTTGCTTCCTATCAATTTTGTACTAAAGCAATGCCTTTAGCTGGTTAAAATGATTGGCGTGAATAAAATACATTACCAAATCGAAGACAATTAAAAATCCGCCTTGAAGGATGAGTCCCTGGCCGAATCCTTTTAATTGTCCGGGGTTGCTAAGACTTGAGCGGTTGGAAATTTCCATAAGCAGAAAACCCGTGACAATATAAGCCACATCCAGGCCTGTGTTGAGTAAAAAGGCCTTTTCCAGATTAAAATGAGCTGTAATGCTTTGAGAAAGATCATAGTTTGCCGGATCAAAAACCAGACTTTGATACAAAGCCGGAAAAGCAATGGCCATGTTTACCACATTCCAAAGTGCATTCATTTGACAAAATGACTGTAATTGCCCGCGAGTAAAAAAGGATGCGGTTCCAAAGCCGATAAAATTAAGAACAGCCCAGCCGCTCAATACTGACATGCTAACGCGGTTAATTTGATTAAGCTCGGTATTGTATTCCAAGAGCGAATTGTTTTGAGCCTGGAGCCAAACACTGGCTGTTAACAGCAGTATTCCCGCCAAAAAAAATAGTCTTATTCTCTTCATACTTTTCACCTTTTCCATAATATATGAATATTAACAGAAAAAGGTAAGAGTGGTAAATAAAATATTTGCAATTGTTAAACTGATTATTTTTGACCTAATCTGAGCGATTTTCAATTGAAAAAGTCAACACTGTTAGATTTCTAGGATAAATTGGCATAATATTGAGTTTTTCTAGATCT
>JAFGWI010000256.1 GCA_016937215.1 Spirochaetales bacterium | reverse complement strand
TATTGCAAATACCGTGCCAAGAACAGGGCTTTATTAAAATTTTTAATTTACTATATTATAACAAAATAGAATATGGATACCCAGGAATTATTTTCTAAAATAAATTGGAATGCAAAATTATGACCCAAATCAAATCTCAACATAAAAGAATGAGTCAAAAAGACCCATTTCGTAAATTTACGATATAAATTGAGTCTAAAAGAAACAAGTTCTATATGATCATTTCTGTGTTTTATTTTGTAATTGTCATTGCCAAACTAAAAGAAAAACTTGCCGTTATTTTTGAATGGCCTTTTCCAATTCCGGACGGTTAAAGCCTATAATAATTTTTCCATCAATATCCGTAACAGGCACACTCATTTGTCCCGATTTTTTAACCATTTCCTCGGCCTTTATTATGTCTTCAGCAACATTATATTCCGTATAAGCCACATTATTTTGCTTTAAATATTCTTTTACTTTAACGCAAAAACCGCAATGAGGGGTGGTGTACAGGGTGACTGGCATTTTTTACTCCTCTAACTTAGTTTGGTGAACTTTCTGTTATTTTTATAATGCGATCAACCAGGTTTTGAAAATCCTCTTCGCTTTTGAAATTATAATGACGCCGAATGGTCGGGTCCAGTTGCGGAAAGGTCAATTCCTTGTCTTCAAAATTGGCAATAAAATTGGCCAGATACACAGGATAAACAATATTAACATATTGATCAGGAGCTGTGGAGGGTTCATGATGACGGCGAATGGCCTCTACCAATTGTTCGGGGAAATTCCATTTTTCAGCCATCAAGGCGCCTGTTTCCGCGTGGTTCAACCCGATCGAAAGATCTTCCAGCATATTAATGGCAATACCCTTGTCATTACAAAAATCAATCAGTTTATCAAGCAAATCAGGATGAAGAGACGTAAAAATGATTTTCCCAAGATCGTGAAGAATTCCCGCTACAAACACATCGTCGATAAACTCGTTTTTACGTGTGTAATTTCTGGCTATGGTATGGGCATAGGTCGCGACTTTTAACGAATGCTTCCAAAGATCCTTCATCTCGGTGTATTTTTCGCCAAGAATCTTTTGTGTGCCATAGGAATAAAGCAGGTTTCTTAAACCCCGCATACCAACCAGTTTTACGGCCTCCGCTATGCTTTCTATGCGCTTGGCCACCCTATAGATCGGGGAGTTCACCAATTTCAAAAGCTCCGCGGTCAACACAGGGTCGGAACTCACATGACGGGCAATTTCCTGAATACTGGCATCAGGATCAGAGGTCAGTTTTTGCAGGTAAACAATGGAGTCCGGAAAACGGGGCAGAGAATTCACCTCGCGAACAATGGTTTCCATGAGCAGAGAAATTTTCTCAAGATGCACTTCTGAAAGCGGAATAGTGATACGCGCGATGGTTTCGCCGTTTTCAACATCGATTTCAAAGGCATCTTCGCTCAAACCGATTTTCTTAAGCATTAAAATCAGAATAATGATTCCTAAACCAGCGCCTTCGGTATTATCGATGACCGTGTTAAAGGCATCAGTAATATTTTCATATGCCCTGGCTCTGGCGATGCGGTCGAAAATACGGATGTGTTCGTCCCGGGTAATCTCAACATTGTTGTGAACACTAATGATAAAGGCCTTATCCCTGGTTTGAAAAGCGATTTTTATGTACAATCCTGCTTCTTTTTGTTTGGCCACATAATAATCGATGTTTGACAGGGTTTTTTCCTTGAAATCGGACATCCCCGATTCATATTGAGAGGGATTAGCGATGTCCCACCCATTATCAAGAAAATAAACCCTCTTGGTATTGGCTTTTTTCGCGTTAACCGCCAATTCCTTTAAACAATAAGCAAGAGGATTCTTGATTTTTTCATAGCCAATTTCCTGAAGGAATTTTTCCAGTATACGTTCTATATAAATTTCAGTCTCATGCGCGAGGCTATAGGTTTTCACTATCACAGGGATAGAACTGGATATTGCCCTTTTAATTTCGCCGGTTGTTAGTTTGCTTGCCATATAGTTTCCGAGATTATCATAAAGTACCTTACTTTTCAATTGGGCAAATCTGATTTTTACGCAAAATTCACCGATTCCTCAATACCCAATCGGGTTATCGTAAATTGGTTAATAAAACGCGACATAAAGCCCTATTACAGCTATAAAAGTTTTTTCAATAAACTTTTCGTTAATTAACACAATTCCATGACTTATTTTAATCCTAAAAAGAATTATTTTCAAATTTTTTTAGTGGCCATGAAAAAAAATGTGTGCCTTAAAATTTCAGAAACCAGTCACTTTGACCCCACTTTCAGCGCTAAAATAGCCATTTCTTATATTATAGAGAAATAGAAAAGGCGATTTTGCCATTTGCAAAAGTCCTGACATTAGCAATTTGCCGGTAGCTGCAAATAATAACTTATTATCCGATAATAAGGAAGCTTATACACAACTGTAATGATTTTTGCAAAACCTCTGTTTTGCAAAGGACTCTATTCTAAATAATTTAAGAAATTACCTCAATTCACCGCGGAATGTGGGTTCAACGATAAGAGTATCTTTATCAGGCATGAAAAAAAAGCAGAAGGTATCATATCCTTCTGCCTGTCTAAAACATAATCTATAAGCTATTTTTCCAATGCCCGTGAACATTGCAGTATTCGCGAGCCGTAACAGTAGTTGCGTTTAATGATTTTGTGCAGAACTCCGCGACTGGTTCATCGCCGGGTTTTAAAAACTGGGTGTAGGAAACACCATCGGCGATCAATTCAATCCACTGGATATAGTGTTCATCCTTCATAGGATGCAAAGTACTGCCGACAGTCACCTTATAGCAGCCTTCAGCCCTTTTCTCAATAACCGGAACATGTTTTTCTGTGGATGAATCAGCTGTTTTTTCAGTTTGCAGGGTCATGGGTTCGCCGCAGCAAACCAATTCCCCGTCAGAGGCATTAACAACTTCAATAATGTTGCCGCAAACATCACATTTGTAAACTTCTAAACTTTTTGGCATAATTATCCTCCTCGATAAATCTCTACCAGTTTTCACCCAGCATTTCAAAAAAGGATTGCGCGTGAGCACAAGCTGGGCATTTGGAAGGAGCTTCTGTTCCTTCATAAATATAGCCGCAATTGATACAGCGCCAAGTAATTTCGCTCTCTTTTTTGAAAACAGAGCCTTTTTCAATATTGGACCTTAGTTCATTATAACGTTTTTCATGCTGTTTTTCAGCAACCGCTATGGCCTCCATTGCTTCGGCAATTTCGACAAAACCTTCTTCTCGAGCGGTTTTGGCAAAATCTGGATACATTTCAGTCCATTCATAATGTTCGCCCCCGGCTGCCTCTTGTAAATTCTCAACAGTTCCGGCAATAATACCAGCCGGTGCTGTCACGTTGACAGTCACATCTCCGCCTTCCATGAACTTAAACAAGCGCTTGGCATGTTCCTTTTCCTGATTAGCAGTTTCTTCAAAAATCAGGGAAATTTGGACAAAACCTTCCTGCTTTGCCTTTGAGGCAAAATAGTTATACTTGTTTCTAGCCTGGGATTCACCAATAAATGCTTTTAGTAAATTTTTCTCTGTTTCAGTGCCCTTTATACTCTTCATTTTAACACTCCTTAAATATTTATTATCCCCCTTTAGGGCGGGGCTAATTGGCTTTTTGATTTACAAACAGGGCAAATACCCGTCACCTCATAATGCACTTCACAGATTTCCCTTGCACGATACCATGATGAATTTTCCGGTATTGCCGTAAATGTCACCTCAAACGGAAGGTCTTCAACAAGATGGCATTTAACACAGCGAAAATGGCCATGGGGAATTATATTGGCGTCAAAACGACCTTGACCTTGGGTGTTCACAATTTTTCGAATAACTTTATCCTGAACCAAACGTTCCAGGTTTCGATAAACCGTTCCCAAACTGATATTGGGAATACACTGCCTAACCTGGTGATACACTTCATCGGCACTAGGATGGTGTACCGTGCCCCTGAGCACTTCTAAGATTATCCGCCTCTGTTTTGTTTGTCTCATATTATCAGTAATAATTACTATTACTGATACCCTATCAAAATTGTTAATTTATTGTCAATAAAATAGCGATAAAATTATTAAAAAGATAACGATTCAGACAAATCAAGGAAATAACCAAAGACTGATTTTTTAAAAAAAAGAATAATCCAGAAAGTTGATTGCAAAAACCCCAACAGTGCCATTAACAGCAGCTTTAAATTAATATCTGTTTGATAGGCAACAAGATAAGGTTGTTACCCGAAAATACGGCTCCAGATTTAAACCATTTTAAAAAGATTTTCCTTTATTAAATGCCAACGCTCAAGCATGGTTGGATCATACTTTTCAGGATATTTCTGAAAATGAAACAATACCTTCTCTGATTGCCTGACAACATTTGCCAATTGAATGCCTAAAGGCAAAAGGTTCAAATTACCAATGATCTTGGAAAGGGTAGACAATATCTGCTGAGTATCATAAACAATGCGATGGGAAGCGTATAATTTAATGAATTGCTGATCACTTAAAAGACCCGCGCGAAAAATAGACTTCAATTTACTCTCGGACAAGGACTGTAAAAAACGACGAATCACATCATAGGATGCCAAAATCGCCCCGCGTTTGGTAAAATAACTCCGATTATATTCCCACAAAGTGCGGCTGGAATAATCCCCGACATTCAAAGCCTCGGTAATCGCGCGCGCGCTCAAATCAGCAGCATACAAAGCTGAAGAAACACCGCTTCCAGTCGTGGGAACAACCATACAAGCGGCATCACCAAGGCAGAGAAATCCATTCATAACCAAATTAGAAATACTATGGCGAAGAGGAATCGGCCGTCCCCCTCCCCTGATCGGTGTACCAAAAAAAGGATAGGCCTCATGAAAATCAGTCATGATCTTTCGGATACTGGGGGTTTTATAACCCATGGAAGCCCCGAAAATCAAATTAACCTGATGGTTCCTGCATAGATGGATTACCTGATAAGCTCGATACTTTCCAATACTGGAATAATAAACCCCGGGCTTAATACTTAATTCCCGAGCAAGGCGCTCCTCCTGATCCGGAGAAAGTCGACGAAATTCCTGCCAGGCAGTCACAAAATCACCAGGAAGGATTTTTTCGGAAATACGGGAGGATTTCGGCATCTTGCGAACCAAAATACGACTATTACCCGAAGCATCCACAACAATCGGAGCCCGGTAGCTAAAATTTTTCTTTCCAAAAAGGGATTTCCGATAACCAACAACACCGCGAACAAAATCATTTGAAACAACAGGGTCCAACACCCTGTGCTGAGGCAAAAAATAAACCCCTCTGGCAATAGCCTTGTCCAGAAGATATTTATTCATTTTTCTATGGGTCAAATACACAACCGAATCGAGGGACGCATCCATTTCCACATACTCGCTAATTTCTCCCGCGTAGAAACGGTAAACATCAGGGCTCTCACTCAATAAAGATTCAGGAGGCAAAGACAGAATCACCCGGCTGAAAATATGATTCTCAACCGCCACTTCCCATGAATGGCCTATTTCATTAGGCGCCCTTCGCTCAAGCAAGGCCACCTTAAAACCAGCCTCAGCCAATAATTTTGAGAGAAAACAACCAGCCGGGCCTGCTCCAACCACAATAACATTAAAGGAATTCATCTTACCTTTATTCTAATATGTGACAAATGAATTTTCAAAAGAAATAAAAAAAAAGAGGCCCCTAGTAACACTAGGAGCCCCTTTTCAGTGAGTGTGAGGAGGCAAGAATTAAAATTCCTCACTTTTATTGACTGTATAATTCAGTTCATGGGATTGATAAAAATAGCCGGCATCGAATTCTGGATAAAACTCGGCAAAAACCTTGTACTCGGAGCTTCCACAACCATAGGTCGCGTCCACACGGTACCAAAGCCCATCAACTTTTACGCGGTTCCATTGGTGTCCGCTTCCGGCAGTCGTAAAACCACGAACACGGGTTACTTCAAAACCAGCAGCGCGCGCCAAGGCGGCAAACAACTCTGAAAAATCGTTACACACACCCTTACGAATCTCCAAAAACTGTGACGCTATAAAAACATCTATCCAGCTGGCCGTCAAATAACCAGGAGCAATATCGTAATAATAGGTATATTCAAAAGAACCAAGAGAATCGCCAAAACAAACAAACTGATAAATTCGATCGATCTTTTCTAAGTCAGTCGATAAACCCTCTGTCAGCTTCTGGCTGTATTCTCTCACAGTCTTCACCCCGTTGTCAACCCCTCTTGAGGGAAGCAAAAAACAAAGATGAGCTGGAACAGCCTCAAGAACTTCAACCTTGAAACTCAAGGTGACAGTACCCTCGGCAACAGAAGATATGGAACGGGAAGTCGCGTGAGGATACAGGTGATTATCCCACATCCTGTAAGAAACAACATCGCACAAACCAGTTTTCTCAAAATAAATATAACCGCGGAACCGGCCATCGGCATCTACTGTAAAAGTAAAATCCCTGGAATAGCTTCCCTGGTTTACTGAAAAAATTACTGTATGATAACCGCGATCTTTGTATCCTGAATCATCGGGCACAGCCACACCAGCCACTTCAATATATCTCTTGGCTGTCATGTAAAAAAATGTGGGCTTATACATCCTGATATCACTTTCAGTGCGCAGTCCAGTGGAATTGTAGTAGATCACACTACCATTACCAGGAGGCGTTAACTGCAAGCCTCCATCCGCGATAGCAACGTCAGGAACAATACTTTCAATAACAGGAAAATTCATGGCATCAAAATCAGGATCAACACCATTCAAGGAAGGATCCGCGATAAACAATTCGCATCCTGTAAAAATAATTCCCAAAAAAACAACAAGGACTATTCTTAAGTTCTTGCACATATGTTACCTCTCACTCACTACAAGGGCAACAATTATGTTTTTTGAACTTTCTATAAATTATATACTTTACATTACATATACTTTTTGGTATTTCAGCGAATCTTGCCTTATTTTTCGCTGATTCCTATACTAAGATAATAGCCTTAAAAAGCAATCGTCAACAAAAATCCAGAATTCTATGTATTTTTTTTAATTACCTCTGAATGGCCATGCAAGAAATAAGGTGATTTCTTCAAAAATCTTTTTTCTCGAGATACGCGATTTTTTTTGGATTATTTTCCGGGGCGCTCCCGGCTGAAAAGAATAAAAAAAAGACCGCCTGCCTGAATCACGGCAGCCTTTTGGGCGCTCCACAGCAACAAAGACAAAGCTTTTTATGAAATGCCTCTAAATACCACAAAAATCAAACCCGCCTGGTAAAAACCCCTGTTTTTTTCCTTATCCGCGGATTCCGGGCAAAGAAAAAACCGCCAATAATAGAGCCAAATAAGGAAACACCCACTATTCCGGTAAAAGCCAATGGATGGGTGCTAAAAGGCAAAAAGTCCAGATTCATGCCATATAAACTGGCCAGAAGAGTCGGAATCATCAATGTGATTGAAATCACGGTCAAACGCTTCATCACCATGTTCAGATTATTGGAAATAACAGAGGCAAAGGCATCCATCATGCCGCTCAAGATATTGGAATGAATATTCGCCATATCAATGGCCTGCTTGTTTTCTGTTAGGGCATCTTCCAGCAAATCCAGATCATCCTCACTGAGGTTTTTAAAAATCGTTTTTTGCAGCTTCTCCATAAGAAGCTCGTTTGAACGAAGGGAAGTCGTAAAATAAACCAGGGCTTTTTCCATAAAAAGCAGTTTGATCAGCTCATTATTTTTAACCGACCCCTGAAGTTCCTGCTCAATCACGGCAGTCTGCTTTTGAATGGCCTTTAAGAAACGCAAAAAATGGATTGCTGAACGATGAACCAGATGGAGTAAAAAACTGGAAGGGCGGGACAGTGAATAATCCTTCACAGGCGCGTCCTGAACCAGACGAAGAAAATCCAGCTTTTTTCCGCAGAGAGTAATGATGATATTTTCCTGAATCACAACCCCCAAAGGAAGAGTCTGAAAGGGCGGCTGCTGACCGGGCACTTCCATGGGCACGCGAAAAATAATCAGCTTATTGCCATTGTCAATTTCGTAGCGAGGCCTTTCATCAGGATCAAGGATGTCCTGAATAAAATCCTCAGGGATTTTATAATCTACCTTAAGGCTATGGATCTCAAAATCCGTTGGCTCCTCTACAACCAGCCAGGCGTATTTTTCCACAACAGCGGTTTTTCTGATTGAATTTTCAATTTGTTTCCAGATAGTAATCATGTGAATTCTCCTCTTCCTTCTCCGGAAAAGAAGAATTTCATAAAGCTTAGATCTTTATGAAAATTTCCACTCAGGAGAAAGATCGATATTTTTTGTCGAGTAATAGTCCAAAGGGCCCGTGTCATCCTCAGTCATGAGGCTTCTTCCTCCTTATAAATCAGGATAGGATAACCATGTTATCCCTGGTTCAAATGTAAAACAATTATCGGAATTTAACAATCGCTTATTTTATTTTTTCAACTGTTTTCGGTGTTTTAGGCGTTAGGGATTGGAGCCATGTTTGTCGGGTTTTTCAAAACCTGACAAACAAAGCGTTTTTGAGCGGATAATGTCCGCTCAAAAACCTTCGAAGCAAAGCGGAGTGGCGCAAAGCCCGGCCTCGGGGCTGGCTGAAAAGTCTGTTTATCGCTTAAAAACCATGCAATGTGCTTTGTTATTGATTAACATAGAAAAACCTTTTTCCAGTACCTCAAGACTTTTCAGCCAGCCCCGGGGAAACGCCCAACAAATCATATTAACAACAGGAAGCATGAAATTTTCATGGATTTCCATAAAAAACGCTATATAATTAAGGCAGAAGAAATAGATGAACCAATTTATATGGAGGAATACTCATGGGAAACTTAAAAAAAATCCTGATCGCTTTGATCATTTTTATATCCCTTTCTGGTTTTAGCCAGGAGAACAAAAATGAGGCGCAGAAAACGCTTAATAGTGAAATGGAGATTCCCGCTGTGGCGGTAATGGATGTTTATTCTGAGGGTTACGACGCCGGTAAAACCCGGGTCCTCACCGATTTTTTAAGGACTGAGCTTTTCAAAACGCAGATTTTCAAGATTCTCGAGCGAGGTGAAATCGAAAAGATCCTGGCTGAGCACAAACTGAATGTCAGCGGGCTGGTAAAGGATATCGATTTATTGAAAATCGGGGAATTCCTGTCGGTCAAAAAGCTTTTAATTACCACCCTGGGTAAATTCTCGGACACAACGGCAATAAACATACGAATTATTGATGTGAAAACATCGCTCATCGATTTTACAGACAATGGTTTTATTCAGGACGAAAACCAGATTTTCGATTCCATTAAAGATATGGTTAAAAAAATCGAACTTTTTTATTCTGTCAAGGGCGACATCAATCCTCAGAACACAACAGCTTCTCTTTATAAAAAATGGGGGCTTCTGGGAGCCAGTGAAGAACAAGCCCGCTATTTAATGGAAACCAACATGGAGCCTGAAAGTTTTCTTGAGATCAGGCAATATGACATTTCTTTTAAAATTGATGATTTTATTACTGTAATCAAAAGCGGCTGGAAAGTCGAGGATATACGCCAGTTTTTACAATATGGTATTTCCTACCCCCAGATTCAGAAAGCTCTTTCCTACGGTATTGCTGATTTGAGCAATTTCCGAAACTCCTTCGCTCCCAAAGGGCTGAGTTTTGATGACTACCTTGATGCCTATGCCAATCATATTGTTTCAGCTTCGGAATATATCGAGTTCAAGGAAGGCTACCGCAAGGACCGTCTTGTTGTTGGCGGCGGGGGTGTGGCTGATATGCTTCCCTTAGCCAATGCCAATTTGATGTTCCTGACTGGACACGCGGCCTGGGAACATTACTGGACAAAATATCAACGAGATTGGTTCAAAATGAGCACCGAGGCTGGGGCTGAGATCATGTTCTCATTAAATCCCCTCGGAATCATTCCCATTCCCTTTGCTCAAATGAATTTTTATTTCGGGAATTATCCCTTTTACGGCAAACTGGGTATAGGCGGACATGCTGAAGTGGTTTACGGCGGCCATTTCGCGATGATGATGCGCCTGGGTATTGAAATTCTTGAGCAGTATGAATTCAGTATTGTTCTATTGCCAATAGGCACCCAGCCGCTCATTACCTACTCCCCAGGAGGCGCGAAACAAGGTGAAGAGGGTTATGATCCTATCAATTACCCTTATTTTGCGGCGGAATTTGTTTATAAATTATAATTTGGCCTTTGGTTTAAAAATCATGGGGGGGGTGTTCTCAGGACAACCCCCTTTTTTTGGAATACTTAAATCAGGACTTTCACTATTCGCGTTATTGAATCTCTATCACAAAAACCTTATAAGTGTATTTTTCAGCCCATAGCTTGTCCAGATTGGTGAAAAAAGAGACGGCTCTTTTTTCACCAGGTAAAAAGGGAGGCCTGTTGGAGGCCGCGCCATAGCTATCATTGCTTTTTAGCAAAATGCCTTTATCATCATACCACTCGCAGGCCAGGCGCAAGCCACTCAGACGTTGGGTTCCGGTGTTTTCAAGTTCAATGGTGATACGCGATGAAATATCACTAAAATAACTGGACACATTGTGCTCCCTTAATCGGGCGCTGATTTCATACCCAGGAGACTGGGGCACCTTCCATTCAAGGGGAATTTTTTCAAGCAAGGGGTATTTCAGAGGGGCCTTGAATGATTCCAGCAAATGTATGCTGATTCGCGCCTCTACCTCAGACAAAGGCAAGTTTTCCTGGTACGAAAGATATTCAAAATCATTCACAAAGCCCGGCCGGATATCGGGTTCATAATCAGCTTTGCCATCGATAATTCGGGTATCAAAAATACCTTTGTTTTTATAGGCTAATTCGACCTTGAGTTGACACTTATGGATTTCCTGATCCACCGCTCCTAACCGTCCTTTTAGCCGTACAGAAAAGGAATCAATATAACGGCTCAATTGCGCGTTTACATCAAGGCTTATGCCCCTTGCATCGCGATCAGAAGGTAAAACAACCAGGACTTCATAATCGCCTGTTTCTTTATAAAAACTCGGCTCCTGATTCGTTAATGGCTTAGGTTCAGTTTCTCTTTTGTCTGAAGCAAGTTCTTCCATAAACTCCAACTGAGGCCTGAAGCCCAGTGGTGCCTGCTCATTTCTCGCTGGCATTAACCAAAAAAGAGCAGCAAGGCCCAAAGCCGCGACACCAGATACCAAAACAAAGGTTTTTCCTGGCCATATTTTTTTCCTGTAACCAGGATGGTTTAGTTTTTTAAGCAGAACATAAGGCCTCTGGGGCTTTGGATTAATGGCAATTGCTGTTTCAGCCAGCTCCTGGCACCTGTTTTTAAAAGCAGGGCCTCCCTTGAGTTCGTAAAGCTTACTGTAACTTTCCGCGCCCAGAATATGTAGTTCGTAGTGAAAGGGCGCGGCTTTTATGACCTCTTCAACAGCTTCCGCTGCTTTGTCATAAAGTTGATTATCAAAATAACCACGGGCCTGGCTTGTATGGTCTTCTATGTGTTGATTAATAGCTTTCAGATCCTGCTCGGAAATTCCCAAATCCAAGGCAATATCGGACAAATCCTTTTGTGACAGTTCCTGTTTCTGATTCAATTGAAGAATTTGTTCAACATATTTATTTAAGACGTGATCTATTTTATCCATATCTTTATTGTGCAAAATAAGGGCGCAAGAATCAAGAACAAATAATCTGGGTATTTTACCAATTTTACTGATATTTTCATGTTAGCCTTTTGCTTTAATCACAAGGCCATTGATGATAATCCTGTGAAGATCAAAGCATTCTTCTATTGGGACACCATTAAGCAGCCATTACCGCTTATAGCAACAAAACCATGAAATTAGCCTTGCCAATCATAAAAATCTTTTTAATAATCTTGACAGTTTTTATGAATCAATTCACTATATAACATGTTGATTTTATTTATCCTTCTTTTGCTATTCTTCGGCTTTATTCTTTTTGTCATAATGCTATCCAAACGTCCCCAAGGCTGGCTTCACCCCATTCTGGCCTTTGGATTATTCCTTTCCCAAAACGACAATGCTATCGATGATGACCGGCCAGTTGAAAAAAAACGTCAAGAGTCTGAGGCCTTGCTTAGATCGGTCCATGGAAGATTACCCCAAATCCCGGTTGAAAATACCACCATTGTATTAAAGGATAAAGAATACAAGGTCCGACTGTATAAACCAGCAACTCCTTCAGCCAAATCAGTGCTGTACTTTCACGGAGGAGGCTTTGTGCTCGGCAACTTAGAAGCCTATGACAATATCTGCCGCTGGCTGTGTTACTATGGCAATATCGAGGTGATGTCCTTTGACTATCCCCTGGCCCCGGAAAATCCCTTTCCCATTCCGGTTGAAGCCGCTTATCAAGCTTATAACTGGTATTTTGAGGAAAAATCCAAAACATGGGACAAAGCCGAAATTTTTCTCTGCGGCGATTCTGCCGGTGGTAATTTATCCACATCAGTTGCCCTAATGGCCTGCCAGAAAGGTAACACACCGCCACAAGCTTTGTGCCTCTTGTATCCGGCCCTTGACATGACACGCCTGGACAATCATGCCTATCAAAGTTATTCAAAGGGTTTTTTACTCTCAAAATCGGATATCCTGTATTTCAGAAAACAATATCTTCCCCATGAAAGCGATTGGAACCATCCTTATGTCTCACCATTAAACCACCCCATTCCTGCAAACATGCCTCCTTGCCTCATCTTAACAGCCCAATTTGATATATTATCTCAGGAGGGCCAGGAATTCGCGCAAAAACTAAAGGCTGCCAACATACCAGTAGAATACAAAATGTACAAAGGTGTGGCCCACGGTTTCATGACCATTACCCATTTGCTGGGAACTTCACACAGGGCAATACGACACACCGCCGCCTTTATTAATAGTAATCATCGCTTTAAACCATCTTTATTAGAAAAATTCAGTAACCGTGACAGGGTAAATAAATTCGGGCTTAAAAAACAGTCAAAACAAACAATTTCAAATTGCCTTTAAAAACAAACAAGGGACATCAATAAAAAAAACAGCGATTCTTGGTAATTTTTTTTTGCATTCTCCTTATAAATCGCATAAAATATGATTATAACTGCATCACGAGGAAGGAAATGAACATAAACACTTTAGCTCAGCCATCTGAGATGAGTATATATGAATTCTTAAATAGCAAAATCCTGCAAATCAGCCGCATTGTGCTTCTGATTGCCTTTTTTGGTTATACAACCTACAGTTTTGGAGAACTATTTTGGGGTCAATTTCCTACTTTCATCATTGGAATCATTACTTCAGCAGCATTGCTCATTCCCTTTGTTGTTACTTTTTTGCAAAAGGTCAAATTAGCCTTTGCACTTTTCATTCTCACCATGACTCTGTCAATGATTTGCACTCAATATTTTTATCTTGATCACCCTGAACTAATGGGTCTTATGATGGTGGATTTTACAGTATATTTTGGTCTGGTTATAAGCAGCGGTTTTATTTTTATTGAAAGCAAAAACCATTTTATCGCGGTTCTGGGAGCTGCCACGATTAACGGCCTTATCATTACCTTGATTTCGACCATCCCTTGGGTTACCAAGCGCTTTTTCCTTATTGAATTATTCATTATGCTGGCTATTGGTTTTATGGTTTATTATTTTACAGATTTGTATTCAACCCTTTTGCATAAGGCTGATGATGAAACAAAAAAACAACAAAGGGCGAACAAAGAATTAACCGAAGCAAACCGGGCATTCAGCCGTTTTGTGCCGACTCAGTTTCTTGACCTTCTGAATAAAACAAAACTAACCGATATTCAATTGGGCGATCAAATTCAGCAGAATATGACTGTCATGTTTTCCGATATTCGCTCCTTCACTTCATTATCAGAAAAAATGTCTCCAAAGGAAAATTTTGATTTTTTAAACAGCCTGTTAAAGCTTTTCGGACCTGCCATTCGTCATTATGAAGGCTTTATTGATAAGTATATCGGCGATGCTGTGTTGTCCATTTTTCCCAATTCTCCTGACGACGCCCTTAAAGCAGCTGTAGAAATTCAAAAAATGCTGATGCTTTTTAACGAAAGCCGCATACTTAAAGGCGAACCTGCTATTGGCATTGGTATGGGTATCAACACAGGCGATGTAATGGTGGGAATTATCGGAGAAGATGAAAGAATGGAGGAAACTGTTATTTCCGATGCGGTAAATCTGGCATCACGCCTGGAATCCATGACCAAAAACTATAAGGCCTCAATTCTCATAAGCGGTGAAACCCTGGAAAACCTGAAAGAAAAAAGCCTCTATCAATACCGCTTCCTCGATCAAATTCAAGTAGCTGGACGCATTCTGCCTGTTTCAATCTATGAAGTATTCTATGAAGATAAAGATCCTGAACAACGCCTAAAATACATCCACAGGGAACACTATGAAGAAGGCTGGAATTTGTTTTGCGAAGGCCGAATTAATGAAGCTATTAACCAATTCAAAGAGATTCTGAAGGTAAACCCTAAAGACGGGGCCAGCAAGTATTTATTAAACAAATGTTACGACTATGTGGATTAGCACCAGCTTTTGAACATTAACCCTGTCTAAACCAGGGCCACAGATTACTAACAAAGGCCTTTTATAATGCCCCAGACCTCCTTTAAATCACTGCACTCCCAATAAGCGCCAAGATTTTTATCCACCCTGTGCTGATGACCTCGTTTTACCCAGATAGCGCGCATACCTGCTTCCATAGCACCCATTACATCATTAGCCAAACTGTTACCCACCATAAGACAATGCTTTGGTGCCATTCCCAATTCTCTGCAAGCCAAGTGATAAATCTCAGGGTCAGGCTTTCCAAAACCCAGTTCTCCGGCAATCAAAATGGTTTGAAAATAGGCTGCAATGGAAGAACCATTTATTTTGCACCATTGGGTTTCAGCCGCTCCATTTGTAACCAAAGCTAAAGGAAAACGCGGATAAAGATTTTCCAAAAACCCTAAAGCATCTGAAAATAAAATATGACGATCCTTTCTTAATTTTTTGTTGCACATCATGGCCTTACCAGCCAATTCCCGCGCATCCAGATTAAAGGCATAAAAAAAATCCTGCCATACTCCCAGCTGATATTCCTCCTGTATCGGAACAAACACATGGGAATAGGGTTCAGAGGCGTCAAAATCCGCCCACAGCGCTTCCCAGGAAGAAATGTGAAGCTTTTCAGCTACCCGATGCACAGAAAGCCCATGCCATCGTTGTTTAGCCAAGGCTCTGAGTGTCTCCACCGCATCATAGGATCTTTTATCATCCCAGTTTGTATAGGTCGCGATGGTTTTTGCCATACAAAAAATAGCCGACTCTTCCTCAATCATCAAGGTATCATCCAAATCCAGAATAATGGCTTTTAGTTTATTCAAGAAAATCTACTCCTTGCTTAAAAGAGCTAATTACAAAAGTCCTGACTTTAAAGCCCAATGCTCGATTGAAAGCTTATATGTATCAGTCACTCTATATAGGGATAAAAGTTGTTACGTCATAGCATATATCGCAAGAGCCTCGTGTTCAAGGCTGTGAAACAACCACATTAGCCATCATCAGACAGCAGTGTATAACTTATTATCAAATAAACTATACACCATTTTCAGGTTATCTGAAAACCGCAGTTTTAATGAGGCTTTAAAAACATATGTTTTAGCGCCTTTAACTGATCCGAATCAAGCCTCAATGCAATTCCATTTCTTCATCAACAATCCTGTCAAAAACAGCAAACACATGCTGATTAAAGCGCTCAATAGCCACTTCATCATAATAACCTTTGGGATTAAAACAACCCTTTTCATCAGTAAAATAATGGTCGATATTTTTAAGAACATGTTTTTTTCGGGTGCTATTAATTTCAAGGTGATATTCTTCCTGATTGATAACAAGTCTGTAACCCTGGCGCGGAGTGATTCCCCCGCGATGAAGCAACTCCTCTGCCACAGGTGAAGTAACCTTTTGAAGATACTGGTAATAAGCCTGATAAAACAAATCCTTGATCTCGGAAACCAGAAATTCCCGTCCAATGCGTATTTTCGTACGGCCATCCAGATCCTTGAGCAGATGATTTAAAAAACCTTCCTCCGGCCCCTTGTGCATTTATTGTCCTTTCACCTCAAAATATTCCATAAAGCCATAGATGGATAACGCGGCCTTTACTTTCTTTTTACAAAATACCTTATCATTCCGGTCATGCAAAATCATTATACCGGGTTTTTCCTTAAATCCATCCCAAACAACACATTATCCACCCATGAACCTTTTCGAAACTCATGATTTTTTAGAACAGCCCATTGAGTGAAACCGCTTTTTTCAAAGCACCTGATGGCTTTAAGATTCCAGGGCAAAGTATCAAGCACAAGAAAATCATCCCTATAATACTGCTGAACCATTTGAACCAGACTTGCCAGGGCCAATTGCCCAATACCTTTGCTCTGTGCCTTCATTTCACCAATAGCGATATCAAAGGACAAGGTCCGCGCATCAGGAGCAAGCTGATGGCGAATGTTCTGGTTTTCTGTAAATCCTAGAAGATGAATAAAACCTACTTTTATGGAATCATGAACAATCATGAAAGGTGATTTCCACTTATTCGCGGGATAAAGCGTCTTTACTTGTTCAAGGCTTTGCTCTTCTTCAATGCCAAGATATTCACCAATTTCCTGCTGATTCAGCCATTTTTGCAAAAGCCTGTAGTCTCCCGACTCAAAACCGCGAAGCTCAATTGATTGATATATAAAACGCATTTCATTTCTCCAAAATAGATAATCAGCTCCTAATTATAAAGCGCTGCCCTTTGGCCTCATTATTAATTTACTGGAGAACCCATCCATTTTCCACATTATTATGATTGTATTTGTTTAGCTACTTTGCATTGGGGCGTTACCGGCCGCCCAGGGGCATGGCAGGCCGGGTTATCCGACCTCTGGTCGTGAATGCTCATTGGCATTCACTATTGTCTCGTGAATGCTCATTGGCATTCACTATTGTCTCGTGAATGCTCATTGGCATTCACTATTGTCCTGAATGCTCAATGCCATTCACTATTTGCATGCGACCATGCCGGAAATTATCCGGCAAAAAACGCTTTGCTTTGCAATTTTAGAAAAAATCGCAAAGCATACCCTCTATCCCTAACGCATTTATAGCCAAATGGTGACTCAAACAAACACTGCTGACCTCAAGAGGAACAAGCAGAAAAGAATGATATTTAAAAAAGCTCTTTACAAAACAACTTGACAGCAGAGGCCCTTTTAAGAAAAATAGGGCAAGATGAAAGCTGAATTTCTTGATGATTTTTTATCCCATGCCAAATCACAGCACCATGGTTATGAACTTTATACCCTTGAATTGCCAGAATGGCGACCTCTTTTGATGGAACTGACAGAATTCCTCTCTGCAGAAGAAAAAGACCAAATTCCGAAAAAAATTGTTAGTGTGCGAGAACAATTTATCTGCGGTCACGGGATTCTGCGCCATTTGCTTTCACAGAGAATAAACCGCCCTCCTCAAACTATCGACTTTAAAACCAACCCCTGGTCAAAACCCTATCTTTCCAAAACAGACCATCCACAAAGCCCTTATTTTAATATCAGCCATGACAAAGACAAGGTTCTGATCGGTGTTTCTGAAAACAGGGAAATCGGTGTTGATATTATGTATATTGAAGAAAAGCGGGATATTCTTGAAATTGCCAAACGCTATTATTCCAAAAGCGAACAGGATTTCCTGTTCAGACAATCTGGCTTTGAACAATATAAAAGCTTTTACTATATTTTCTGCCAAAAAGAAGCCCTTATTAAGGCCCATGGCCAGGGCCTCAGCCTTGGTTTGGAAAAATTTTCTGTGGAACCCGACCCTGCTAAAAAACCCAGGGTAATAGACTATCCGCCGCAAGAACAACTCTTTGGCCGGGCGGTTTTAGAAGCCCCATTTGAAATCACCAAAAGCATTGCCATTGTCTGCTTAGTGCCGCCCGACCAATCGAACGGCTCCTAACGAAGAATTAAAACCGCTTATTATGGTTTGTGAAAAAGCCTTGCTTCACAGCGCTTCGCGGAAAAGAACCCCCGGAAAAAAATTACTTTATTTTTTTGATTAAGCGGGTTTTTCGCGGTAAAAAACCAAAATGGCCATAAAATTCAAACACATCCTCATTCCCCTGACAAACGTCCAGTTCAACCTGAGTAAGCCCTTGTTTCCCAAACCAGGTTAACAACCGATCCATCAGTTCATAACCTATTCCGCTGCGGCGAGTTTCGGGTTCAATATAAATACTGTGAACAAAGCCGCACTCAGACTGAACAACACCCAGAATATAACCACAATCCTGACCATTCTGTACTGCCAGAAAAATGACAGGTTCACGCCCTTCATTTTCCTGCCAGTTTTCATTCATTTCCTTCAGCTTGGTCCTAAAATCCTGCTGAAAGCCATGGGGCAAATTTGCGTGAAAGGCCAGAAGCTTTTTCCGCATAGGAAAAACTCTGGAATACAATTCCTTGCCGCCCTGAATATAATCCACAACCAATTTTTGATTATCCATAGCTGCCTTTCCTTTGCCTTAAAAAAACTGATAATAAACCTTGGCCTTGGCCACTCTTAAATAGCGATAAAAATCCCTGGTTTGATGACCATGAGTAAAAAGCCTCCGGTTATAACGGTGATAAAAAAAGGCAAAAAGGGTTTCAAAAACACCCATGGGAAAGGCAAACCACCCCTTTAATTTATTATGATCCTCAGCCTCTTTCATTTTAGCCATAATGCAATCAGGACAACCAAGAATATACTTATAATCCCTGTATACACGAATAACCTGACCTGTCAGTTTACGAATCAAAGAAGCAGATAGCGGGCGTTCACTTTGGCCGCAATAAGGGCAATTCTGACGTTCCACTCGGCGCGCAAAAAGGGCAAAAGCCTCTTCTGACATGGGTTGAGTGGCGAAATCGATGGCTTTTATCCATTTGGTATCCATGACACGGTCCAATATTTCCGATTTCAAAGCAGAGATGGCCTCGGGCTCCAGATCCATAAATTCATATTCGATTAAATCCAGCAACACCTGGTCCTTTAGAGTTTGATAATATTCCTTTATTTCCTGATAGCGACTCATTTTTTCCTTTTAGTCTTTATAAAAAAGTATTTGTTATTTTAAAGAGATCCCTTTGAAGTGTCACACATCAATCTTGAAAGAAAACTTCATTTGATTCGCGGCTATCCCCCCAAGCCCCCAATTTTCCATAGAAGGTTCATGGAGCAATACAATCGAATCCTTTTTGGGCACACCTAATTCACTCAAATTCCGGCTAATGAGATGATAAAGAGCCTGCTTGGCTCTCTGACTCCGGCCGGCAAATACTAAAATCTCAATCAGCACAAATTTCTCGGAACGATGCTCAGGCAATACCCAGGCTTCTTTTGAATATAGATTAGTGCGATGATTATAATCATCCTCTGGAATTTTAAAAGCCTCGACCAAAGCACTGTGCACAGCATCATTGATTTTTTTTATGTCTTCCGGTGCCCAATGATTTCGAAGCGATAAATTAACAAGCGGCATAGGCATCCCCAAGAGACATACCTAATGCGGAAAAAATCTCTTCCGGACTATCCACACAATAATCCGGGGCTGTTTCCAAAAGCGCCTCTTTGGAATTTATTCCCCAGGTAACCGACATTACCGGCACCCCTGCACGACGGCAGGCTTCCACATCACGTATCTCGTCTCCGATATACAAAACTTCCCGGGGTAAAATCTTTTCTCGATTGATAATTTTTATTAAACTGCGATGCTTTCCGAACATGGAAGCTGAATAAATAAAATCAAAATCAGCAATATCATGGAGTTTTAGAAAAATTCCCGCGTTTTCCGTTGAATTGGAGGTTAAAATACCTAATCGCCCTACTTGGGCCTTTAATTCGCCAATAATCCTTTTCCAGGAAAGATGAGTCAACTCCTCGTCCTGGATATATTCCTGCATCCAGTTTTTATAATCAGCTACCAAAAACGGAAGTTTCCACATGGGTATATTTAGCTTTTTTAAAACATCCTTGAGATTCAAATCCCTCATTTTCCAAAAATCATCAAAAGTCATATCACCAAAATGATATTTTTCAGAGAGACGATTAATGATAGCCTTTGATTTTGAGCCGATTGCAGCCAGAGTTCCGTCAAAATCAAATAAAATCAGTTTAAACATTTAATCCTCAAAAAAACAGAATATCATACAAACATTGAACTAAATCATAGCACGTGACCCGATTTTCATCAACAAAGAAGCTGGAATCAATATAATTATTTTTAGGATTCCGCGCAAGCTTGAAGCAGGATTTCTTTCATGACTCAGGCCACGGACCGATACTGTTCTAACTGGGCTATCAGGGTATTTTGCCCCATCTCTCCTGCCCGCTGCTTCTAAAAATTAGATATTCCTAAAAAAACTAGCCGACTAAGGTTTTTATGTTTGAACCCAGCACTACGGAATGCGGGAGAGAAGGTTGCCACCGGAAGTTGCCGGTTTGAACCTTTTAAGATTGACAGTCCCAAAGCTCATACTTATAATAATGTAAAAGAACCTAAAGGAGGTTTTTCATGTCTGACCAGGATTTCACCCAATTTTCCGAAGGCAGTTTTCGCTCCGATACAGATTTGAGCGACATGGATATTGATTCAGCTAAAGAATATGTGGTTTCCTTTGTGACCAGCCTCAAGCAAACCCAGCGAAAGATTTACGAAGTAATGGCTGAATTAAAAACCTGGCTGGATCGTAAACAATTTGCCCAGGAAAAAAACCGCCCAGACCTGGTTGAAGCCGCCCAAGGGAAAATCGACAACACCAATGCCCAATTAAACACGCTCAAAACCGAAGAGCAGGACCTGGCAGCCAAGGTTCAGGAAATGATGGCCAACCTTAAAAAACTCAAAAACGGTTTTACACCCACTATCAATGCAGAACAATTACTGGCTGAACTTGAAATGATCACTGGCGGCAAGGATGAAGTGGCTGATCAATTCAAGGAAGAAGATGTTTTAAACGAACTGGAACGGCTCAAAGCCAAAATGGAAGAGGAAAACAAATAGCATCCTTTTAAGGATTTTGCATCAGTTGCCAAATGGCTTTTTCATTTCTTGAAAAAAAAGCTGCCGGATTGCCCGGCAGCATGTGAATTAAAAAACAATCCGCTCTCAATGAAGACGATTTTTTATGTCCTCACCAACGGCTTCACCCAATTTTTTAAAGGCGTCTTTGGCTGCTGAATCTTCATCAGCTCCCAATCCATTTTTATTGATTGTGGTTGTGTAGAGTATTTCATCGTTTTCAAGATCAATGACTTGAACCGAAATAGTGCTTTTTGCAGAAACCCTGCCGGCAAGCTCACCATAATTGAGAATACGCGCTGTTCCGAAAATAACACGGCGAACCCGGTCGGAAAAAGCGTTCTTCAGCATTTCAATAATAACATAATCGCCCTTGTCTTTAATATCCCTGGGTTTAAGGGGTAATTGCTGAATCGAAAACCCGTTACGGCTCAAGGTTGACAGAATAGAGGTGCCTGAAAGGGAACTGGGATAATCTTCGGCTGTCTCATTCAAATCGAGCATAATAATGCCGGTAGCAATATTTTTTGCATTGGAGGATACCACATATTCCATGGTTGCCCTTTTATTGGCAATCAATTCTTCAAGCCCGGTCACCATTTCATCATATTCTGCCGGCACATCCCATAATTGTTCCATATAGGCATCCATATCAAGGCTCAAGGTAATTTTTTCCGAACCAACAAATTCAGGCACAGGATGATCAAAATAAATGTAACCCTCATCATCGGATTTCATCATCTTGGTACGCGTTTTCTTTTTACCGTTGTTGTCAAGAATAGGATAGGAAATCGTAATAACAGCATCGGCTATACCAGGAGAGTCCTCACTGTTTCCATTTACAACCTTTAACTGAAAAGTCTCGGGAAATGGCTCACCTGCAAAGGTTTCAATCCCCGGATTAATAGGTATCAGGCTTATATTTTCAACTGCTTCCTTGGCTTGATTAAGATTCCGCTCAAACTTTACTTCCCTATTAGTCACGTTAGCGGTCGAAGCTGCTGCCGCGGCTTCTATGAATTTGATTGCCGCGTTATAATGACGGTTTTGACCAACCAAGCTCTGCCCTTCCTGCTCAGGAATGGAAATAGCTTCATAGCGCTCTTCAAAAGCCGCCTGGATCCTTCGTTTTTCTTTTTCAAGCTCAGCCTTGTTATAACGGCTCAGCAAATACAGAGTGACTGTTCCATCATCTTTTTTATTGGGAAGCTTTTCAATAATTTCAAAACCACTGAATTTAGCCTCGCCTTTTTTCTTAACAACAGAGGTAATCTCGGTTTGAAAATCCTCCAGAGAAGCGCGAGCCTCCGCGGTGGTATCTGAAGTGATTTCAACACCAATGTATAAAAAGATCGAATCGATCAGGTCCTGTATGGCGATATCCTCTGCTTCGCCTAAATCTCCCTTTTCACTGGTTCCAGAACCAACATAATATTTATACTGGCTATCTTCCGGGGGTGTGTTAAAAAACCAATCCGGCGCGGACTTGGCCGAATTATCTCCCTCATCGGGTGATGGCGTGGGTTCAGAAACACAGCCCGGGAAAATAAGGACCATTAACAAAAACAAGACCAAAAGGCCTCTCTGCTTTCTAGATCTCATAATTTCTCCTTAAAAAAGGAGTACCCGGACCTTACCGGGCACTCCCTGGTCAACATCAAGATTTAATTAATCGAGCCCTTCACCAAAAGCATCTTTTACTCGGTCCATGGCTGATTTTTCTTCTTCTGTTTTGGGTTTTGTACCATCAAAAGCCCTCTCAATAGCGTCATTGATGTCTTTCTTGGGTACAGTGATCAAAAATAAATAGCGGTATTCTTCATAATCAACATTACCTTCTTGATCAAAGTAACGTTTTTTAATCCAGAATTCGTCATTAATTCTGACGCCACTGAATTCAGCCTGTGATACAGACTTTACAACAGATTCCATGTAGGTTTCCAGCATGTCAGAATCACCAGCCGCGGCTCCGACGAATTTTGACTGAACCCTGTTGGAAATCATTCTGGAAATTTGGTCCTGAGCAACAAAATTGGTGGCCCAGATTTTAACACCATTCAAATCTTTTCCTGACTGATCAATAATAAAAACATAATAACCATTAAATTCAGGGTCTTTTTCCAGTTGAAGGGCAGTTTTATCTACCCAATTAGGCACATTTCCGCCAAAATCACTGGTTTTGTGCTCAATGATTTGTGGTGGCGGTGGTGGTGGTAAGGTGGGCTCTGGTGTTGGTTCAGGCTTTTCTGTCACAACTGGAGCTGGTGGTGGTTCAGAAACACAAGCTACCATGGCACCAAAAAGAGCCAAGGCCAAAAATAAAATTATCAATTTCTTCATGTTAATTCCTCCCTCAATAGCAATTAAAACACGAGGTTATATTTCCCCAAGTTATTTCAGGGAATATCGACAAAGAGGCAACGCCTCTTACAATCCTGAATTAAAGGTCACGCTTTTTCCGCGCGCCATGATCGCTTCCAGATATTCAAGTTCGGGAATACCTGTAGTTGAATCGTAAAAAATCTCTTTCAAGCTGTCCAGATCACCAATAATGAAAATCTCATACTTCAGCTCTTCGCTTGACTGACTCAATAGTTCCAATGCCCTGACATCTGACTTCAGCTTTTTCAGATATTTTGTCATGACCCGGTCGCCCGGAGGATTCTGAATGGTCACATCATACTTAATACCACGTGTGCTGATTTTTTCAACCATATTGTTACTTATTTGCTCAAATATATAACCCATGATTTTGTCATAGGTAACATAAGTAACCGCACGGCGACGGGCATCCTCCTGAGAATCAAAACTGAACTGAGCCCGGCTTTCATCGAGATTATAGTTTGCCGCGCCGACCAATTCACCTGTAGACGCTTCAAAGGCCTTGGCTTGAACCGAAGCAGTGCCCAGATGTTCACCGCTGAGCTTGGAAACAGCCCGTGATTGAGCATCTATCTCAATATAAACATCGGCATTCAGGCTTTGGGCGATAACCTGGATCAATGACAGAGACTCACCAGTTGCTTCTTCATAAACCAATAGCTGTTCTTCCTTGATGCGTTCAACCTGGGCCAGATCAATGGCATTTTTTTTGTGGGATATAAGATAATCATTGGCCGCGCTGATGGCTGTTTTCACAACCAGAGGATCATTACCCGCGGCTTCTTCGCTGAAATAAACCAGAAAGGTCATTCCGTCGATGTAGCGCTTGATGAATTTTCGCTCACCCGTGGTTAATTCATCGTAGATTTCCAGGTCGCCTTCATCGATAGAGGCTGAACCCTCTTCATCATCGATTTTAACCACAACATCATTCTTTGGTGCCGGTCCATTTCCGATTATACCATGGGCTTTTAAAGTGCTTTCAATAGCAGCCAGATTTACCATAAAATTGGCTTCATAGATATATTCACCTGCCTCGTTTTTGGTTTTACGGGTGGCTTTGCCTTGAATTGCAGCAAAGGCCTTCTGCTGTTGGGCACTGTAAATAATACTCTCCAGCTTTTCACTGTTTGAACGTTCCTTGGCCGCGCCTATAATCTCGACAACACCTTTTTTAATGGCATCGGCCCGGGCCATTTGCATAGAGGTCAAAAGCGACAGATCCTGGCCAGCTCCGGCAAACTGCATTTCAGGCGGAAAACCAGGCTTTACCTCGCTTGACCCATTAGTATCCGCTGGCTGTGGCGTGGATTGAGGCTGAGGCGGCGGCGGTGATGACACACAGGAAAACAAGAATATCATGGTAAGTATAATTAATAACACGTATAAATATTTTTTCATGTTTTTCTCCTAATTTTTAAATTTTGAAACTTATGGCTATGCCAAAAAAACTGCCACCATAGGTATTTATCCAATTGGATAATGCCTGCCAATGAGCATAACCAAATTCAGCATTCAGCATCACATCGTAATTAAGGTGATATGAAATATTCAACATGGCTTTTCCGCCAAAAGTAGTGAACATGAATTCTTCAGCACTATCTTGTTTATAAGGATAGAAAATACCAATCCCAATGGCCAGGGAAGGAGCGATAGCCAGTCCGGACTTGGGAATAATCATGTTATATTCACCTCCGATATAGACATTGGCTACAAATCCGCCATAAAAAATTGTCAGAGTATTAAGTAAATCGCTAAAAGGGGCTGCATCAGAAAAAATTGGTACAAGGGGTATTTCAATTCCTAAAAAAGGCCGTAAATCATAAACATTCATTGCCAGTGTGGATTTTAAACCCATTACAAAAGCGTAATCACCGATTCCCGGGCTTGTATCCAGAAAATCCGTACCTGTGGCCATTCCATGAACATAAAGTTGGCCCACTGCACCAACTCGCGGTACTTCAACAAGCTGATCGCCTTCAACCACTTCTCCGGTAATAATGGTAGCTTCAGAGGTTTCTTCACTCACTTGATTGACCACCACCAGTCCTGAGTCTCTTTCTCTTTTCAAACCGTTTGACAAGACCTCTTCCCGGATGATTTTAAACTCAAACCCCTTCAAAATGCCCATGTTCCGGCCTTTTTCAAGGGTCATTCCGCCTCCGTAGACCTGTAAAGCCCCGGTTTTCAGGGTAAAAATCGATACGCTTTTGATTTCAAAACTCAAATAGGAAGCAATGGCATTAATGGCATCCTGTGTGGCAATGGCGGCTGTTTCACCATAACCACTGGTTTCAACATTAGGCTTGGCCACCATTGACATATCTTCAGCGTTTAATATGGTCAGGCTGATTTTCAATTCAGCTTTGTAACCGATTATTTCATCATCGTCATTATAATCGGCTGCTGTTTCAAGATGGGTGACTTCAGGCAGAATGACAACAAAAGAGCCGACCAATCGGTCAAGATCTGCCTTTGTAAAACTCATGTGGCCGTAATTCACTTCATCGGGAATTTCAACATTCTCTAATTTTAACGCGCGGATTTCAGCAATAAAGGCTTCCAGATCGCCTCCAGTGGAAAAACGTTTCATCATTCCGATAACATTAAAGCGCCCCATATTGATGAAAACACTCTGTATTTCCGAATCAATACTGGCTAAGGCTTTTTCGGGAATCTCCCAATTATAATAACTCAATTCAAATATCGTTACATCCTGTTTTTCCGAGACAAGCTGTGAATACACGCTGCATATAGAAATAAAAAATACAAAAACAGCTAAAACAAATAGCCTTTTGCTCATGGAATCCTCCTCTTTTCAATTTCAATCTTAAGTATATTGTCGAAAATTTATTTTTCAAATTATTTGTTAAAAAAATTGCCTTTTCCAAGCTAAAATTTTATCAAACAGGCCAAAACGGAGAGTTTGGGCTGTAACTCTTAAACACATTTATTTTTAAATTTGGTTCTTTTTTTTAATGTTTTCTTGTTCAGCACATAATGGCTGCCCGCTTCGATGCGTTAGGGATTGTAAGCAGGCAAGCTTTTTTTCAAAAAAGCGCGGCCAACAGTT
Source organism: Spirochaetales bacterium (assembly GCA_016937215.1). Lineage (GTDB taxonomy): Bacteria > Spirochaetota > Spirochaetia > SZUA-6 > JAFGRV01 > JAFGWI01. The sequence goes on along the minus strand of JAFGWI010000256.1, from coordinate 1,513 downwards.
TGGCCGTGATAATTTCACGGCCAAACTGGTCGGAGCCGACAGGCGGAGTGCTGCAAAGCCCGGCCTGCCGCAACGAAGTGAAGGCAGGCAACGCTCATGGAAATATTTGCTAAACATTCTTAATCATATCTCATGTTTTTAAATTTTTCACGAAATAAAAGGAATATTAATTCATTTCGATGAGTTTATATTCTTTGCTGCCAAGGCCGATTTTCTGGCCATGATCAATCTGGACCTGAGCATCGAGGTGGGAAAAGCTCACAGCCGCGAGGCTTTTTCCGTTTGCCCGGGCTGTTAAGTCCAGAGTTGCCTGATCTATTGCTACAGGGTCAAAGGACAACAAAATGCCCACATCGTCGATAATAGGTTCCTGAGCTGATCCAATGCAGTCACAGTCCTTGGTCATGTCCCATAACAGGTTAAGGAAAAGACAGCGGTCACGCTTGTTTTGAACCACGCCCAGGGTATGTTCAGCCATGCGCTTTTGTGTTTCAGCCGATTCCATGGACCAGTTATAACCAATGGAATCATAGGTACACACAGCAAGGCATTCTCCGCAGCCAATACATTTATTTTCCTGAATAAAGGCTTTTTTATTTTGCTCGATAATGGCTGATTCGGGGCACCATTGAAGGCATTTTTGACAGAACACGCATTTTTTCTCGATAACAAAGGGTTTTATCGCGGAGTGTTGGCGCATTTTACCTTTTCGGCTGGCCAAACCCATGCCTACATTTTTAATGGCAGCTCCTAAACCGCAGCCCAAATGGCCAGTAGGGTGACTCAATACCACAAGGGAATCGGCCATTATTGCTTCGCGGGCAATGGAAACCGATTTAAAAATTTCACCGGGGATTTCAACATCAATTTCAGAGTCGCCCAGGAGCCCGTCTGCCATAATAAAGGAAGCTCCTACGTTTTTTGGGGTATAACCGTGTTCCAGCGCCATATTGATGTGGTCGACCGCGTTGGCTCTCTGCCCTTTGTATAGGGTTGAGGTTTCGGTGAGAAATACAAGAGATCCGCTTCGTTTAACACGGTTAACAATAATTTTCGTGATTTCCGGTTTGATATAGGTCGTATTTCTTTTTTCGCCAATATGGAGCTTGATTGCGCAAAATTCCTTTTGTTTTAATACAGAATCCCAGATTTCCAACTGAGAGATGGCTTTGATTCCCTGAACTCGATCTGCCATTGTGCTTTTTCCGGAAAGTTTGTAATAAAAAATATCACTGGACATGGTTACGCCTCCTTGTTTTCCTTTTTCAGACTCATTTTCTGTCTTCAGCTTATACTATTTTGAAAAATTAGAAAACTCATATTTGTTTAGCTCCTTTCCTTTAAGGCGTTACCTGCCGCCCAGGGGCATGACAGGCCGGGCTATCCGGCACTTCGCTCTCGCTCCGAAGGTTTTTTGCCGGAAATAATCCGGCAAAAAACGCTTTGGTTTGCAATTTTTGATAAAATTGCAAACCATGCCTCCTATCCCTAACGCATTTTTAGTCAAATTGTA
>JAFGWI010000255.1 GCA_016937215.1 Spirochaetales bacterium | reverse complement strand
TCATGATTCTTTCAAAACCTCAGTTTTGAAAGAGCCTCAATTCTAAATAATATAAGAAATTACCTAAATTCACTGCGGAATGTGGGAGAAAAATTGGAAAAGCCCGATTAAAGCCTTTATAGTTAAAAGGTAGCTGTTTTTGGCTTCAATACTTTCACAAAAGGGGGCCTTAGATGTGCAGGAAATTCCTTTTAATCATCCTGATTTCAATCATATCATTCCAGGTGTTTACACTGGAATCACCCTTTCTGGGGATAGGCGCGGAACTGGGCTTTCCTCTCAGGGACAATTCCATAGGAGAATCGCTGGTAATAGGCTTAACCACCAAGTTCAAAATCAACACCAACATGGGTGTTTTGTTCGATTTTTTTTACGTGAATACCAAATACTACAATTTTGATTCTGGTTCAGGCTGGTACGGACCCGATTCATTCGGCAACATCGATGCGGATACAAGCTCATCACCAGAGTGGATATTCTACCACAACGAATTCCTTTTCAACCTCAACTTCCTGGTGACCATCCCCCTGGGGAAACTGGTGCCCTATTTATCAACTGGGCCAGCCTTTTTGCTCATGGCCCCTTCAGAAGCAGCCGATTTTTACCCCGACTTTGCCGCCAGCTTTAACGCTTATGACAGTTCGGTAAAGGCCTTTCTCGGCTACATGGTGAAAACCGGTGTGGAATATTTTATCATTCCCCAATGTTCCATTGGTGGTGAATTCTTTTTCCTGGTTCCCCGGGTATTCGACTTTTTCAGGGACCTGGAAGCTATGGGCCCAATCTACTTCAGAAACGCCACCCATTTCGCCATATCCACTTCATTCTGGCTTTAGGAGGAAAATCATGAAAAGAGTTATCACTGTAGGATTAGTTATCATCATTGTTTTTATAATGGCAGCTTGTGATTTAAACAGCGACCAACCCAGCGGCCTCACAGCCTCGCGTGGGGAATACGCCACGGAAATCCACCTTAGCTGGAACGCCTTTATGCCCAACGATACCAGTGGCACACCTCAAGAATTAAAACAATACATCCTTGAAAGCGACGAAAGTGGTAGCTTTTCCGAAGTCACCCGAACAACCGAAACTTCTTATGTTAACATCGTCACTCCGGGAATAAAAATCAGCTACCGCTTTTGTTATGAATACACCGACGACACATTCAGCGACTGGAGTAAAAACACCTGCTGGGGTTATGCCATCACCAGTGATAACCTACAAATAACAGCCATACCCCATGAATACCCCAAAACCGACAGCAACGACAGCGGGGCCGCGAAAAACGACCCCACCAAAGCCGACTGGTATTTAATACTGACCCAGAAAAACTGGACCTACCACATCGAGACCTATCAATCAAGTGTTTTGGTTGATACACAAATTCAAATCTACGATAAAAACGAATTCGAAGCTATAAGCGGAGCTATGGCTGATACAGCCTTGAATTTTGAACAACTCGACTGGACCTGCCAAAAAAGTGGGTTCTATTACATTAGTGTTACAGCCGCTTCCAGTAATGACTATAAAATCAGCATCTGGCACGATTAAGCAGCTGCTCTATTTATCGATGAATCAACTAATCCTCTTTTTTATCCTCAGCCGCCGCGGCCTTGTCTTTCATGGAATAGGCCTCCAGTTCACTGGCAATCTGGGAACGCAGGCACATGCGGATATAAGTATGGACCTTGGCCTTCACTTCAGGTAAAAGCCCGTCAACATAAATCAGTTTATTGTCTTCTATTTTTGCTGTGCACAATTTGAAAATAAAAACATCGGGCGCCTTTTGGTCAAAGCCCAGAACCTGAGCGGAAACCCTAACCCGTATCCCCCGTAAAACCAATAAAACCTGATCAAAGGAATCGCCCTTGTTAAAATAGACCCGAAAAGCCTGGGGAATGCGGCAGGAAAAAGCAGCGGCCGAGGTTTCCAGAATATCACCCCGAACAGCCTCCTCCAGGTTCTTGACCGTGAAAAAAGCCTCGGAAATTCCGCTGGCCTTGGCACGGACAAATTTCCTCTGACCTTTGGCCTCAAAATAAACAAGGATTTTTTTTATCACATTTAAGGTATTTTCCTGTAAATCGGAATAGCGAATCACCGCGGCCCTTCGCTCAAGAAAGGCCAATTTTAATTTATCAGAAATATTATTATAGGTAAAAATTCCAACCTGCACGTTAACATCACCCAGTTTATCCAGTTTATCAATATATTCAAGCCAATGCTCTGCTTCCCTGGCCGTATTAACGCAAATAAAAATGATATTTCGTAAACTACGTTTTAAAACCGGAATCAAAAACTGGCTTTCCGCCATGGAAATACTGTAGGTTTCGAATTCCAGCTTGATAAGCGTATTCACCACAACGGAAATAAGTTCAATCGCCTCTATAAAATAAATCCGTACAGTAAAAACCTGATCTTTTTTTAATTCCAGTTTGTTATCTTCAATGCTCACAAAAATATAATAGTGAAAACCTGGTTGAAAATCAATGAAAAATATCGATTCGCTGTTTTTCCTGCTGTTTCCAGAACACATATGTGGGGGTGTTCCCTGCCTTCGCGTTCTAAAAAAAACATGGGCCATGTGATGACTTCGCGATTAACAAAAAAATAAAAAACAATGCTCAGTCAGGTCGGGCTTTCCGGGGCTGCGCTCCGCTTCGACCAGAAAAGCGTCGAAAGAATCGCCGCTTTTCTGTTGGCTGTGCCCATTTTGAAAAATGGACACAGCCCCCCTCCAATCCCTAACACGGTAAAAGGCCAATCACTTGAATAGAAGCTGAAGAACATCCCTTACCGAAGAAACTGCCACATAAAATCTGGCACTAGAAGCATCAAGGTCACCCATCACAGGGCCAATCACCTTTTCGTAGCCCATATCCACAGCCGCTTTAATCCGCTTCGGCAATTGGGGAATACGGCGGACCTCACCAGCCAGGGTCACTTCGCCCAAAACAGCGGTGTTTTCAGGCAACACACAACCGGTTTTGGCTGAATAAAGAGCCAGCAAAATCGGTAAATCAATCCCCACTTCAGTGATTTTTACACCACCGGCGATATTCACGTAAATATCAGTATCAGCAAAGGGCAGCCCCACATGCTTCTCCAGAACAGCCGCCAGCCTGGAAATACGGCGGGAATCTATTTTATCGGAAAAAACCCGGGAGATTCCGCCTTTGGCCGGCACCACCAGGCTCTGAATTTCTATTAAAAGCACCCTGGTTCCTTCATAAACAGAGGCCACCGCCACTCCCGAGGGCATGGGGCCTTCCCGCTCCTGCAAAAAAATCGACGCCGGGTCGGAAACCTGATCCAGCCCCTTTTCGGTCATGGTAAAAAGCCCCAGTTCATCGGTCGAAGCAAAACGGTTTTTTGTGGAACGCAGCACACGAATTTCAGTACCAGCAGCCTCAAAATAAAGCACTGTATCCACCAAATGCTCAATCACCTTTGGCCCGGCAATAAGCCCTTCCTTGGTCACATGACCGATCAGAAAAAGCCCCAGGTCCCGGCTTTTAGCCAGTTCGTTAAGCCGGGTACAACACAGCTTCATTTGAGACGGGCTGCCTGGAACCGAACTCACTTCATCGGAACAGAGGGTCTGCACTGAATCAAGAATCACCACAACGGGTTTCAGCGTTTCGATGGTTTTCATGATCAGTTCCAGTTGGGAACAGCAGAAAATTTCAATGCGAGGGTCATTAATGTTGAGCCGCTGGGCCCGCAGCTTAATCTGCCCCAGGCTTTCCTCGCCGGAAACATAAAGGATTCTCCCCTTGGTCTCAATACTCTGGGCTATCTGAAGCAGCAATGTTGATTTACCGATACCCGGTTCACCGCCAACCAAAATCGAAGACCCTTTGATCACACCACCGCCAAGAACACGGTTAATTTCCGCGATCCCGGTGTTATAAAAAAGCTTTTCCTTGATTTCCACACTGCTGAGTGGTACCGGCTGAGTGTCTGTTTTTTTTATGGTTGATATTCCCTTGGGTTCCTGCCGGCCTTCCACAAAGCTGTTCCAGGCCCCGCAATTGGGACAGCGCCCCAGCCAGCGGGGCTCCTGATGTTCACATTCCTGGCATTCAAAAAAGCTCTTCTGTTTCATAAGGGTGATTATCCATGATCCTGAAAAAAGTGACAAGCCTTGCCGCTTTTTTCCCCAGGGCAATCGCGTTAAAAGAATATTGTTTTAACCGCTTGTCGTTCCGAGGAAAATCGACGGGCCTGGTCATAAATGCTCCGCGTTTACTGTTCAGTGGCGTGAATCCTCATTGGGATTCACTATATCCATGCAGCCTGGCCTGGTCGTAAACGCTCCGCGTTTACTGCTCGGCCATGCAGCCTGGGCCTGGTTTGAAGCTTTTTTATGTGAATACAACAGGCCTATACCAAATGAGATTCTTCGCTTTGCTCAGAATGACGGCGGGTGATAGCTCAGAGTGACAAAACAGCTATAAAAATCATAACTCGATTGATCTTCTTTTTTCCGCGTATATTGTATGTATAACCATGAGGCTCTTGCAAAACTTGGATTTTGCAAAAATCATATAGCTCCCATAATAATGAGTATTTTAAGGTTGTGAAACAGCCCCGCGTTAGGGATTGTAAGGGGGCAAGCCTTTTTTTCAAAAAAGGCGAAGCCAACAAAAAGGCCGCGTTTTCAGCGGCCTTTTTGGTCGAAGCAATAGCGAAGCCCTGAAAAGCCCGGCCCCCCGAGCCCCTGGGCTGAAGGGGGAAACGCCCAGATAACACAGTAGAGTCAATTTTATCAGCTTATTAAGAGAAATCCTACATTAATCTCAGAGGACTTTTCATAGTGAAAAATCTAGTATAAGATAGCAAGAACTTTTTATTTAGAATAGATTGGAAGCTGGAATGAAAATTTGGATTAAATTCTTAATCGGTATTGTGATTGGTATACTCCTGGCGCTCTTTGTTCCGCCAAGAATCGGAAGTGAAATTTTTGACTATCTGGCCCAGTTATTTTACCATATCGGGCGCTATATTGTTTTTCCTCTGGTTTTTTTCTCACTCCTCATCGGTACTCATGAATTGCGGGAGAGTCGTAAAATTGGGCGAACCTATGGTCTTGCTTTTTTATTCATGATTCTATCGACTTTTTTACTGACTCTTATCGGTGTTTTATCGGTTTTTCTTTTTTCGCCGGAACGAATTCCCATTCAGCAGGAAATTGTTGAGGAAATTACTGTTCCTGGAGTTAAGGAAACCATTCTGTCGGTTTTTCCCAAAAATCTTTTCGACGCTTTTACAGGCCAGGGCGATATCCTTTTACCTTTAATTGTATTGGCTTTTATTATTGGTGTGAACCTTCATTTTGACAAAAGCGAAATAAAGGACAAGCCTTTGATTCAGCTTGCTGATTCAGCTTCACGGCTCTTTTATCATATCAATACCCTGGTGGCCGAGGTTTTTGGTATTGCTTTAATCGCCATTACTGCCTCGAGTATCATTCGGCTGCAACCAGCTTTTGTAAGCCCCTATTTCCAGCAGATGATCATTATTCTGGTAGTCGACGCGGTGGTTGTTTTATTCGGTATTATTCCCGGTTTTCTTTATTTACTGGGTGACAGGGAAAACCCCTACAAGTGGATTTACGCTATTACAGGGCCCCTGCTCATGGCCTTTGCCACAGGCGACGAATATTTGTCCTTAAGTTCCCTGATCAAGCATGGCCGGGAGAATCTGGGTATTAGCCGCAAAACCGGCAGCGCGGTTTTTCCCCTTTTGACCATTTTCGGAAAGGCTGGAACCGCTATGGTGACCAGTGTTTCCTTTATCATTATTCTTAAATCCTTTTCAACGATCGACATCAATCCCCAGCAGGTGCTCTGGGTTATCGGGGCTTCTTTTCTGGTTTCCTTTACATTAAGTTCAGTGCCAGGTGTCGGGGCTTTTGTGGCTATTCAGCTAATGTGCCAACAATACGGCCAGGGTTTTGAAGATGCCTATGTGCGGCTGGCGGATATTAAACCGCTTTTGATTTCTTTTGCTGTTGTGCTGGATGTAGCCATAAATGCTTTTACTGCTTTTTTAATCGAGTTTCAGAATAAAAACATGGTAAAAAAGCATATTACCGACTTTATCTAGGACATTCTTCGGGGGTTTGCGTTATTTATGGAACTTTTTTTAAAACAAGGCATAGCTGACATCAAATTCGGCATGGTTGAGAGTGAAATCATTCATCTGCTGGGGAATCCTGATAAGATAATTGTTGACCAGGATTCATCCGATGAATTGATTTATCAATATAACACTCTGAAATTAAGGCTAAGCTTTTACAAAACAGAAGGAAACCGTCTCGGCTATATTCGTTGCGCCAATTGTGATTTAAAATACTCCGGGCAATCTCTTTTATTCCGTAATGTTCATGATGTTATAAATAATGTTTTTAGCTTTTCTAAAGACCAATGGGAGATCGAGGAAGATTATTTTTTCGATACTTATACCATGGAAGAATGCTGGCTTGTTTTGAATACTGAATATGATGAAGTAACAGACATTGAATTGGGTGTGCCTTTCAAAAATCATGATGATTATGACTGGCCTGAATGACAGCTTTATGCAATCATTCAACATGATTAATAAAATAATCGAAACCCCATGTTTTCCGCCGTCATTCTAAACTGCCGCCCTTCGTCATTCCGAGCTACCCCCCCGCCGTCATTCTGAGCGGAGCGAAGAATCACATTTGGCATAAGCCAACCCTATTCATAAACAAAAGCCATAAACCAGGCAAGATTCTTCACTTCGCTGCCCTGCGTTTAGAATAACAACAGCTATTCTAAATGTGAACCATTCTGGATTAAATAAATTCGACCGATGCCATGAAAGCACCCTTATAATCAGGACTGCGAAATGTAGGATAATTCCAATAAATCGAGCTGTAAAATATAACCCGCCAATCTATTTTCCGCTCAAGCCCCTTGATTTCACGACGATATTAATAGCAGGAGGGGAAAAGATGATATCTGTATTGAATAATCAGCACGTTGCCAAGCGTTCCCGACAGGAGGCTCCACGGGTTTCCCGAAAATACAAAGCTGCCGGTAAAAGGGTAACCCGAAGCAATAGAACCACTCAAAAAGCCCAGGTTGTGTTCAGTTACAATCGCTCAGAACCTAGAAAACCAAAAGAATATGGCCCTGTACAAAAAACCTTATTCACCTTGCTTGGTATACTTTTTTTAATATTCACATTCAGTACCAGTCTTTTATTCTCCCTTTCCCGTTACACTCATGCTGAAACAGCCGAAACCGCTAATAGCGAAGACCTTTTTGCCGAATCTCATTTGGGCGGGGCGCCTGAATTTTCAATCAATACAGAGGCGAATGAAACAAATCAAGCAGAAAGCAATATCCCCGAATACCCTCGCGAATACACAGTAAAACCAGGAGATTCCCTTTACAGCATTTCCAAACAATACGACATTTCACTTTATGACCTGCTACGTGAAAATCATATAACCGAACCCCGGAAACTGGCCGCGAACAGCACCATTCGACTGCCAAAAAACACCAATAAGGATTCCGAGGAAATGGATTTTGACCTCACCATCAGTGCCAATGCCACAAGCGGCTTTGCCCCTTTTAAAACGCGGTTTTCTGTGGAAAACGCGGAACTTGACAGCTCTCTGAATTATTTATGGGTTTTTGGAAATGACACCTATGGCTATGAAAAATCTCCCGAGAAATTCTATCAATCACCCGGGACCTATCAGGTATATTTGGTAGCTTCAAAAGAAGATCATCAGGATATTATTTCCAACTCGGTTTTCATAACCGTCCGAAACAAAAGCCTCGAAAGAGCTAACACGAAAAGCAGCAACAGCACTTACATTACCCTTTCTGGCCTTAATGAAAAAATCGATTTTAATAATTTACTCAGCACAACAAAACTTGACCTAAGCGATATCACAGTTCATCAGAATCCTCCCATACTTGAAAAACTCGATGATAATAGCTACAAAAGCGTGAAAGCCGGTTACAGCAAGATTAACATTACAGCCCAAAACCAGCTGATAAGTAAAAATATTTTTGTAAGCCCCTATGATTCCGTGCATAGTCAGGACAGGGATTTTGACTGGTACAAGACCCAGTTTGCCACCGGGGTTGTAGGTAACTGCGGCCCAAGCTGTGTTGCCATGGCCCGTTACTGGTCACAGGGCAAGGACGTGAGTGTTGCCAAAATTCGGCAGATAATTGGTATACCCTACCAAAACGGCGGACTTGACTGGAAGCATCTTGAAAAGGGTTTGGGCTATTACGGAATTCCCTATAGCACTACAAAAACCCTTTCACCTCGAGATTTAAGAAATATTATTGACCGTGGAAATATCGCCATTGTCAGCTATGATACAGAAAGCATCAAAAAAACCCAGGGAGACCCTGTGACCAATCTGATTGGCCGTTATTATAATGACCAAAGCGGTCATTACATTATTGTCAAAGGTTACACCAAGGATTTTAACCACTTTATTGTTTATGATCCCATTCCATCTGACTGGAAGAAAAATGATAAACGCTACGGTGATGGTGAAACCATGCTGGGAAAAAACCGCTATTATCCCTCAGCTGAATTGTTTAAAACCATGAAGCGTGAAGTGATTGAGGTAAAGCCCCAGTTATAGAAAATTTGTATTTGTTTAGCAGGTTATTACGTTGGGCGTTTCCTGCTTTCATTTCATTACAGCAGGCCAGGCTTTCCATAACTCCGCTTCGCT
>JAFGWI010000254.1 GCA_016937215.1 Spirochaetales bacterium | reverse complement strand
TCATGATTCTTTCAAAACCTCAGTTTTGAAAGAGCCTCAATTCTAAATAATATAAGAAATTACCTAAATTCACTGCGGAATGTGGGATTTAGCAACCTTAATGGTCGATATTCAATTGGCACAATCCCAACCAGAGATAACTGATAATAAAACCTATCACACTCGTCAAGAAGAATCCAGTTAAAGAATGAAATTGAGAAGAGCCTGTAGTACTTTTACTAATGTTTTTAATGACGGGAGTAAATACTCCAAATCTGACTCCAATCGGGAAACAGAAAAAGCTTTGGAAATTTTTAAATGAGGTCAATTCATTGATCAGTTGTCATTTCAGTCCAGTCAAGTGAAATGGTGCCTTCTGGCTGAAGATAGTATTCTCTAAGTATATTTGACTTCAATAAAAAGGTCTTTATCGCGTATTGCAGTAAAGACCTTTTTTTAGTTGATAATTCTATATTTATTTTGTTTTATAATGCATTAACCAGGCATCGTCCTCGTCAGCTTCAAGACTCAGAAATAAAGCATGAACCTGTCCAGGGTAGCTGGAGTGGCTGCCTAAATCCCAATAAGTTATACCTTCAAGTTCTGAACGCCGTTTGGCACCGACAAAGGGGTACCAAGTATCAGGATCGTATTGAATATTCGCGAATCGTTTCGCGCTAGCTTTTGGTCCATCAATTTTAAACATGTAAATGCCAGTAAACTTGCTATCTTCATCACTCTTATGATCTAATACGTAATAGAACATATTATCATCACCGAATTCACCGCCCTGTCGCCAAACATCGTTCCACCAGCTGCCATCGCTATGACCCAAAGAACCAAAATCGAGATCAACCGTGAAACAGTAAGTTAATGATCCGCCAGTCGCTGAAAAACTACCTTTATATACTTTTAATTTTTTTGGTCCATCAGCAACATAGAAAAGATTGGTATTCGGATTAACAGTAACATAACTAACTGAGCTGACTCCTGATGGGAAATAGGCGAATCCTACATAATTCAAAAGTCTTGTATATTTAACAATAACCGCTCGATTGTTTGAATCTTGTTTGTATAATGGTGCATATAGATTTCCATTCTTGAAATCCAAATCACCCCAATGGTCATAACTTCTAAGAGTTGATGGTAAATCTCCAGTGGCAGTGCTGCCTATAACATTTGTAATGTTATCTTTTTCACACTTGTAAATTCGGGTCATATTACAAATGTACCAACTGTTACCATCGTTGGCGACTCCCTGAACTTCGTTCACGTTGACATCGCCAAATTCAGAATCGGACGGATTGTCTTTAATCCAGCTCAATTTTGAAGGAACGTTTACTTTGGTTCTTATCTCCAGTGAGCTGATTTTATTACTCCAGTCTTTGTCTGAAGTCATACTGAATTTATTAAGAACATAATAACTGCCAGTACTTGAATTGGGTCCAAAAACTCTATACTCACCTTTGTAATCTACATACCGGTATACAATAACTTCATATCCGGCTGGAACATGAAGCGAGCTGATTGAATCAGTTACTTCTCCAGACCCATCAGGCCAATTATAATGCATTTCTGGTTGTGATGCAGTCAATGCCCTACTGGTACCAGATGTAATCGAATCATCTTTACCAATACGTACATAATCCGTTGCCTTTGTTCCCATATTACTATTCACACTCATTAGGCTGTTTTCTTCACCTGCCTGCAAAGTTGAGACTTCTTCATTTTGCATTGTGGAAATCTCTGTGCCGACTTGGCAGCTAAATAGCATCAAGCTAAGTAGTGCCAAAGTCCCAATTAATTTAGACTTCATTTTTTCTCTCCTTATAAAATAGTTTTTAAGATATATAAATTTCGCATCTCCCGCGAAACTGAGGTTTCGCGGGAATTATAAAAATTGTGCCTGGGTTATCTCAATGCCCGATATCATGATATTTATTGACAGCTGTCTGCTAATTGCTAAAGTCGAGACTTTTACAATTAGCCTGTATAAATAAAAATTTAAAAAATGAATTAATTAAAATTCATTTTCAACTTCTTGATAAAAAGATTAGCTCAAAAAATCAAATAAAACTATCTATCATGATGTGACAAATAATGCGACTTGAGTGATTTAGAATGGCTGTTGTCATTCTGAACAAAGCGAAGCGAAGTAAAGGATCTCGATTTGAATAAGACAGGTTGTTTTGCTTATAAAGGGTTGACAGGGAAAATAAATGCGCGATCGTCTGCGATATAATTGATTCTTCGTCCTTCCTCCTCAGAATGACAAGTGGTTGAAACATTATTCTTTTAACGCGATTGCCCTGATGAATTAGGCACAGGCGCAAAAATATGGGAAGATTTGGCTCCTGCATTGTCAAAACATACCACCAGTAAACTTGATTTGGGCTGGTGTTAATGGTGTCTGGTCATGGAGTTGGCATTACAGGCTAGCAATTCAAACTGCCCCGCAGGCTATATAAATAGCCCTTAATTATCAAAAATTGAGTTGAAACCCCTTTTATTTTGAGTACAAAGCTTCTTTTAAGCACCTTAAAGCTTTTTCAGCTTTTAAGAAAGCCATTATAAGGTTTTTTCTGTTGGGAAGGTGAATGGCTTTGGAAATTTTGTTGCGCGGAATGTAGGATGAAAAGAGTGGAATTTTGGCAAATAATCTCTCTTTGATTTGAGATTTGAGGGGCAATTGTATTATAGTACTATTATATGCAACTGAATTCCAGTATTAATTTATTGTATTTGTTTAGAAGAAAGCGGCTTTTTAATAAAAACAGGTTAGGGATTGGAGCCATGGGGAGCCATTTTTTCAAAAATGGTTCCCCAAAGCGTTTTTCGCCTGATAAATTCAGGCGAAAAACCTTCGAAGCGAAAGCGGAGTGGCGCAAAGCCCGACCCCAGCCCTGCGGGTATGTTATTTTGCATCCCAGGAATTTCCCTGGTAAATAAAGCTGTTAAAACTTTATGAGCCTACCTGTTATTGGACAAAGGCGGAATTGGAATTTTGTGGACTGTCAAGGAAGCCCTTTGTTGGAGGGCTGGGGTAACCTCCTTGGTATGACGAGCTAAAGAAAGGCAATTTATTATTCATTCTGGAATATAAGGAAAAACATGGCCAGAAAAGCGATTGGTTTTTTGATCGATATCTTCTATGATAGTTATTCCTCCACCATCTGGGCAGGGGCTATCGACCAGGCAGCTGAACAGGATTTCTCTTTAGTGACTTATGTTGTGGGAGCGGATAACACGCTCTATCTGGAAAATTTCTGGCGAAAACCCGCTTTGGCCATGGTTAATCCCAAGCAAATAGATGGTTTGATTTCTCTTTCCAGTGTCATTGCTTTGTTCGCCGATAAAGAGAAATGGATGGATTTTTTCATGCCTTTTGAGGAGCTTCCATTGGTGAGTATTGGCCAGGAAGTGAGCGGTGCCTGTAATATTCTGATCGATAACACAAAGGGGGCAAGGGACAGTCTTTTCCATTTGATTCATCATCATGGCTGCCAAGGTATCGCATTTATAAGCGGGCCCGAAAACAATCTGGATGCTCAGGAGAGGTTCAAGGTTTATCAATCTGTCTTGGCTGAAAATTCGATTCCCTTTAATAAAGATCTGGTGTTTCAAGGTGATTTTACACCTGAATCGGGTGAAAAGGCGATGCGCGAATTGGTAACTTCAAGGAATGTTTTTTTTGACGCGGTTGTCGCGGCAAACGATAGCATGGCTTTGTCGGCTATTCGGACATTAAGAGAATTAAGGCAAGATGTTCCTGATAAAGTCGCTGTGATTGGTTTTGATGATAGTGTGGAAAGCCGTTATAATGATTTACCGCTGACCACAGTCCGCCAGCCTCTTTATCAAATGGGGCGGATGGCAGTGAGGCGCCTTGGTCAAATGCTCCAGGGAAAGATTCGGCCAAGTTTAGAGCACCTTGAAACAGAATTGATTATCCGCCGTTCTTGCGGGTGTTTTCAGGAACCTAAACATTTTGATTATAACAAGCACAAAGGCCATAGGGAAACCAAAGCTCATGAAAAGCTTGATTTCTTAAGCAGCGAGGCTAAGTTTGTATCTAAATTAGCCGGCACTATGGAAAAAAAACTTAGCCGGGTAAAGGACAAGGGCCTAATGCAATTGTGGTCGTCGCAACTGGTCGATGCTTTTCACAGCCATTTTGTTCAAAAATCCAAGCATGATTTTTTAGTTGTTTTAGAGGATGTTATTTGGGCTGCTTCGGAGCGGGGTTTAAATAATTTTGTGTGGAGAGATGTTCTTCATTCCCTTTTTCTGGAGTTTCTTGGTTTATTTCCCGCGGCTCAAAGTGAAATTGATTTGCTTTGGAGACAGTCTGTTGAAGTGATTGGCGAAACTGCCGTGCGTTCCGAAGGTTTTTATCGACTTGGCGCGAAAAACCGGGATTCCAGGTTGCAGATTTTAAATGAAAAGCTGATGGTTATCAATAATTTTAATGAGTTGAACACCCTTATAATAGAAAATATGGGACATTTTAATATACGAAGCATTATTATCGGCCGCTATATTCGGCAAAAGCAGAAAATGGCAGACAGTGAATTGGCCATTGAAGTCGCTTTTTCCAATCAGCTGGATTATAGGGATAATTTTCATAATCAAATATATCTGTTGGGTGATGTTGTTTCCACTATCCGCGCCAAACTCGCGATGGAGAATTCCCTTGTGGCCATGAATCTTTTTTTTGGGAAGGAGCAGCTGGGTTTTCTTTTGATCGAGCTGGGACCAAAGGACGGAATTCTCTATGAAGCGATAAAGAATATGGTTTCATCGGCCATGAAAAGCATTTATTTGTCTGAACGGGCAAAGCATTATAATGAAATCCTTGAACATGAAGTGGAAAAACGCGTTATCGAACTGGAAGAAATAAACCGAATGCTTTTGGAAGAAATTGTAGTACGCGAAAGGGTTGAAAATGAACTGATCAAGGAAAAGGAATTTGCCCAGATCACCCTGGAGTCCATTGGCGAAGGAGTTATTACAACAGATGAAAATTCCATCATCACTCAAATAAATTCAGTTGCTTCCAGGTTAACGGCTTGGGACAAGGAGGAGGCTCTGGGAAGGCCTTTGAGTCAGGTGTTCAAGGCTTTTTATGGGTCTAGCAACAAACCTGTGGAAGATTTTGTTTCAAGCATTTTTTCCAGCTCGGAAATAATCAAATATTCATCCTCTCTGATTCTCAGGAATAATGAAAATCATGAATATCTGATTAAGCTCTTCGTTGGGCCGATACGTAATGCCGGAAAAACAGTTGGAGTCATCATTTCATTCAATGATGTGAGCCATACCGAGAAAATCTCCAAGCAATTGGATTATCAGACATCCCATGATACACTTACCGGTTTATTCAACCGCGCGCGTTTTGAGCAGATACTGGAAGAGGCCATTATTTATGCCAGGCAGGATGACAAGCCCAGTGTGCTTTGTTATATTGATTTATTGTCTTTCAGGGTGATTAATGATTCATGCGGACGCATTGCTGGTGACGAGGTTCTTCGCCAGGTTGGTCAGTTGCTTCATTCCCAAATACGCACCACCGATTCTCTGGCTCGTCTGGAAGCCGATCATTTCGCGATTCTCTTTGTATCCTGCCCGTTAGAAAGGGCTAAAGTAATAGCGAAAGATTTGATGAGCGCGGTGGGTAATTCCAAATTCGAGTGGAATGAAAGCAAGTTTCGCCTGGAAGCCAGCACTGGTTTGGTAGCTTTGGGTCAGCTGGATGAATCGCCTTCCAGAATCATCAGCAATGCCCTTGTGGCGGCTGATTTGGCCAAAAAGGCTGGTCCAAACCAGGTTCATGTCTATGAGCCAGATGACAAGGCTGTTTTAAAATACAATAGCGAAATATCCTTTTTGCCTCAATTGACAAAAGCCTTGGAAGAAAATTGTTTTGAATTATATTGTCAGAGGATTGCCGCTGTTTCCGACAAGGCCCCAAACCAAGGTCATTATGAGGTGCTTTTACGGATGCGAGACGAAAATAACAAACTGCTTTCGCCGGCATCCTTTTTGCCTGTCGCGGAAAGTTATCATCTAATGCCCGATATCGACAAGTGGGTTATAAAGCATACTTTTCAAATGGTCGCGCGTTTCATACAACAGGGACTGGCGGTGAATGAAGTCCCTCATTTAAGCATCAATTTGTCGGGAAAAACCCTTTCCGATGTGACTATCAGTGATTTTATCATAGACCAAATGAACAGGAATAACCTTCCGCCTTTCATATTTTCCTTTGAAATCACCGAGAGCGAGGCTGTTTCCAATTTTAACCAGGCCCGTCATTTAATCCGCACGCTGAAGGATCAGGGATGCGCTTTTGCTTTGGATGATTTTGGCAAGGGGTGGGCTTCCTTTAATTATCTGAAATTTTTTCCGATAGATTATTTGAAAATTGACGGTTCCTTTGTAAAAGGCATGCTCGATGACCCTCTTGATTTTGTGCTGGTGGAAACCATTAATCACACTGGCCATGTTCTTGGTTTGCAGACCGTTGCGGAGTATGTTGAAAGTGAAGAGGTTTATAAGCGCTTAATAGAAATCGGAGTTAATTATGTTCAGGGCTATTATATTGCCAAGCCCTTTCCCCTGGAACAATTGTTTCTATTATCTTCCAAAAAAGAGTAAAGGCGGAAATTGTCGCGGCCCTAACAATAGGTGTTTCAACATGGCTTCCTGGCTTGTAAAGCTTTTTTTCAGCTTTCTTCCTTGTTGATATAATCATGCAAAGCTTTATCATTGATGTAGCCTAATTCAATGGCAATAACACCAAAAAGTTTGTCCGGATTTTATTTTTGAAGGCCAAGCACTTCATTAACTTGTTCAGGGGTCATGGCCCCAATGCGAATCATGAAATCGCCGATTCTTTCTTCTGCCATGACACTAAGCTTATTCTTTAATGACTCATTGTCAATAATTTTCGATGAAAATAATCGAGTCCGAGGTTATTGGCTCCTTGTTTTGGGCGTTGCCTGGGGTGTAAAATCTAAAGCATTCATATCAATTTTATTACCCCCATTTTTTTAGGATTTATTTGCAACTGTTAAGCT
>JAFGWI010000253.1 GCA_016937215.1 Spirochaetales bacterium | reverse complement strand
TATGATCTCCAATATCAACAAGAAATAAAGGAAAAAATCGAAAAGAATAAATTATGTGCTTGACTTTATCATAGGGGATTGGAGCGGGCCGCGCCTTTTTTTCAAAAAAGGCACGGGCAACAAAAAGGCGGCGCTTTTTAAGCCGCCTTTTTGGTCGAAGCAATAGCGGAGCCGCGTAAAGCCCGGCCTGAAAGCCCCTTAATAACAATTCCAAATATAAACCGTTTGTTGAAAATAAAATTTAACCGATGGTATGAAACTGCATCAATAAGTGTTTATATTTGGAATTGTAACTGCAACGAATTGAATTTATGCGCAATTCTATATTTGTACTCAAATATAGAATTGCTGTTCTTGGGCTTATCAGGTAACGCCCAAAAAAATACTCAAAAAAACGGCTTTGCTTAATTCTCTTTATTGGCTAAACTTGAGTTGATGAAAGATGAGAATTGTGAAATAAAGGCGATTTATGCTTTGGCTTTTGGCCGTGTTCAGGGCGTTGGCTTTCGTTATTCCACAGTGAAAAGGGCTTTGGCCTTGGGGCTGAAGGGTTATGCCCGGAACATGAGCGACGGATCGGTAGAGGTTATGGCTGAAGGTTCGGCTGAGGCGATTGAAAAGCTGGTAAAATATCTCAAACAGGGGCCGCCGGCGGCCAGGGTGGATAGGCTGGATTTCCGCTATCTCTCGCCAAAGGGTTATTACCGCAGTTTTAATGTTGAGTACTGATCATTCCGGATTTCGGTCGGGAATATGCAGGATATCTCTGGGCTTGCTGCCATTGGGCGGACCGACGATACCGCGCATTTCCATTTCTTCTACAATACGGGCCGCCCGGTTATAGCCGATTTTAAGCCTTCGCTGCAAATAGGAGGCAGATGCTTTGCCTTTGGATACCACAATATCCAGGGCTTTGTCCATCAATGGGTCTGAGTCCTGAAGGTTAAAATCCCCGTCTTCTTCATCATCTTCAAAAAATATATCTTCATCAATATAGTCGGGTTCGCCCAGGGTTTTTACGTGGGTCACAAGGCGTTCTACTTCTTCTTCTTCAAGAAAAGCGCCTTGCATTCTGATGGGGAAGGGGTACCAGCCTGATGAAAAGAGCATGTCCCCTTTTCCAAGAAGCTTTTCCGCGCCGACCGCGTCGATGATGATGCGCGAATCGAATTTCGATGCAACCATAAAAGCGATTCGTGAAGGGATATTGGCTTTGATCAAACCGGTAATAACCTCCACACTGGGGCGCTGGGTGGCTAAAACGATGTGTATTCCAACTGCTCTGGACATGGCAGCCAGTCGGGCGATGGTGGCTTCCATTTCCTTTCCGGTGACAGCAATCAGGTCGGCAAATTCGTCAATAATTACCACGATATAGGGTAGATGGCTGATGGTCATTTTTTTCGTTTTGGCTTTTCTGTTGTAAGAGGAAATATCACGCACTCCCAGGGCATCCAGCAGGGAATAGCGCCGTTCCATTTCGTAAAGGCAGTATTGCAAGGCTTGAAAAGCCCGTTTGGGGTCAGTGATAACCGGTGTGAGAAGATGGGGAATATCATTGTAGAATTTCAATTCAACGATTTTCGGGTCGATCAGAATGAGTTTGACTTCATCCTGAGACCGGGTACAGAGAATGGATGTAATAATCGAATTGACGCAAACCGATTTTCCCGATCCTGTGGCTCCGGCTATGAGGAGGTGGGGTGTCTGTACCAGATCGATGATCTGTTCTTCGCCGGTTATATCCTTGCCGATAACAATAGGTACATGGAGCTTTGCGCTTTGCTCCATGGCTGTGTGAATCATCTCCTTGAAAGAAACCAGGGCGCGCTTTTTGTTGGGGACTTCTATGCCTACAGCATGTTTTCCGGGGATAGGGGCCACGATTCGGACACTGGAGGCTGCCAGGCGCAGGGCGATATTATCCGCCAGGTTAACGATTTTGGATAATTTGACCCCTGGTGCTGGGAGAATTTCATACATCGTGATAACCGGGCCACGTCGAATTCCAGTAACCTCGGCTGAAATTTTAAATTCCTCCAGGGTGTTCATTAAAATTTCCCCCATTGCCCGGGTTTCAGGGTCCAGTGATGAATAATCGCCCAATGAATAATCATTGAGTAAATCATCTACTGGCACCTTGTATTCGCCTTTGGCTCTTGGGTTTGGTTTAGTGACTGATTGCTGCTGTTTGTTTTTTTTGCTTGGTGGTTCATGCAGTACTTCTTCGAATTCAGCGTCATCTACCTGCGGTGTTTCCGGGAGCCTGATTTTGAATGAGATCTGCTTATCTTCTTCCATGGGTTGGTCGATTGTATTGATTTGCCCGGGGTTTTTTATTGTATCACTTTTTTGATAATTGACCGCTTCAACAGGTTCAGGGGATTTTTCCGGTACAAGTTCCTGTTTATTGGCTTCGATTAAGAGCGGGTTCTTGGAATCAAGTTGTTTCATGTTTTTCTTTGATTCGCTTTCGGTTTTCTTTAGGTCCTTTATGCCCAGAAATTTTTTATGAGTGATAGCCAGCTGGCTGCTTGTTTCAATTTTTTTGTTCTTAAGTGCTTCGATTTTTTTATCCAAAAGGACCTGTTTTTGACTTTCCGGTTGGTTGGGCTTTTTTTTGTCCTCTTCTTTTTTGGCCATTTTGTACAATTCAAGGGCCGCGCTGAGGTTTCCCGTGGCATATGCCTTTGAATCGCTGGTGTCTTTTGAGTTGGCCTCTACCCCTGGTGTGATTAGGGGTGATTGAAAGTGGGGATTTTTTTCAGGCTTTAATTCCGTGTCGGCTAGGTCGGTCTTGGCTGAAAGCTGCTGGAACACTTTTTGTCTGCTAAGATGAGATTCCACTTCAAGATCAGGATTGCTGATTTGTTTCTCAGTATGATTGGTTTTAATAACATTATTTTTGGACATAAAAAGGAGCTTGTTTTTTCGTAAATAGAAAACGCCAATACATAGGGCGGCGAATAGTGCGAATAAGAGGCTGGAAGCTAATAAAGGATTAAAAATGCTTAGGATTTGTGTGGTGACGAGGTCCTGGGGTAAACGATCGACCAGGCTGATTTTTATAAACAATGTGAAAACATAAAAAGGGAATAGGGTTAACATAATAAAATAGATATTTTCCCGGCGAAAAGGTTTTTGAAGCAGATTATAGGCCCCATAGAATATAAAAGACGGTGCGTATAAGCCTCCAAAAAAAGCCTGATTAAATAAAAATCGACCAGGTGCCCACAGAATATCGGGAAATATTTCCGGAGGAGAAGGTAAAAGAGCCATAAAAAACGAAAAAAGCAGAAAAGCGGCTATGCTATTGAGAAGAAAAGCGAAAATCCGCGATGCTGTACCAATATCTTTATGCTGAGTTTTCATAGTCTATTATCGGCCTCCTTTGTTGCCTATTTAACCAGGAACTTTGAATTCTTTCCATCTGTCTTTTGGCATGAGTCAATTTTTATACTGGCTATTTGGTTTTATTGTGTCAAAGTTATAGTAGGGGGTTATTGTTGAGTGCTATCCTATGGCTTTTAATGAAATGGATCATGGGTCATAAAAAAAATTGATTTTCACGGCTCCTTTATGGGCAAATAAAGCGATTTGACAAATAAATCAAATTTGTCTAATTTTATTTCAACATAAGAATGATTAATCAGTTATCAGCATTTGAACTTGTACAATAATGGCTGGTTAAAATAAAAATTAATAGGGGGTTTGCATGAAAGTTAAGATTGACGCTGACGCTTGTACAGGATGCGGTTTGTGCGTGGACAGTGTTCCTGATGTTTTTGTAATGGGCGATGATATTGCCGAGGTGATCAAGGCCGAAGTTCCTGAAGATTTAAAAGAAGAGGTTCAGGAAGCAGCCGAGAACTGTCCGGTAGAGGCGATTATCATTGAATAAGGTTTTTGTATTTGTTTAGCAAATAGGCGCGGCTGTGTTAAAAGCGTTAGGGATTGGAGCCATGGCTGTACCATTTTTTCAAAAATGGTACAG
>JAFGWI010000252.1 GCA_016937215.1 Spirochaetales bacterium | reverse complement strand
TATGATCTCCAATATCAACAAGAAATAAAGGAAAAAATCGAAAAGAATAAATTATGTGCTTGACTTTATCATAGGGGATTGGAGGGGCGGGCCATGGTTTTTTCAAAAACCATGGCCCGAAGCCTTTTGGCGCGATAATTTCGCGCCAAAAGCTTTGAAACCCCGCAAAGCCCGGCCCGGGCCGGTGGGAAATAGCTTTCAGGCTTGGCAAAAAAAACCGCGCGATAGCTGCTAATGCTCCCGGGAAACGCCCAGCCCAAACTTCACAGATCAAAAAAAGCTGCCCCTTTAAACAGAAAGCCGAATCAAGGGTGAGAACCGTCATCGCAGCCGTACCAGTAATACCAGAGCTCATCGTCGATTTCAAGCAGGTAGCCAGGTTCAACCACGGCCTTGTTTTTGGTGCGCGCAACCTTGAAGAGATGGCTGCCGCCGGGTAGTTTCACCGAAACCCAGTCGCCCGATTTGACTGTAGCCACAAAATGGCCGTCAATATAAAAATCCAGGTCCTCGCCCTTGATGTTGCATGAGCCGTTATTGGCATTATAGAGGCGGCCGGTAAACTCAGGGGCCTCGGAATCGTAGCTGCTGTTGTCAAAAAAGTCGTCCCACTTTGTGTCCCAGCTTTCATCCCAGTCGCTGTTCCAGTCATCGTCACTGTCGAAAAAGTCATCCCAGTCCAAAACATCTTCTTCAGGCTTTTGCTCTTCTTCTTTTACATAGCCGTAATCATATTCACAGGGGTCACTTTCACCGGCGCTGTTCAGCGCGGCCACCATATAATAATAATAGACTCCAGGGGATACAGCCTTGTCCTCAAAGGAGAGCTCACTGGTGGTATTCACTTGCTGCCAGTCTCCAAGGCCTTGATACCAGCGGAGAACTTGATAGCTGCCGGCTCCGGCGGATTTTTTCCAGGAGACCAGGATTTTGTCCTCATAATCACCTTTGGTGATTTTTAAGCCTTCGGGCACTTTGGGAATTTGTTCGCTTTGTTTTTCAACTATAATGTTCAGCGCGTCGGTGCTTTTTCCTTCGCCATATTTGTTTACAGCTGAAACCGCATAATAATAGCGATTCCCTGGAGAGACTTTTTTGTCGGTATATTCTGTTTTAGCCAGGGCGGCGATTTTCTCCCAATCGGATTTTGAACCGTTCCAGCGGTAAACCAGATAAGTGTCAGCTCCCAGGGTGGTGTTCCAGGATATCAGCACAGCTCCCTCAGCCATGGCCAAAGAAAGGCCACCAGGCACACCCGGCAATTTTTCTTTTGAGCCATCCCTGGCTAATCCTTGAGCATAATCAGAGTAATCGCTTTGACCGCCCTTGCCCAGGGATTTCACGCTGTAATAATAGCTGATACCAGCTGTGATGGATGTGTCAATATACTGGGTTTTGGTGACCCGGCCGATTTCAGAGGGTGTTTTTCCAGGGTCAGTTACCCTGAAAAGGATGTAGGAATCCGCGCTGTTCACTTTTTCCCAGGTAACCACAATTTGGTCGGAATAACTGCCCTGAGAGGCTTCCACATACTGGGGTACAGCCGGTTTTTCAGAGGGTGTGGTGGAAACCACATCCATCATGACCCAGGCTTCAAAGGTGATTTGCTTGAAAGCTTTATAATCGATCCAGATATAGCCCTTATCGCCCCAGGAAGTGCTCCAGGAATTCAGCAGTTTATAGGCATTCTTGCTGTCATCATAGCCAACTACCAGAATAGCATGGCCGCCGTAGATCTGCCCCTCGGGCCCTTTGTAAATACCACCGCGGTAGGAATCAAAATTCTCGTAAACCTCAAGGCCAACGACAATGCAGTTACCCCCTGCCAGAATTGATTTCATGGCGTAATCATCGTTAAGATTCACCGAAGAATAGGAGCGGGCCTTGTACTTGGCTGCTTCCTGATGGGCCTTTTGACTGGGTTGCTTACGGTAATCATTGACATCATAGGGCATGGCGCTCAAAGGCGCGCAGCCTTTGTTGATCATGAGTTCAAGGGCATCGGGTATGGCAGAACCCGCGTCCTGGCCGCCGTTGATCTGATTGTAAATATAGGCTGGTGAAAACAAGTGGCCTTCATCACTATAGCCCCACTGGCGTTCGAGATTTTCATGAAATGACTTGTACGCGTAGGCTGTAGACCAGGCCACACAGCTTCCCTGAGCGCCCTGGTTACCTGGTGCAGGCAGCTTTAACGATAGATCCACGCTTTTGGGCAGTTCCTGGGCCGAAAGTGAGCGCGGGCTGGATTTAAGGGTCCGCATGCTTTGAAGCAGGGATTTTGGCGTTCGCTTCAAACCCATACGCTGAGTCACATTGGCCTTGAGCTCTTTGATTTTATCAATACCGATGGTATCAGTATCATCGAATAAGTCCTGGGCCCACAGAGTCATCATAAAAAACAATGCCAGGACCACAAACAGGGTTCGTTTCATGGAAATCTCCTTTATCTCACAGTCTCCACTTCAGGGCAAAAGAGCCGGAAATGAACAAGCCATCAGTAATAAATAATAATGTCCACTATAGTACTTTTCAAGAAAGTGAGACCAAAAAAGCGGGATTAAGTGTTTAATTTATAAGGCAAAGCCTCCTTAGCACCACCAGAACAGCAGGTGGCTTCTTTTTTTGTAAACACACACCATTATTGGGCGTGTTATAGTCTGTTTATTGTCAAAAATCAGGGAACCAGATACTCCTGAACCCACTCAGGACGAGAAGGGGGGTTGTTCTCTAATTTCAATTTCCACTCTTCATCGTTCAGGCGGTTCCAGTTTTCTTCCGCAAATTCGTAATGGCTCATTACATATCCAATGGCAGCCAATGTTCGTTTGGTATCAGGCTCATCGTAGATAACAACAAGTGGATTCAATTTGCCCACTCCTTGGTGAAGCACCTGGTAGCTAATGGAACTGGAAGCCACGTCAGCGACCAACTCAGGATCCTCTTCTGCCAGCTCTTCATAGCTAAAGAAATCCAAAAGGTTTAAACCAAAACTCTTGATATTGCTTTGTTCATTCTCGCTTAGAGCCTTGCCTTCTTCAATTTTTTGGGCATATATTCCAAAATCTTTAAGCCACATTCTTAATCGGGACAATGCCATTTTATGGGCCCTGAGATCTATGTCTAATGAGTTGAGTATTTTGTCCAATTTGTCGACAGCATCATTTAGCCTTGAATAAAACTGCGGGTAGGGTTCGACCAGCCCTAACCCCGGATTATAGGGGCTGGGAATCATTGTTTGTTTAGCGTAGAGAATGTTGTCGTGACGTAATTCTGTCCAGGAAGCCATTTGGGTATTCAGTTTTTCTTTTAACCACAAATCCGATTTCATGCTTCGCGGGCTGGCACTGGCTGCTGGTTTGGATAAAGGCTGAAGAGAATACAACCATTGATTATAAATACTTCGCTGCCATTTTACAGTTGGAATCAAAGAGTATTCTTCCTTTAACAAGCTTAGTTGCTTTTTTAAATCAGGATATTTTGTAAACTCCTTTGATAATTCCTCCATGGCGGCTGATGAATATAGAACACTAGCTGCCACATCCAGACCGCTAGGCAGCGCGCGTGCATCAACATGGGGAAAACATGTTCGCTGCATGGCTTCACCGTCTATAATATAGCGTTCCCCCATAAATTGAACATATTTTTTGGGTAAAGCCCCGGGATTGGGTAAGGGGACAGGAATGATTTCCGATTCTGGATAGATATCTGATAATAATTCCTTACGTAGTTTTTCCAGGTTGGAAGAATCAGCTATAAGGTGATAGCCTTTCCGGCTGTATTGATCGGGAAACACTTTGGCCATGGCTGAATTCACCATTTCAGGGGTAATACTGTCGGCTGTGTCCACTAATTGAGATGTAAATTCATAAATCTCAGACCAAATTGGATGCATATTGTTTCTGATATTCATTAGTAACCAGGACACAATGGCAGAACCTCTGAGTTCTAGATCCGATTGTGTTGGATCGTTGGGATCGTGAACCCTGAATATCCTGCGGCTAATCCATTTCATGGCTCTGAAATAATTTTCCAATATTTTATCGCCAGCATAATGACCCCGAGGTTCATATAGGGTATAATCATCACCAGGGTAAAATTCCGTAAGTCTGTGTTCGTATATTTTTACAAGGTATTCATTAACTTCTTTAATAATTGGTTCCAGGGCTTCATCAAAGACGGATTCTTTCCCTTCACATAGAGCTTGCCCTACAGTAAAAATGACCCACATTTCTTTGGCAGCTTGTTTTAATAACGGATCATCAAGATTGTTATATTCATTAACCACGCAATCATTCATTAAAGTTATAAGATCGGTGAATTGACTGGAAAGAGATTTTTTTTCAACCGTGCGTAAAAAATTATCATAGACCATGTGAAAAAGATGGAGAAGAGAATCGCTTGTGATAAGTGTTGAAACATCATAATCAGCCATAAAAAGTTTAAAATAAACTTCGGAAAGTTTATTCTCGCCTATATCGGAAAGAACAACAAAACCATTATTTAACAAGGCTTTTTCCGCCTCGTCACTCATGGAGATGAATTTTTTTACAGCATCCATGTTGTCAGGCACAGGGTAGCTATTCTGGTTTTCGGGTACAAGCCTAACTTCATCATTTTCCTTATAGAGAATCCAGGCTTTCTCACTGCTGTCAAGAAAACGAATTTCATCGGATTTAACACGGGTGATAATGATTTGTCCCATGGCAGCCATGGGTTTGACCAGGCCTGGATCAATTTCTGATGCTGAAAATCGATTACACCATAATTTCATGCCTTTAAACAGAAATGGCCCTTCAGGCTGGGTGTCCAGATTGATGAAATCCGGTTTAATGCTTGATTCAAGTAAATTAATAGAACCATTATCAAGAGAAATCGTAAAATCAAGGCCTCCCAGTTCTCCTTTTAACAGGCTACTGATCGGCGAGCCAACAAAAACATTATACTGAGGCGGAAATATTGTCAGGAGTGAAGCTTTAATTGAAACAATATATCTGTCGCCAAAAGCTTCTTGTAATTCTTTTTTGAATTTTATGATTTCTATAGGCATGTCAGGTTGAGGGAATTCAGGAATAATGCCGACATAATAATTACTGATTAACAGGGCATCAATAATATTTATAACCCTGTCACTATTAACATCAGCCGCTTCAGTAATAAAAACAATCGGCCGAATGCCAACATAATATTGGGCAACCAATAAAGCGTCGATAATGTTGATACTTTTATCGCCATTAACATCACCCTTTTCCTGTGAAAAAAGAGGTGTAGAAAACACCATAAAAAAAAGAACAAGAATTAAAAATAATTTTTTTGCCATACCTTACTCCATTCCAGCAATTCCGATTTATTGTTCAGTTAATAAATAAAAAAGATGAGTCAGATTGGATCAAGTAATATTCCAAATCGGTATTACCACATTTTTCAGCTTATTATAATTTGAGAATTTTTAGTTGACAAGGGGATTTTTGCTCTAATTACCATCAGGTGAATCAGGGGTAGGAATCTAAGGATTTTTCGATTTTTTTTTAAAATGATTTTTACATATTCAAAACAAAATGCAGCAGCAAAATAATACTATGATAAAGCCAATTGCAAAAGCCCTGATATTAGCAATTGGCATTCAATAATATGCTAATATATTGTTACACTATAGTAAATTAAGCGCGTACATCAACAATTCTCGGTCAAAAAAATCGCTTAAAAAAGAAATTAAAAAAACTATTTTTTCTAATCTTTTGTACCACCGAGAATCGCTGGTGTATACATAATTTTAAAAAGGATTCGAGAAACTCTAATTTTGCAAGAATCTCTATAATAAAAAGGAAAAGGAATTACTCTTACCGCGATTCACCGCTTTTCAATGCTTTTGTTTTGGTATATAGTGCCTCCATGAACGACTGGATTGAACGAAAACGAAAAGCCATACTGCAAGTGCTTCATGACGCGGGAACACCGGTTTCCAGTGAAATAATTACCAAACACCTTCTTTCCCTGGGTTATAATATTTCTGAAAGGACAGTACGCCTTCATCTTTCTCAGCTGGACAAGGAAGGTTATACAGAACAAATCCCCAAGCAGGGGCGGAAAATCACCGAGCAAGGAATCATCGAAATAAGCCGGTCCAGGGTTTTTCAACGCCTTGGTTTTCTTACCGCGAAAATTAATCAGATGACATTCGCGATGAATTTTGATCTCTCAACCCTTTCTGGATCTGTTGTTATTAATATCACCCTTATTTGCAGAGATGACATATTAAAAGCCATTCCATTAATGCAGAGGGTGTTTGAAGAAAAATATTCCATGGGCGAAATGGTCACTCTCTTTGATACCGGCGAACAGGTTGGTGATACCACCATTCCCGAGGGGTACCTTGGTATTGGAACGGTTTGTTCCATTACGATTAACGGGATACTGCTAAAAGCAGGGATTCCTACCATTTCACGCTATGGAGGGTTACTGGAAATCGTGAACAAGCAACCGAAAAGGTTTGCCGCTCTTATTGATTACGCGGGAACCACCCTGGATCCTTTGGAGATCTTCATAAAAAGCGGTATGACCGATTATCTGGGAGCCACATCCACTGGTAACGGGCTTGTTGGGGCGAGTTTTCGGGAAATCCCCAAAGCCTCTCACGATAAAATACATAAACTTTCAAGGTACATCAATTCAATCGGCCTTCACGGGATCATGGCTATTGGGAAACCCGAGCAACCGGTTTGTGAACTTCCTGTGAATACCGATTGCCTTGGTCTTGTTATTGTGGGCGGTCTTAATCCTGTTGCCATACTTGAAGAATCGGGCATGCGCCTTGATTCGCACGCCCTTTCAGCCCTGGTAGATTATAGCAAACTGTTTCATTACTCCGAGCTTGGAATAAAAGCAGAGAGGATGTTGTCCTGATCCTTCCTGTTTTATTTTTTTATTCTCCTGATAAGCTACTGATTCGATAAAAGTTCGTTAATCGCGGCAGCGGCCTTTCGCCCTTCACCCATGGCAAGGATAACCGTAGCCGCGCCAAGGACAATGTCACCAGCAGCATAGACCCTGTCCATACTGGTTTTTCCGTTTTCATCAGCTATAATATTTCCCCATTTTGTGGTTTCAAGACCAGGTGTGGTTTTTTCTATAAGCGGATTTGAATTATTACCTACAGCAACAATGACAGTATCCACGGGCATCTGGTATTCACTCCCTTTTACAGCTACAGGTCGGCGCCGTCCTGATTCATCGGGTTCGCCGAGTTGGTATTCCAGCACTTCCAAGGCGCGAACATGGTCCGCCTCATTTCCCAGAATCCTTACTGGGCTGCGAAGAAAATGAAACAGGATCCCTTCTTCTTTGGCGTGGGCCACTTCTTCCACTCTGGCAGGCATTTCTACTTCTGTTCTGCGGTACAGCAAATGGACTTTCTCCGCGCCCATTCTGAGCGCGCTTCGCGCGGCATCCATGGCAACGTTGCCACCTCCAAGGACCGCTACCACACGCGCGTTATAGATCGGAGTGTCCGACCTTTCCTTGTCATAGGCTTTCATTAAATTCACCCGGGTCAGATATTCGTTTGCCGAAAAAACACCAATAAGGTTTTCACCTTCAATATTCATGAATTTGGGAAGCCCCGCGCCGGTCCCGATAAAAACAGCATCGTATCCATCTTTTTGCAAAAGATCTTCGAGCTTTCGGGTTCGGCCTACAAGAAAATTTCTTCGTATTTCGCACCCCATCTGTGAAAGGGTATCTATTTCTTCCTGTACGATTTCTTTGGGCAGCCGGAATTCAGGGATGCCGTATATCATTACACCGCCGGGTTTGTGAAAGGCCTCGAAAATGGTAACCCTGTGGCCCTCTTTACGCAGGTCCGCGGCAACTGTGATGCTCGCCGGCCCGGAGCCAATGACAGCGACCTTTTTACCTGTGTCTGCTTTGCATGGGGGAACCGAAAGCTTACCCTGTTGTCGCGCGTAGTCAGCAACAAAGCGTTCGATTCGGCCAATGGAGACCGACTGTTCAACATTCTTGAGGGATTTACCCACAGTGCAATAGAGTTGGCATTGGCTTTCCTGTGGACAGACTCGGCCGCATATGGCGGGTAAGAGGCTTGTTTTTTTGATTATCCCAAGGCTTTTTTCATAATCACCTTCACCCGCGGCTTTGATAAATCCGGGAATATCGATTGCTACCGGGCAACCTTTAACGCAAGGCGCGTTTTTACACTGAAGACAGCGGGCAGCTTCCACCTTTACCTGTTCTTCAAAATAGCCCAGAGCGACTTCCTTCATGTTTTCGATCCGCTTTTCCGGTGCCTGCGAGGGCATTTCCTGCAGGGGAATCATAAGGCGGTCCTTTGGTTTCAGTTCCTTGCCTTTTAACGCGGCAAGTTGTTCAGCAGCTTGTTCTCTAAGTTTGTTTGGTAAAATATGGCTCATCTATTTCTCCATCTCCTTTATTTTCAGGTCCAGATGGCATTGGTGATGGGCTTCGTCCTCTTGTTTTTTGTATGAACCAAGCCTGCGCATCATGTTATCAAAATCAACAAGATGACCGTCAAATTCCGGCCCGTCAACACAGACAAATTTTGTTTCACCCCCCACAGTAACTCGACAGCCGCCGCACATTCCTGTGCCGTCAACCATGATTGTGTTCAAGGATACAACAGTATGAATGCTAAAGGGGCGAGTTGTTTCAGCGCAGAACTTCATCATAATAGGAGGGCCTATAGCCACAGCCAGATCGGGTTTCGGGTCCTTTTCGCAGTACTCCTTAAGGGGTTCAGTGACAAGGGCCTTGCGGCCGTAACTTCCGTCGTCAGTACAGATAACAAGCTCATCGGCGATGGCTCTCATCTCATCTTCCATGACAAGGAGTTCTTTGCTCCTGGCACCCATAATAACCACAACCTTGTTTCCTGCCTGTTTTAAAGCCTGGGCAATTGGAAACAAGGGCGCCACACCAATGCCGCCGCCAACACATATAGCGGTCCCCAGTTTTTCGATGTGAGTCGGTTGTCCCAAAGGGCCCAAAACATTGGCAATTGAATCACCAACATTATAAGTGGCAAGAATATGTGTGGTTTTACCGACTGTTTGAAATATGATGGTCACCGTTCCCTTTTCCGGGTCCGCGTCCGCTATGGTTAGTGGTATTCGCTCTCCAAAATCGGTATCCAGCTGGAGAATAAGAAACTGTCCTGGTTTTCTCTCACGCGCGATGTCGCGTGCCTCAAAGCTTATTCGGTATACATCATCCGAAAGTTTTTTTTTGTACACAATTTTGTTCATCATACCTCCTTTTCCACAGGAACGGGAAATAGTCACGAATCCTGTAAAAAAAAAAATATCCCCGGCAAAATTTGCCGGGGACCATTATTATACAAATATATTCTGGTTTATTGTAAAATTATATCACACCTTGCTCAATCATAGCATCGGCGACCTTTACAAATCCTGCAATATTAGCCCCTTTTACATAATTAATGAAGCCGTCTTTTTCCTTACCGTATTTTGCGCATGCTTCGTGAATGCTGCACATAATTCCGTGAAGCTTTTCTTCGACTTCTTCCCGTGACCAGGAAAGGCGCATGGAGTTCTGTGACATTTCCAAACCAGAAGTCGCGACTCCGCCAGCATTAGCAGCCTTTCCAGGAGCATACAGTATTTTTGCCGCAATAAAAACATCAACTGCCTCTGGTGTGGAGGGCATATTCGCCCCTTCAGAAACACATATACAGCCATTTTTAACAAGGGTTTTCGCGTCATTTTCATCCAGCTCGTTCTGTGTGGCGCTGGGAAAGGCAACATCGCAGGGTATATCCCAAGGGGTTTTTCCTTCAAAATAAGAACAGTTGTATTTATCCGCGTATTCCTTTATTCTGCCTCGCTTTATGTTCTTCAGTTCCATTACATAAGCCAGTTTTTCCTTGTCAATACCAGCAGGATCATGAATATAACCATTGGAATCAGAAAGGGTCACGCATTTTCCGCCAAGAGCAGTCACTTTTTCAACAGTGTATTGAGCCACATTTCCGGAACCGGAAACAACCACTGTTTTGCCCTTTAATGAATCGCCCCGTGTTTTCAGCATTTCTTCGGCAAAAAAGACCGCGCCGTATCCTGTTGCTTCGGGCCGGATAAGGCTTC
Source organism: Spirochaetales bacterium (assembly GCA_016937215.1). GTDB lineage: Bacteria > Spirochaetota > Spirochaetia > SZUA-6 > JAFGRV01 > JAFGWI01. The sequence continues at coordinate 10,387 of JAFGWI010000252.1, read as the reverse complement.
CACCCCAGTTGCGACCTTTGCCGGTAAGCACACCGGTGAATTCATTTCTGAGGCGCTTGTATTGGCCGAACATAAAACCGATTTCACGGCCACCAACACCAATATCCCCGGCAGGAATATCAAGATCCGCGCCAATGTGGCGGGATAATTCACTCATAAAACTCTGACAAAAACGCATAACTTCATTGTCAGATTTTCCCTTTGGATCAAAATCAGAACCACCCTTACCACCGCCCATGGGTAGAGTTGTCAGGGAATTTTTAAACACCTGTTCAAAAGCCAGGAATTTAAGAATTCCAAGATTCACACTGGGATGAAAGCGAAGCCCGCCCTTGTAAGGACCAATCGCGCTGTTCATCTGAATCCTAAAACCGCGGTTGATTTGTATTTCACCTTTATCGTCGACCCAGGGAACACGAAACATGATGACCCTTTCAGGTTCAACCATTCGCTCCAGTATTTTATATTGGGCATATTTTGGATTTTGTTCAATGAAACCTTCAAGATTATCAAGAACTTCTTTTACTGCCTGGTGAAATTCCTTTTCTCCAGGGTTTTTTTCGATTACTTTCTGAAGCAAGCTATGTGACATATTATTCTCCTTAAATTAGTAATTTTTATGGCAACTAATTGCCTCAATAACACCATATACTGGCATTTTTGTCAATTGCATACCATCGATTATGGTAAATAGCTTAATTGACTATCAAATTAGCTTGCGTGAATTTTTAGTGCCGCGACAAATCATTCCTGTTTGTTCCGCTTATTATTTTTTGGGGGTTACCCCAGCCACAGGTGGCTCGGGTCGCGCTTTCCGCCACTCCGGCTTCCGCCTTCGAAGGTTTTTTCGCGGTATTCATCGGCGAAAAAACGCTTGTCAGAGCCATTTTTGAAAAAATGGCTCTGCCTGGCTTCAATCGCTAACCTATTAACACCAACAAAGTATTTCTTCCAAATAAATATTGCGTCTATTCAGCAAGATCATTGCTCTTATCATCCTGAACAAAGCAAAGCAGAGTGAAGGATCCTGCCATGAATAATACAAGTTGCTTTACTTACAAAGGGTTTTCATGGAAAAACGCGGGATCTCCAGAAACATAATAGATACTTTGTTGTTTCTACTTAGATTGACATGGGACTGCATTTTTCCATAACAGCTGAATAGTTTGCAAAAATCCTTATTTAATGAATACAAGGGCTTCCTGCCTCTGGGCATCGGCATTAATATAGATATTTTGGGGGCTGGAAAGTTTGCTGGTTGAAATAACCCGGATAAGGCCTTTAGGCATGGAGGTATCTGGCAAAATATCAGGCAGAATATCCTGGAAATTATCTATTATAGTTTCACTGAACACAGCTTCTTTCATTCCCTGGTTAATACCAAGATACAAAATATTCATGTCCACAAGATCATTGAAAAAATGGGTTCCAAGCGAAAGGTCAGTGTTTAACCCCTCGTGCATTATGGTCATTTCACAAAGAATTGAAACATTTCGTATTTCATAAAAATTGACTGGTATCCCCAGTTCCGGCATTCTGCTTCCCCATCGTCCTGGCCCAAGAAGAAGTTGCACACCCTTTAGTTCAGAATGATTGGTTATTTTTCCGATTATTCGTGCTGCCAGATAGCGTTTGCTTGTTGGCAATCCGCTGTATATATCAGGCCGTATATAAATAATGTGGTCGATTTTTTTTGCCATACTTTGCCCTATGACCGGCCCCTTGGTTTTCAGAATAATCGAAGAGGGCTTTACCGATTCCTGTGGCAGATTAACCACCCCAACGCCCTGTATCTGAAAGGGACGGCATTGAAGCAAATTGATCATGTAGGAGCCTGTTTCGCAAAAATTTACGGTAAATTCAATATCAACAGGATGCTGATAAGCATTGGAAATGGTCTTTAGTGTTTTAGTCATATCTTCTGGAAAGGCAGTGTCTGAAAGAAGCCGGTTAAAGGATAAATACCGAGTAAAAATATTTGTGGAACCAGAGGCAAGAGCCCTTTCTTCCATTTCCTTATCTACTGATGTTACCAAATCAAGGACAGGTTCTTCCACCTCCCGGGCAACTTCATCAAAATTCCTGCTAACATGAGCGTTCTCTTCCAGATCAAGCACATTAACAATGCGTTGGCTATAAGCGCGCATTTCACCGGCCGACCCCTCGGGCCTCAGCCCTGGTTCGTTCAAGGCAATAATTCGGGTATAGTCATCGTCATGGCGGTCCACGGCACGCGTCCCCAATCCGAACACAAGGCGGAGCATTCCCGCTTTTGGGTCTATTCTGCTGTTCCACACATAAGGATTAAAGGAGTATCCCACACCGCCGACATGGGGAAAATATCCCTTGCCGTAAAAACCGCCGGAAACACGTTGAACAAGGAGAGCCATCTGCTCATCGTGTCCAAGAAGCCCTCGCAAAGCCCGGTAAGAGAGGGCCTCCTTGCTGGCCGTGCTGGCATATATGGTCCTAACCGCGTCCAGAAAAAAAGCCAGACGCTCTTCCGGGTTGCCCTGGTTCGCGCAGAAAACACTCTCGTACTTGCCCGAAAAGGAATTACCATAAGCATCCTCAAGTAAACTACTGGAACGAACAATAAGAGGCGACTGACCAAAGTAATTCAACACTTCCCGGAACTGGGCGATAATCTCTGGCGGAAATTCTCCTTTTAGCAGTTTTTCACCCATGACTTCAGCCTTTTCATACATATTTTTTGATCGTTTCATTTTGTACCGGTCATGCCAGATTCCGTTAAGAACAACATAGGAATAAAAGACATCAGCACCGATGTAATAGGAATCGTGGGTCTCAAGGCGCGCGTAAAGGTCTGGATCATTTTTGTGAATGATTTTACGGGCCAAAAGCATTCCCACCGATTTTCCGCCAATCAATCCTGTTCCGATCATTCGCTTGCCAATGGCAAGAAGATCATCAATTTCAAAATAGCTGCTGCACAGGTCAAAAAGCGATGATTCTCGTGTAAGGATCATTCTTATCAAAAGAGTTTTCAGTTTTTGAGGGTCTTCCTGAGGTTCCCGCCCGGCCTCAATCGCGTCCCTCACCGCTCGTGCTGTTATAAATGTTTTTGTCCATGGATCGCGGCGGTCCACATTTACATCAAGCCAGGGTTGCGGGATATCCGATAGAATTTCGGCTATTTCAGTGCTCCGGGTAACTGGCTGAAACATTCCTTCTTCCCAGCGGTGCAGCATGTACAAGGTGCGGGAGGATCTGTCCTGTACCTTGAGGGGCTGGACATAGATCCTGTTTTTCCGTGAATAAATATCAAGAACAACCTGAGCGGTGTTGTGAATGGCATTAAGTGCAAGGGGCGTATGCAGGTTACGGAGAAGGACAAAATAGGTTACTGTTTCATAGACATAGAGATAGGGACAGGCAAGCATGAAAAAATTGCCCAGCATCCTGTCTGAATACCAATCCACCGCGAGCCCTGAGAGGCAGTCAAATAAATAGTACCCCCCTTTTCCATGTTTTTCGATAACCCTAAATATTTCAGCAATGAAGTTTTCAAAGCCTTCGGCTGGGTCTAGCCTGTGATATTCGGCTTCAACTCCTTCTGGTATAAAGGGAGGATGATCGGCAAAACGAAAATAAACAATCCTTTTACGGGTTTCACCAATGTAACGGCAGTATCGATGGACAAAAGGAAGAAAATCTTCGATTTTGTCGGTTTGAAGAACAATGTTGTCTCCGGCGACAATCCCCTGAAGTGTCTCATCCAGAGAAGGAATCCCGGTACTCAGGTTTTCAAGCATAATCATAAACCTCCGGCTTTTATTTTTGTTTCGTCAGCCTGTGACAATTATAAAAAAGATAATGAATAAAGACAAATCACTGTGATATAAAATATAATCAAGGCTCTTACAAAAACTGAAGGTTTGCAAGAATCATTAGAATGATAGTAACTTTACAGTAGGTGTAAAAAATGTTTTCCGATGTTATTCTGAGGAGGTACGACGAAGAATCTTCCCTGTCCAAGCTGGTAACAGGCCGATCATGCAGGCAAACACTTTGAATACAAGGCAAGGTGTTTCCATTCAACCGAGATTCTTCACTGCGCTGGGTTCAGAATAACAACAGCAATTCGTACAATCTGTACTCAAATTGAGAATTGCTGGGATGACAGAGGTGTACCTGCTGAATAGATACTACAAGAAATGGATTTCTTGGTACAAAAAGCAGGATATGAGCTTTTAATCCACGACAGGAGGAAATGAAATGATAGTTATTCAAAACCTGACTCGCCGCTATGGCGGTTTTACGGCCCTTGACCGAATCAATCTGACCATTCAACCAGGACAAATATTCGGCTTGCTGGGGCCCAACGGCGCCGGAAAATCCACCACCGTAAAATGCCTGACTGGTTCGATCAAGCCAAGCGAAGGAGATATTTTCATAAACAGTATCAATATCAAGGAGGAACCTGTCAAAGCCAAAAGCCTCCTGGGTTATGTTCCTGAAAACCCTATTTTATTTAAAAACCTTACAGCCAGGGAATACTTGATCTTGTCCGGCCGGCTTTACCGAATGGATGAAGATAGTATCAAGCGCCGTTCCAGCGAGCTGCTTGAAAATTTTGGCCTTATCGATAAGGCAGATCAGCAAATACTCTCCTATTCAAAGGGGATGGTACAAAAACTGGTGCTTGCCTCTGCCCTGCTGCATAATCCGGCTTATTATATTCTGGACGAACCCTTTTCCGGCCTGGATGCCTCCACCCAGGCTGTGCTCAAGGAAACCATACGCTCACTGGCAGATCGCGGTAAAACCGTTATTTTCTGTTCCCACATCCTGGAAGTGGTTGAAAAACTCTGCCACCAATTGGCCGTGATCCACCAGGGCAAAGTACTGGCTTTGGGTACACCCGAAGAAATCACCAAGAAAAGCGGCTGTTCAAATCTGGAAGATGCTTTTATCAAACTAAACGGCGAGCGGAACATCAAAGCCGAGGCTGACCAGCTGATTTCATCCCTGGAGTAAATCATGATCAATAAAATCGATTTTTTTCAATTAAGCACCATAGTAAAATTCGGCTTTATCATGGAAACCCGTGTAAGAAAAGGCCAAAAAAAGAGAAACGCCCTCCTTCCGCTGATCATCATGTACTTCTTTGCCGGGTTTATTGTGGGATTCTACAGCCTAAAGGCTCCGGATCTTTTTTCTTTAGCCATGTTTTCATCCATGGTTTCCATGCTGCTCATGGGCAATTTTATGCTCATCGAATATCCCCATATTGTTACCGGCCCCGAGGATTTTTCTTTTTACGCCATCCGTCCTGTTAATTCCCAAACCTATTTTGCTTCGAAAATAGTCTTAACCGCTGTGATGACCTTCATACTCACTGGTGTTTTATCCCTTCCTTCAATCGCCATGATGATTATCAGTCCGCGTTTTTCAATCGTAACAGCATTGAGCTTCCTGCTTCTCAATTTTTTTTCCGGGCTTTTTATTTCACTCTTTATCATCAATTTTTACAGTTTTTTATTGAAATACCTATCCTATCGTGTGATAAAAAATGTTTCGACTGTTTTCCAGTTTGTATTATTTATAGCGATTTACAGCATCTATTTTTATATGACAAATATGCTCCGTTCAAAACCCGATGAAAGTTTTCTGACCTTTACCTATAATTTTACAAGCCATTTTATCCCGCCTGCCTGGTTTGCTTCCTTTTACATCAGTCCGATGGAATTACCAAACCTGCTTACTATGGCTTTGGTTCCTCTTTTCATAGTGGTATTAACAGCCATGGCCTACAAATTAATTTCCATGGATTACGCGGAAAAAATCAGCGAAGAGATGCTGAAAAGCGCTGTTGTCAAAAATCAAACATCCAGGGATTTTCCCATGCTTGGCACGGAACCTGAATCAAGGGCAGTGTTCACATTGCTGAAAAACCATTTTAAATTCTCAACCCAGTTTCGCATGAGTGTGCTGGCCATTATTCCTATCACCGTGATCTACTTTATCATGGTTTTAATGAATAATCCCGGTTCCATACTCGACCCCTTTACAAGCCAGGGGCAACGACTGTTTAGCGACACAATTCTATTATATATTGGAGTAGGGATTTTTCCTTTGTATATCAAAAATGCCCTGGGCTATTCCTATGAGGCCGAAGCTTCATGGATTCTCTACACAAGCCCCTATAATCCGATAAACCTTATCAAGGCGATCAGGCGTTTTACTCTCATGTTTTTCATTATCCCCTACTTGATTATTTTTGCCACGGTTTTTGCTTTTTTCACCCAAGCATGGTGGTCGACGGTCAAACATTTTACTATTGTCACCCTTCTTTGTCTGATTCAGACAGATATCCTGATTTACATGCTGGCTGAAATCCCCTTTTCAAAAACACCCCAAAAGGGCCAGCGCACAATAGGAATGTTTCTGCGGATATTACTATCACTCTTCACTGCCAGTGTTTTGCTTGGCGCTGTTATCTTTGTTTATCCCTTTGATACCGGCTATTGGATAATGCTTATTTTCCTTTTCCTTTTTGCCCTGTTCATCAATTTCTCAGGTAAAAAAAGAGCTGGAAAGATTTTGGCCAAAGTTGAATTCACTCATGACTAACAAAACAACCGGCTTCTGATTGAAAAATACATTGGGGCTTTATTCGCCGATAAATAGCGTTTCTTCTCTCTTGACAACAGAAGAAACGCGGATAATTGTTGTGGATAGCACCATCATTCTTGAGTTAAAGGCGATAGCTGGTTTTACCGGATTTCACATCTGTAATTTTTGGCGCTTTATCTTCATTATCCTTTCGTTCCACAACAGCGGCTGTACCTAGGGCAGCAATCAGTTTTTTATTGATACGCGGCAAAGGGTAACCTGGCCATTGTTATGATTGAAGAGCTGGTCTGTTTTATTGATGTTGATTTTGACAGTTGGTGACAAGGTGATGAATTCACTATGAGCCAAAAAAATGTTAAGGTTGTAATCGATAAAGTCGAATCCTCAGGCGACCGCCTCTCAAGCCGAGGTGGATTAGCGCTCGTTTCCAGATACATTACAAGCACAAACATAATACAGATACTTGCTGATCAATTTTCCATTGTTCGAAAATTATCCAAAGGTATAAATACGCATTCATTATTTCATCAATTCAGATTGTCTTCAATCTGCTTAACAGCGCCACTTACTTTTCTTTAAGGCAGCCTAATATTTTGGTAAAAATGGGGGGGGGATACTTTTTATCAGAATTTACAACTCAGCCACACGCCCGGGTTCGATCAAAACAGTCTGAATTAATTTTTTCTCGGGATTATTGGCTTATAAGGGAGAAGTCTGACCTGGAGACTTCATAAAACATACAGATATGGAAAAATTCACGAAATTTGCAAATGGGGCCGATTCCTATGAATATTTTTATAGCTATATTTGCCATTATATGGTATAATAAGTGAAAATTACGTAATAACGGCGATTTCTTCCTAAGAGGATTATAAGGTCTACTATCCTTCACCCGGTTCACCGCCCATGCCGGGCACTATTTCGATAGCTTGCGGGAAAATCTCTACCGTGAAATACTTCAAACCCTACCCGCACGACTCGGGAGGGATTACATATAACAACACAACACGGTCGACCTTCGCAGATCGCCGACAATATAACTCCCTTGACATGTTTCAACAAGGAACAGGGAAACGAGCCACACAATCCCGGGCTTCAGTGACGGTTAACATCCTTGATGCGCTGTTACAGAGATGCCCAAAAAAACAGGAGGTGGTGTAAAAAAAGAAAATTTATCGTATCTTTGGCTTTTTTACTGATGTGGATTACCTGTGTCCTGACTTTTGGCCACAGTCCGGTGAGGTTATCCGGTCAATCTAAGCTAGCAATACGAGTAAATTATAAGGAAAATAAGTAAATATAAAGGAGTTAAAATGAAAAAAGCTATTATTTTCTTATCGTTTTTAGTGTTGACAATGGTTTTTAGTACTGCGATTTGTTTTGCAGACAATCCCATTGTACAAACCAGTTTCACCGCCGATCCCGCACCCATGGTATACCAGGACCGGTTGTACCTTTATACGTCCCACGACGAGGATGTGACTGTGGGCAACTTCTTCACCATGAACGACTGGCACCTGTATTCTACCGTCGACATGGTGAATTGGACCGATCATGGTACTCCCGCCAGTTTGAGGACCTTCAGCTGGAGCACCGACAATGCCTGGGCGCCACAGGCAGTCCCCAGAGACGGCAAAATATTTCTGTACGTACCAATCAACAACAACACCGGAGCAAAGATCGGAGTGGCTGTCGCGGACAATCCCATAGGCCCCTTCAAGGATGCGATCGGCCGGGAGATAGCCCAAAGCGGAGCCATGGCCATCGACCCCACGGTATTCATCGACAATGACGGACAGGCCTACCTGTTCTGGGGTAATGGAAACCTCCGCATGGTGCGGTTGAACTCCAACATGATTAGTACCACCGGTAGCGTTACCTCTAACATCCCCATGCAGGGCTTCACCGAGGGACCGTGGTTCTACAGACGAGGCTCTCTATACTACATGGCTTATGCCGGAAGCGGCGAGAAGCTCAGCTATGCCACCAGTAATTCTCCCACCGGTCCATGGACTTTCAAGGGCGACATCATGGGCAACCCCTCTATCGGAACCAATCATCCTGGCATCGTTGACTACAAGGGTCACTCCTATCTTTTCTATCATAACGGCGCATTGTCGGGTAACAACAGCTTCAAGCGCTCGGTGTGCGTAGAGGAGTTTACCTACGGCGCTGATGGCAGCATTCCAAGAATAACCGGGACCTCCAAAGGGCCCAACGCCATCGCCTCCCTCGACCCCTTTGAACAGGTTGAGGCAGAAACCATCGCCTATTCTTCCGGTCTCAAGACCGAGGTGTGTAAAGACACAGGCGGCGGTATGAATGTCACCTCCATCAACAACGGGGACTACATTAAAGTGAAAGACGTCGATTTCCAGGGCGGCATCTCATCCTTCGATGCACGGGTCTCATCTTCAGGCAGCAATGCCAAGATAGAGCTACGCCTGGACAGTCAGAATGGCACCTTGCTCGGAACCTGCGATGTGTCTGGCGCATCCTCATGGACGACCAAGACTTGTACGGTCAGCGGAGCAAGCGGAAAGCATGACCTCTTCCTGAAATTCACTGGCGGCAGCGGCGAACTTTTCAAGTTCAACTGGTGGAAATTTACCATGGACGGAACACCCGGACCGACCAAGGAACCGACCCCGGAGCCTACGGCAGTACCGACACCGCTGCCCGGAACAGTACTCATTGCCTGCGGAAGTTCCACTGAAGTGGAATTTTTCCAGCCCGACCAGTACTACTCCGAGGGAAACACCTACAACAACACGAATACCATCGATGTATCTGGGCTAACGACCCATCCTGCGCCTGCCGAGCTTTTCAATAACGAACGCTACGGAGAGATGAGCTACAGGATCCCCGATTTCACTTCCGGAGCTTCTTACGAAGTGACCTTGTACTTCGCCGAAACATATTTGACCGAAGCAGGAGGCAGAATCTTCGACGTGTTGATCAACGGCACCGAAGTGCTTACCGGCTTTGACATCTACACCTCGGCGGGAACCCAGGACAAAGCGATCGCCGAGTCATTCACCACCACGGCAGATGAAAGCGGAGAAATCGTTATTGAATTTGTTGCTGGCACCGAAAATCCGAAAATCAACGGTATCGGCATCCTGCCCATTGCAGGCCCGACTGCGGGGCCAGGCATACCCGGTGACGTGAACGAAAGCGGAAAGGTCGATATCGTCGATGCTCTTCTTATAGCCCAGGACTACGTGGGTCTTGATCCCTCGGGATACAATGCCGCCTATGGCGACGTGAACTGCAGCGGAAAGGTCGACATCGTTGACGCGCTATTAGTCGCACAATACTACGTGGGGCTCACATCGAATTTAGATTGCTGAGCAACTTTGCTCGGGCTTTGAGAAATAGGCAGTCCTTAATTCTTTTTTAGCGCGGACTGCGTGCCGTTTACGCGCCACAGCGATAATGTCGCTGTGGCGCTGTTTGCGGTGAACCGATAGTACTCGGATTTATACGAAAAATGCCAATGTCGAACAATGTGAATAACGAGCTTATCTGCGATAACGAAAAAATTTATAAGTCTGATCCACCGCACCATGAGCGCTCTGGATATTGGCCCTCACGATTTTTAAAAATCAGCACCTGCTATAGGTTCACATGCCAATCATTCCACTCTTACTTATTTTATAATTTCCATGGAAAAGGAACTCGCCCATACTAAAATAAACCTATTTGTTTAGCTTAAACAGGAATCACTATTTTTAGCGTTAAGGATTGTAATAATAGCAGAGCTAATTGCAAAAGTCCCGACTTT
>JAFGWI010000251.1 GCA_016937215.1 Spirochaetales bacterium | reverse complement strand
ATATTAAAAGCCATAATTAATTTAAAGGAAATAATATGATAAATATAATTGGCGGTTCAGGCTTCATTGGAACACACTTAGCAACTCGACTTATAAAACAAAACAAATTCACAATCATCGATAAAAACAAATCACTAACATTTCCAAAGCTATGGAAGAAAGCCGATATTCGTAATCTTAATGAATTACAGGAAGTAATTGATGAAAATTCCATAATCATCAACCTTGCAGCCGAACATAAAGACAACGTCGAACCAAAATCTCTCTACGACGAAGTAAACGTCCAGGGCGCCAAAAATATATGCCAAGTAGCTCGTGAAAAGAATGTAAAAAAAATTATATTTACAAGCTCGGTTGCTGTGTATGGTTTTGCACTCTTAGGTACAGATGAATCAGGTGAAATTAACTATTTTAATGATTATGGCCGTACCAAATGGGAAGCAGAACAGATATATAAAGCGTGGGCGAATGAAGACCCAGAACGAACATTGGTCATTATCAGGCCCACGGTAGTTTTTGGAGAACGAAATAGAGGTAATGTATATAATTTACTCAAACAAATCGTTTCTGGAAAATTTTTAATGGTAGGAAATGGAAAAAATAAAAAATCTATGGCTTATGTTGAAAATGTAGCCGCCTTTATTGAATATTCCATTTCTCATTTTAAACCTGGTATTCATATTTTTAATTATATTGATAAACCGGATTTTACCATGAATGAATTGGTGTCAAAAGTAAATAAAATAATAAAGGGAAAAAAGAGTACAGGTTTTCATTTTCCCTATTTTGCAGGATATTTAGGTGGTATTTTTTTTGACATATTATCTAAAGTTACAGGAAAAGAGTTTCCTGTAAGCGCTATACGTGTTAAAAAATTCGCTTCCAATACTCTTTTTAGCTCATCCATTCAGGAAAAAACAAATTTTGTCCCACCTGTAGAAATGGATCAAGCTTTGACGAATACCATTAATTTTGAATTTCTTAATACTAAAAGTGATGGTCCTGTTTTTTACTCTGAATAATAATTTTGGGAGAACACAATAAATGAAAATAACAATCACCGGTGCCGGCTACGTCGGTATGTCAAACGCAATTTTACTTTCTCAAAACCATCAAGTCTATTTAATTGACATTGACAAAAGTAAACTTGAAAAAATCAACCAAAAACAATCACCTATTATCGACAAGGACATCGAAGAATACTTGTCAAATAAACCTCTCAATTTAGCCACTACCGACGATAAACGAGAAGCTTATCAAAGCGCTGATTTTGTCATAATTGCCACTCCGACAAATTATGATCCTAAATCCAACTATTTCAACACAAAATCGGTTGAATCTGTTATTGAGGATGTTCTATCAATTAATCCAGAAACGACAATCATTATTAAATCAACAATACCCGTAGGTTTTACCAAATCGGTTCGTCAAAAATATTCGTGCGATAATATTATTTTTTCACCTGAATTCCTGCGTGAAGGTTTGGCCTTACATGATAATCTATATCCTTCGCGAATAATCATCGGCGAACGTTCAAAGCGCGCGGAAACCTTCGCTGGCTTACTATTGGAAGGCGCGATTAAAAAAGATGTCCCGGTTTTATATACCGACTCAACCGAAGCTGAAGCGGTTAAACTTTTTGCCAATACTTTCCTGGCTTTGCGTGTTGCCTATTTCAATGAACTAGATAGTTTTGCCGAAACTCATCACCTTAACAGCAAACAGATTATTGAAGGTGTTTGTCTGGATCCGCGGATTGGTAATTTTTACAATAATCCCAGTTTCGGTTATGGCGGATATTGCTTGCCCAAGGATACCAAGCAGCTTCTGGCCAATTATGAAGATGTTCCGAATAATTTGATTCGGGCTATTGTTGATGCCAATTCAACTCGAAAGGATTTTATCGCTGAAAGGATTATTGAGCGGAATCCTAAAGTTGTGGGTATTTACAGGCTTACCATGAAAACAGATTCAGATAATTTTAGATCCTCTGCTGTTCAGGGTGTGATGAAACGAATCAAGGCAAAAGGGATTGAGGTTGTAATTTTCGAGCCTGCCATGGTTGAGGATGAGTTTTTCTATTCCCGTGTAATCAGGGATCTGGATGAATTCAAGAGAATTTCCGATTTGATTGTCACAAACCGAACTCACAGTGAACTTAACGATATGAAACATAAAGTTTATACACGTGATTTATTTGGTTCTGATTAAAAATTTAAATACTTTTATGACCTGTCACTCTGATTGTGCGGCGTGCTGCATATACTTATCTATTTCCCCTTCTCCTCCCTTTCTTCCTGATGGAAAAAAGGCCTACCAAACATGTCCTTATCTCACAGAAAAGCGACTTTGCTCGATTTGGAACGATGAAAAGCGGCCTGATGCTTGTAAAAATTACTCATTTTCCGCGGATTTTTGCGGCGCGAATAGTAATGAAGCCCATGACTTACACAGGGCTTTTGTGGATTACGCCGAATAATCTACAGCCCTATGTTTCTGATGGCTTTTCTTGCGTTAGGGATTGCAGGGGCATGAATTGGTTTTTTCAAAAACCAATTCATGAAAGCTGAAGACGCCCTTTTTGGCGTCTTCGGCTTTCGAAGCGAGAGCGGAGCCCCGGAAAGCCCGGCCTGTGCCCATTCCCCTGGAAAAGGGCACAGGTAACGCCCCATTTATGATGAAAAATAATCAAATCACAAAAAAGTGTACTTTATTTTTTTTGATTTTTTTATAAAAACAAAGTATAATTAGTCCATGAATTGGTTGCTGCCGGCTTTAATCGCGACTATCATCAATACCCTTATCCTGTCTCTTACTTATCTCTATCTTTATTTAGTTGAAAAGAAAAAAAGTCTCGTTGTTTGGTCATTAAGCTGGGCTTTTTACAGCCTGCGGGTATCGATGATGATTATAATTTCCTTTGTGTCTAATCATCCTTTATTATTGATGACTAATCAGTTATTTTCACATGTAAGCGGTATTTTACTGCTTTATGGCTGTTATTTATGGACCCATTATAAAAAATATCCCCGATTTTTAAATGTAATCGCGATTGTTATTGGATTCTGGATTATTTTTGTGGCTTTGTTAGATGTATTTGGAGTGAAGGAAGTGAATTTCATGATATACACCTTACCCACTTTTATTTTTTTGGGAGGCGTTTATATCTGGAATGGCATTCTTTTTTTAAAATTTGATAGCAAGAAAAAATTTGTAAGACGCTTGCTGTTTATTACCTTTTTTGTTTGGGGTGTGCATAAACTTGACTATCCTTTTGTGCAATCAGTCGCGTGGTTTTCCCCCTGGGGATATTTGCTTGCATCATTATGCGGTATTATTATCGCCATAGGTATTATCCTTATCTATTATGAGCAAGCTCGCATGGTTTTGAGGGAAAGGAAAAATTTGCTTGCAGAGGCCCAAAAAATCGCTAGGATTGGTAATTATACATGGGATGTGGGCAATGATCTGAATTACTGGTCTGATGAAATGAAGCAAATACTTGGTTGTGAAGGCTTGGAAGCTTCCTATAAATTATTGCTTTCCATTATTCATCCAGATGATTTAGAAAGGGTAATTGAAAAAGGCGAAGAGGCCAGAAATAATTTACATGAATTGAATCTGGATTACCGTGTTATTCGGCCTGACGGCAAACTTTGTTATATTCACGATCAGGCCCGTGTAGAACAGCATAAGGATGGCAAATTTATGCTGGGTACAATCCAGGACATTACCGAGCGAAAACTGAACGAAAATGAAATAGGGAATTTGAAGAATTTCTATGAAAATATTCTCGAAAGCGTGGAAGATGGTATTTGGGTTACCAATTTTGATGATGTTATTTACTACACTAATAAAGCAATGGAAAAAATCGCTGGGATTGAAAGGGAAAAAATAATTGGTAATCATGTTATAAATGATTTCCCTGAAGAGACTTTGAAAGATTTCATACCCTACTATGAACAAGCCAAGAATCAGTTGATTCCTGTTTTTTATGAAGTTTATGTAAAAACACCTGCGTTACGGGATAGCCATCAAACCGGATGGCTAATCCCGTTAATCGAAGATCGCAAATACAATGGGATGATATGTACGATTCAGGATACAACGGAGCGAAAAAAAATGGAGGAGAATATTAAGCAGTCTCTTAAAGAAAAGGAAATTTTGATGAGAGAGATAAATCACAGAGTTAAAAATAACCTGAATGTTATTTTGAGCCTGCTTAATTTTCAAAAAGAAAATACCGCGCGTTTGCTTTTGGATAAATCAACTCAACAGATAATAAATTATCAATTTTCCAAAATACAGAATCGAATTTTTTCGATTGCCTTAACTCATCAACTATTATATAAGGCTCATGATATCTCGAAAATCGACTTTAAGAAGTATCTTGAAAGTTTGATTAATTATTTAATGAATTCTTGTGGGCAAAAAGAGGCTGATACAGAGTTGTATTACAAATTAACCAATCAATATCCCTTTGATCTTGATATGGTTAAAACATTGGGCTTGATTATAAATGAATTAATCACAAATTCGATAAAATACGCTTCTGATTCTGGAAAAAAATTAAAAATTATAGTAGAATTAAATCAGATAGGGAATGTTTATTTTTTGACCATTAAAGATAATGGTCCGGGTATTAGGGAATCGTATCTCAATGAGAAAGTAGAAACATCTGGTCTTTTTTTAGTGCAAATTCTCTCTGAGGAAATTCGTGGGGAGATAGATTTTCAAAACCAAAATGGACTCACTGTTAAATTGGAATTTAAAACGGAGTGACGCATGAATGATTTAAAGGTCCTGGTGGTTGAAGATGAAATATTGATTCGAATGCTTTTAAAAGAACAACTTCAGCATAACCAATGTGAAATAGTCGGAGAAACCGGCAATGGCAGCACAGCCATTGAAATTGCCGAAAAAAATAAACCTGATTTTATTTGCATGGATATTAAACTTCATAATGGAATTGATGGCATTGAAGCAGCCAAAGCCATTCATGATTTAAACCCCTCTATTCCGATTTTATTCATAAGCGCTTATAATTATTATGATCAAATCAATAATATTGATCTTCCGAATAAATTCGGTTATATTGAAAAACCGATCCAGGAAGCTCAGTTATCTGAAGCAATTAAGGAAATACGGAAGAATATGATAAATAGCGCGTTATGATTGATCCTCATGTGCATCTAAGGGATTGGAAACAGGCAAATAAGGAAACACTTGAACATGGCTTAAATGTGGCTATAAAAGCTGGTCTCGATGGTGTTTTTGAAATGCCCAATACAAACCCTTCTTTGACAACAAATGAAAATATCTTAAAAAGACTCACTCAGGTTGATACTTTGAATTTGCCCATTTTTCATGGAATCTATGGCGGCTTGACGGCAAAACAGGATCAAATCGATGAAATTCTGGAAACACAGCGTCACTTATTTCCCCGTGTAGTAGGTTTAAAACTATATGCTGGTGAATCAACAGGCACCCTTTCGGTTGAAGGAACAGAGACACAGAAGAATATTTTGGCCTACTTGGCAGAAAAAAAATATCAAGGCCTTTTAGCCTTACATTGTGAGGAAGTCAGTTTATTTAAGGCCATATATGATGTTTCAAATCCCATCACTCATAGTTTTGCAAGGCCACCGGAGAGTGAAATTAGAAGCATTGAACGAATTTTAGACCAAGCTGAAGCACTTTCCTTTAAGGGGCATTTGCATTTTTGTCATATTTCTGTTCCTGAGGCCGTCATAATGATTAATAATCACAAAAAACGCGGAAAGCTTCGATTATCCTGTGGTGTCACTCCCCATCATGTATTGGCGGATAATTCATTGATGAATAAATCCGATGGATATTTGTGGAAAATGAACCCCCCTTTACGGGCAAAAGAAATGCAGCAGCTTTTATTCAAAATGCTCATAAATGGTGAAATAGACTGGATTGAAACGGATCACGCGCCGCATCTTTTAACAGAAAAAAAACAGGCTTCGGGGATTCCGGGATTTCCCATATATCCGCATCTAATTTCAATCCTTAAAAATAATGCTTTGACCGAGGGTGATATTAATATTTTAACTCACAGCAATATTGAAAAAGCCTTTCAATTCAACATCAAGCAGTATCATCGAACCCCTGATATGAACCTTTTTCATGAATATGAGTATGATCCTTTTGCCGATTTAAACCGATAAATTTTCCATGAGCTTGAAAAAATTAAATTTATTAAAAACACGTTTAAACGAAAAAGGTTATTCCGCCTATATTGTGCCCGGAACAGATCCCCATGGCAGTGAATATTTACCTGCTATCTGGCAACGTAGACAGTTTATTACAGGTTTTACAGGATCTTCAGGCGATTGTGTGATAAGCAATAGCGAGTGCGGTTTATGGACAGATTCGCGTTATTATCTTCAAGCTGAAGAGCAATTAGCGGAAAGCGGCTTTACCCTATTTCGGCAAGGTATAGCAGGCGTGCCCGATATTTCTGAATGGTTATGCAGTCAGTTTTCGTTCTCTCATAGGGTTGCCCTGGATCCTCAGCTTGTTTCCATTCAAAAAGCCGAGGAGCTTCAACAAAAACTTTCTCAATCGAATATAGAATTGATTTTCGATTCAGAAAATTTAATCGATAACATTTGGGAAAACCGGCCGTCATTCCCTGAAAAACCGGTTTTTATTTTATCCGATGAAATTGCTGGCAAAAATGCTGATCAAAAGCTGAAATATCTTCGGCAACAATTAAGTAACATGGAATCGGATTTAATCATTCTATCCAGTCTTGACAGCATTGCCTGGCTTACGAATTTACGGGGGAGTGATATTCCCTATAATCCGTTGTTCATCAGCTATGCTGTGGTATCAGAGACCACAGCAAAAATTTACATTGGTCCCACTCAAGTTCCAGATCATGTTAAGAACGCCAGAAAGGATGTTTGGGATTTTGGGAATTACTTTGATTTCGAAAAAGACTTGATTTCCATTTCCGGGAAACGTGTTTGGCTGGATAAAGGAAAAAACAGCTATTGGATTTATCTGTTAATAAAAAACAATAATTCAATACTTTTTGAGAAGAACCCAGTTGAATATTACAAAGCTTTAAAATCGGAAACTGAAATTAAAAACATGATCAAAGCCCATACTATTGATGGCTCTGCTGTTACCAAATTTTTATGCTGGTTACAGAAAGAATCATCAACGAATGGTGTTACAGAGTTGTCAGCTGCCAAGAAACTGGAAGAATTCCGCAGGCAGGCTAAGGCCTACCAAAATGACAGCTTTCATCCTATTTCTGCCTTTGGCCCCCATGGCGCTATTGTGCATTATAGCCACACAAAAGAATCATCTATCCCTATAACTGAAAATGGCCTTTATCTTATTGATTCGGGCGCTCATTATCTGTTTGGAACAACAGATATAACCCGAACCATCGCTATTGGACAAGCATCCTCTGAACAAAAAGAAATGTACACCAGGGTCCTGAAAGGTTTTATTCATCTTATTACCACTTCTTTTCCCCAGGGCACAAGCGGCAGTCAACTGGATGTTTTGGCCCGTCAGTATTTATGGGAAATCGGTCTTGATTATGGTCACGGTACAGGTCATGGTGTTGGTTATTTTCTTAATGTCCATGAAGGTCCTCAGGCGATTTCACCCAGCAGAGGATGGGACACACCACTCAAACCCTTTATGGTTTGCTCGATTGAACCTGGTTTTTATAAAACCGGAGAATATGGAATTCGGATAGAGAATCTTGTTTATGTTGATGTTGACAAAGAACTATCAAGTGATTCAAATCTTTTTTATTGTTTTAAAAATCTGACACAATGCCCTTTTGATTCAAATCTGATTGACTCAAAATGGCTGACAGCCTTTGAAATTGATTTTATTAATCAATATCATCAACAAGTAAAAATCAATTTAGAAAAGTATTTGAACGCTCACGAAAATGAATGGCTTGAAAAAATTATCCGGCCAATAGAATGTTAGAGTTCATAAACCTTTAAATATTCATAAATCTCTTTCAAAGTCTTATCCAGGGCCTTTGTAATGGCTCCGCCGATTTTATTTCGTACAATTGGAACAAACATCAAAAAACCAAGAAAATCGGTGATAAAGCCTGGTGTAATAAGTAGAACGCAGCCTGTAAAAACCCCTGCCAAAATGGTGAATTCCTTTTGAGGGTAATGAGCTTCCCGAATCTTTATCTTTAAATTGCTTAAGGCGTTATTGATTTCTGCCAAGGCAATAATGACCCCTAAAAATCCCGTCGAGGCCGCCAGGGCTAGCATTAGATAATTACCGTATTTTTCGCCAATAAAAATAAGCAGAAAAATTTCCATTAGCGGTATAAGTGTGTAGAGCAGGGTTAAAATAACCACTTTGAAAATGAAATTTTTGTTAAAAAGTTTGAGAATTATGTTTGTTTCCAGCATCGTCCTATAGTATCATGGCATATTAAAAGGGACAAGTTCAATTGATATAGAAAAATTTTTTGGAAGAAAAGAGTTTTTTTGGACGTTGCCCTGATTTACAAGGCATGGAGATACCATGCCTTGTAAATCAGGGCCGGGCTTTCCGGGGCGCCGCTTCGCTTTGACCAAAAAACCGGTGTAATTCACCGGTTTTTTGTTGCTATTGCTGTTTTTGAAAAAACAGCAATAGCCCCCTGCAATCCCTAACGCGATTATCAACCTAAAGTATTTGAAAGGCAAATCATGCAGCCTAATGTGGCCATCATTCCAAAACCCCAAAAGATTGGCTTTTATAATAGTGTGATGAATCTGAAATCAGGTCAATTTTCATTTGACATAAGAACAGGAGTATTTGATTTTAGGTATGCAGTGTAACATGTGGACAGAGCGAGCCCCGGAAGAAATTGTCTTAAATAAGATTTTTCCAAGGCTTATTGCTTTGGCTGAAACAGCCTGGATAGATCAAAATAATAAAAATTTTGTATTTGTTTAGCTTAAACAGGAATCACTATTTTTAGCGTTAAGGATTGTAATAATAGCAAGTTATTTTTTCAAAAATAACTT
>JAFGWI010000250.1 GCA_016937215.1 Spirochaetales bacterium | reverse complement strand
TAAAGTCGGGACTTTTGCAATTAGCTCTGCTATTATTACAATCCTTAACGCTAAAAATAGTGATTCCTGTTTAAGCTAAACAAATACCTTTTTTTTATGAAGCTCCGGTTATCTGATCATAATTCCAGAAACCGATGGCATTCACCCCACTGATTCGGGTAATAAAAAAATAGGGGAAAACTGGTTTCGTTCACTTGTGCCGCTCTTGGACAGTGGTATGACACCGAATCCACCTAGTCCAACCCCTGAGCCTGATTGCGTGCTTCCGGGTGATGTTGATGACAGCTCCAAATCAGACATTGTGGATGCCCTGCTGGTGGCACAGTATTATGTGAATATTCAACCTGAAATTTTTATCAAAGCCTGTGCTAACCTTAACCAGGATGGAAAAATCGATATTGTTGATGCTTTTTTAATCGCGCGTTGTTATCTCGGTTTACCCTGTTTTTACTAAAGAAAAGCCATCTGCTGTGCAGGTGAAAACAGGTCGGTTTTGGGGCTTGATGGTTTTTGTTTTCATTCTTCAACCATTACATTTTTAGCTTCCGCGACAATAAACCTGCCAGAACCGCAGCGGTTAAGCAGGGAAGCTTTGTTTTCAGGGCTTGTTACTTTATTGAAATCACGATAAACTGTTTTTCACATTGCATCATAAAGGAGCGAATATTAGATGAAAAAATTACTTATACTTTTTGTTGTTGCTTTGAGTTTTATGACCATGAGCTGCGACAGCTATAATTTGACCGATGGCCTGTGGGCCATTATCAAGACCGAAAAGGGTGATATTGTCCTTAAGCTGGAATATGAAAAGGCCCCTCTTACGGTTTCAAATTTTGTGGGCCTGGCTGAAGGAACCATTAAATTTGAAAACAGGCCAGAGGGAAAATTTTACGATGGTTTGAAGTTTCACCGGGTGGTTGATGGTTTTGTTATTCAAGGTGGCGACCCTAATGGAAACGGAACTGGCGATCCTGGTTACAGTTTTGCTGATGAGTTTCACCCTGATCTTCTTCACAGTGATGAGGGTGTTTTGTCCATGGCTAATAGCGGGCCGAATAGTAATGGCAGCCAGTTTTTTATTACTCTGAGCGCGACCCCACATCTTGATGGCAAACATTCGGTTTTTGGTCATGTGACCCAGGGCATGGATGTTGTCAAAGAAATCAAGCAGAACGATGTGATCAAATCGGTTGAGATTCGGCGAGTGGGTGAAAAGGCTAAAAAATGGGTTGTAACCCAGGAATCCTTTGATGAGCTTCGCGAGAGAATCGGCGCTGATTCAGTGGCCAAGATGGCTGAAGAAAAAAGAAAGCAGGAAGAAGCGGTTCAGGCTTACAAAGATGAGCAACTGGCCAACATTGCCAAGGATTCAGCCTGGGACAAGGCAAAAACAACAGCTACTGGTTTGAAAATCATCACTTTAAAAGCTGGAGCAGGTGCTTCACCCAAAACAAGTTCTACAGTTAAAGTGGATTATCACGGAACCTTTACAGATGGTTCGGTTTTTGATTCTTCCTACCAACGGGGTGAACCTGTAGAATTTTCCCTTGGCGGTGTGATTCCCGGTTTCCGCGATGCCATCATGCAGATGAAAACCGGAGCTAAAGTTAAGGTTTTGATTCCTCCGGATCAAGGTTATGGTTTTCAGGATTACGGCCCCATGAAGGGCGGTACTTACCTGATTTTTGAGATTGAACTTCACGAGATTAAATAAAGAGCAGCCCGGTTATTGAGCCGGGCTTTTTTTATATCTGCTTTTCTTTGAACAGGTAAAGGTGTTTGGTCTCTATGCCTGTGGAAATTATCTTTTGGTCGGCATTTTGCTTAGCAATGTGTGTTTTGATCGTCTCCCTTTTAAGCGGCAATGATCGTGATTTCAACAATGTTCTTGCTTTCATGATTGTTATTCACCGGTTTTTCAAGAGCCCCTTTAAAATGTACAGAATGTAAAACAATGCCTAAAAATTAGAAAGCAATGGTTTTTTTTATTTTTTTGGTGTATATTTTAAATATAATTATATTTTCCTCTGAGGTTTCGCTGAAATTCCAAGTGAGGATAAAAATGAAGACCTTTAAAATTACCCAGAAAACCTTTGAATTAAATGATGATTATATTATATCTCAATCAAAGAACGCTGAAATAGCCTATGTTATTAAAGGAAAATTCGCCTTTCCTCCTGAATGGGAAATGCGGGAGGGTCTAGGGCAGGGTCTTGCCTTCAAAAAGGTTACGAGTAATTTATTAAAGACCCGTTTCAAGGTTTTTGATAATGAAAAAAAAGCGGTTGCCCTGATCGAGTTTCCTTTAATGTCTCTGATTAAACATTTCACATTATATATGGGAAATAAAAAATACAACGCCCAGGGTGGCTTTTCTGCCTGGGATTTTCAATGCCGCGATCAGGAGGGCCGGGAAGTTTTCACGGTTTCCAAGGAAAACACCTTGTCCGACCGCTTTACTGTGGATATTCAGGAGCAAATGCCAGAGGATATTGCCTTGATAACAGCCGTGGCCATAGATCAAAAGTATTTTTCCCAGGAATGATTCATGTGGCAGGGCCCTTGCTTTGTGCAATGGCTTTCTGTTTTTGACGCGTAAGGGATTGGAGAGGCAGGTCATGGTTTTTTCAAAAACCATGACCTGAAACCCACAGGCGCCATAAAAGGCGCCGAGGATTTCGGAGCGAAGCGGAGCCTCGTAAAGCCCGCCCCCTGGAAGCGGAGCTGGAAGGGGATACGCCCTGAAAAACATGATAGCAAAAATTCCAATATTCCTTCACACTTCTTTTTTTTTGTCTTCTAAAAGCATAAAATGACAAAACTTTTCCGATAAGATGATATATCCTCTAAAATATAGAAAGGAAGGCGCATGGAATGGCTTTTTAGACTGAAAAAAGTGATGGAGCATATCGAAGAAAATATTAAAGATGATCTGGATATAAGAGAGATTGCCTCTATGGCCAACAGTTCGGAGTTTCATTTTCAGCGGGTCTTTTGTATTTTAACCGGTTATACATTAAAAGACTATATCCGCAGGAGAAGGCTCAGTCTGGCAGCCCGTGATCTGGTGTCCAGTGATAAAGGGATTCTTGAAATTGCCCTTGATTATGGTTATGAAAGCCAGGCATCATTCACCAAGGCCTTTGGCAGGCTTCATGGTTTGGCGCCTGGAGCGGTCCGGCAGGGGCGTCAGGTTCTGAAAGCCTTTCCGCCTATTTCCTTTCATCTATCAATTAATGGAGGTGTTACGATGGATTATGAAATTGTGGAGCTGCCTGCTTTTCAGGTCGTGGGCAGGATGATTACAACAGGAAGTGATGATGGTGAAAACTTCAAGGTGATTCCGCGTTTTTGGCAGGAGGTGATGGGCGACGGCAGTTTTGAGGAGATCATGAAGCTTGCTGATTCAAAGGGTCATACCAAGGGCGCGCCAATGGGGATTTGCATCGATTTTACCGATGATTCCAATCGTTTCAATTATCTGGTTGCCTGTGAATCGCGGGGCGATAAATTGCCCAAGGGAATGGTGAAAAAAACCATTCCAGCCCATCAATGGGCGGTGTTCAAGACCCGTGGGCCCTTGCCTGATTCCATTCAGCTTTTGTGGAAGCGTATTTTTTCCGAATGGTTTCCGGCTACTCAATACAACCATGCCAAGGGGCCTGAACTGGAGATTTATCCTCCTTCCGAGGATGATGATCCTGAGAATTGCCCCAGTGAGGTGTGGATTCCAATTGAAAAATAGTTAGGCTATCAAGCTGTGACAGGGGTTCTGAAAGGTCCTTGTTGGGGTTTCGCGAGCTGTAGTTTGTGCTTTTTGTTCAAGTAAATAAAAGAGGCTGTTTAAAAACAGCCTCTGATAATTGTTGTATTTTTGCGTTAAGCCAACATTCCCGGAAACGGCGTTAAGGAAGAATGGTCTCGCCCATGAGGTACTGGTCCATGGCTTTTGCCGCGCCGCGGCCTTCGTTAATGGCCCAGACAACCAGTGACTGGCCCCGCCGCGCGTCGCCGGCAGCGAAAACGCCTTTTTGGGAGGTGGCGTATTCACCGTAAAGGGCCATGATATTGGAGCGGCTGTCCTGGTCAAGGCCCAGCTGCTTGATGATTTCCTCCTCAGGCCCCAGAAAGCCCATGGCAAGCAGAACAAGATCAGCTTCATAGTTTTCTTCTGTGCCGGGTATTTCTTTCATTTGCCATTTGCCTTGTTCATCCTTGTTCCATTCCACTTTGATGGTTTTTACAGCCTTTATTTTGCCATTTTCGCCCAGAAATTCCTTGGTCAGGATGGAATATACCCGCGGGTCTTTGTTGAATTTTTCTATGGCCTCTTCGTGGCCATAGTCGGTTTTCAAAATCCTGGGGTAAGTTGGCCAGGGATATTCATCGGTCCGAGTTTCCGCTGGTTTTGGCAGCAGCTCGAAGTTCACAATGCTTTCACAGCCGTGGCGAAGGGAGGTTCCGATGCAGTCGGTTCCGGTATCGCCGCCGCCTATAACAACCACTTTTTTACCCGCTGCTGAAAGGTATTGACCGTCGGCTAAATTGGAATCGAGCAGGCTTTTGGTGTTGGCGTGTAGGAATTCCATGGCAAAGTGGATTCCTGATAGTTCGCGGCCAGGCGCTGGAAGGTCCCGCGCTTTGGTGGCTCCGCAGCTAAGTAAAATGGCGTCAAATTGTTTTTTCAGCTCTCTGGCATCAATATCAGTGCCCACGGCGCTGTTGGTTTTGAAAATGACCCCTTCGGCTGCCATAATATCTACCCGTTTTTGAACCAGGCCCTTGTCCAGCTTCATGTTGGGAATCCCATACATCAATAATCCGCCGATTCGGTCGTGGCGTTCGTATACTGTTACTTCATGACCGGCTTTGTTCAGCTGATCAGCTGCCGCGAGCCCCGCGGGTCCGCTTCCAATAACAGCCACTTTTTTCCCTGTGCGTTTTTCCGGTGCCTGGGCTTTTATCCAGCCTTTTTCGTAGGCTAGGTTGATAATGAAGTTTTCGTTATCTTTTATCGAGACAGCCGGCTCAATGATACCCAGAACACAGGCTGTTTCGCAGGGAGCCGGGCAAACACGTCCTGTAAACTCGGGAAAATTATTGGTTTTAATCAACCTTTGAAAGGCTTCTTCAAAATTTCCCTTATAAATAAGATCATTCCATTCGGGAATGAGGTTGCTTACCGGGCAACCGTATGAAGACTGGCAAAAAGGAACGCCGCAGTCCATGCAGCGCGCGCCTTGAGACTTCCGGTCTTCTATGTTTAATTCCTTGTGGAATTCGCTGTAATCTTTAATCCTGTCCTTTGGATTGGTATCAATAGCTTTTTTTCGCTCGATTTCCAAGAATCCTGTTGGCTTTCCCATTTATGCCTCCAATCCTTTATTTTTTTGTTCCATGAGAACATTTTTATAATCAACTGGCATAACCTTGATGAAATCCTTGATGTGTTCGTCAAAATGATCAAGCACCTTGGCCGCGACTGTTGAACTGGTATATTTTTGATGCAGTTCCAGCAGTTTTTTTACATCGGTAATGTCATCTTTTTCCATCGCTTCAAGTTCGACCAGTTCGTCGTTGTATTTTTGCTTGAGCTGCTTGTTCGGGTCCCACACATAGGCAATTCCGCCGCTCATTCCCGCGGCAAAGTTTCGACCAACTTCGCCGAGAATGACGACCCTTCCTCCGGTCATGTATTCACAGCCGTGGTCGCCTATGCCTTCGATTACAACCTGGGCTCCGGAATTGCGGACGCAGAAGCGTTCTGCCGCGCGGCCCCTGAAAAAGGCTTGTCCCTGAGTCGCGCCGTAAAGGGCCACATTTCCGATAAGCACGTTTTCCTCAGCTTTAAAACTCACGTTTTTTGGGGGATAAACAATAATTTTTCCTCCACAGAGTCCCTTTCCCACATAATCGTTGCCGTCACCCTCAAGTTCCAGGGTAACGCCCCGGGCCAGCCAGGCCCCAAAGCTTTGGCCTGCAGAACCTGTGAGCTTAATATTGATTGTGTCCTCATCAAGGCCTTTGTTTCCGTACAATTTAGTGATTTCATGGCTCAGCATGGTTCCGGCTGCCCGGTCTGTATTTTGTATAGCCAGATTAAGCTCGGTTTTTTTCTGGGCTTTGATTGCTTCCTGGCAGAACTCGATTAATTTGCGGTCAAGTACTTTGTCGATTTCATGATCCTGAGCGATGCAGCAGAATACATCGGTTTTCGGGTTTGATTTTTGAGCAGGAGTCAGCAAAGCGGTCAAATCAAGACCTTTGGTTTTCCAATTTTCGATGGCTTTGTCGCTTTCAATCAGGTCGACCCGGCCAATGAGTTCATTTACGGTTTTGATTCCAAGTTCCGCCATGATGGAACGGATTTCCTCGGCAACAAAGTAGAAGTAATTGACAATATAATCAGCCTTGCCTTTGAATTTTTGACGTAAGCTTTCGTTTTGAGTGGCAACGCCAACAGGGCAAGTATTGAGCTGGCATTTTCTCATCATGATGCATCCCATGGTTATGAGAACCGCTGTTGAAAAGCCCCATTCTTCTGCTCCGAGAATCGACGCGATAACACAGTCACGGCCGGTTTTTAGCTGACCGTCTGTTTGCAATACCACGCGGCTTCGCAGGTCGTTTAAAACCAGGGTCTGGTGTGTTTCGGCAATACCCAGTTCCCAGGGCAATCCCGCGTGTTTAAGCCCTGTTAAAGGTGAAGCGCCGGTTCCGCCGTCGTGACCTGAAATAAGGATGTGATCGGCATGGCCCTTGGCCACACCGGCTGCTATGGTACCGACACCGGCTTCCGAAACCAGCTTGACGCTGATGCGCGCTTTAGGATTGGAATTTTTCAGGTCAAAAATTAATTGGGCCAGATCTTCGATTGAATAAATATCATGATGTGGGGGAGGGCTTATTAAGCCGACTCCTGGTGTTGAGTAACGGGTTTTGGCAATAACCTCAAAGACCTTGTGACCAGGCAACTCGCCGCCTTCTCCGGGTTTAGCCCCCTGGGCCATTTTGATTTGGATCTCGTCGGCATTTGTCAGGTATTCGGCGGTAACTCCGAAGCGGCCTGAAGCTACCTGTTTAATGGCCGAACGTTTGGAATCTCCGTTTGGGAGAGGTTTGAATCGTTCCGGATTTTCACCACCTTCACCAGTATTGGATTTGCCACCGAGTCGGTTCAAGGCGATGGCAATGGTTTCGTGGGCTTCCTGTGAAATGGACCCAAAACTCATGGCCCCGGTTACAAAACGTTTTACGATTTCTGAGGCTGCTTCAACCTGATCGATGGAGATGGGCTTGGTTTTCTTGAATTTTAAAAGCCCTCGTAGGGTGAATTGTTCCGATGATCTCTGATTCTGACGGTCGCTGAAAATTTTGTATTTGGAGACATCCTTGTATTTTGTTGCCATTTGTAAATTGGCAATGGATTCCGGGTCCCACATGTGGCGCTCGCCTCCGGCCCTCCATTGGTAATTTCCAGGGTTAATGGCCTGGGTTCCTGCGTTTTTATTTCTGTTATTATAAGCGCTGTGGTGCCGCTTCAGTGCTTCTTTGGCGAGGATGTCAAAATCAGCCCCTTCTATGCGGTTGACAGTTCCAGTAAAGCATTTTTTTACCACTTGGCTGTTTAGGCCAATGGCTTCAAAGATCTGTGCGCCTTTGTAGGAGTCCAGGGTTGAAATACCCATTTTCCCAAATACTTTTCGCATTCCCTTGGCCAGAGCATCAGTATAACGCTGTACGATTTCATCGTCTGTGTATTTTGAATCAATATAACCATCGATTTTAAGCTGCCACATAGCTTCATAGGCCAGATAGGGGTTAATCGCATCAACCCCGAAACCAGCGAGCATGCAAAAATGATGCACTTCCCGGGGTTCACCTGATTCAAGAACAATGCCGATCTGAGTGCGTTTGGCCTTCTGGATTAAATGCTGATGAACGGCTCCTACTGCCGCGAGGGCGCTTACAGGAACCCTTTTGGCTGATACGTCGCGGTCGGATAAAACTATCAGGCTGTAACCAGCGCTAATGGCTTCTTCGGATTCCGCGCAGATTTTGTCCAGATGATTTTGCAGCCCGGCTTCTCCTTCGGCAATATCGTAGCAAATATCAATGGTTTTGGCTTTCCATCCCCGATAATCGATGTGTTTGATGGCTGCCAATTCTTCATTGGTCAGGAAAGGAAGAGCCATGCGCAGGCGATGGCAGTGTTCAGGGTTGGTTTCAAGCAGGTTTTTTTCGGGTCCAATATAGGATTCGAGACTCATGATGATTTCTTCCCGGATTGAATCGATGGGAGGATTGGTTACCTGGGCAAAAAGCTGTTTAAAATAATCATAGAGCATTCTTGGCTTGGTTGACAAAACCGCCAATGGGGTATCATTCCCCATGGAGCCCAGGGGCTCTTTGGCATTGGCTGCCATAGGTGCTAAAATAATGTTTAAATCCTCCAGGGAGTATCCAAAAACCTGTAATCTGTTGCTAAGAGTCTTTGGTTCAAAGCCATGGGGTTCATGTCCGGTGTGGAGTTCGGCAAGTTCGATTTTTTGCTCCTGAAGCCATTGGCTGTAAGGGCGCTTTTTAGCGATTTCGGTTTTGACCTCGTTATCATCAATAATGCGGCCTTCTTCAAAATTTACCAGGAACATCTTTCCCGGTTGAAGACGGCCTTTGATTTTTACATTCTCGGGTTTGATGTTCAGAACACCGACTTCACTGGCCATGATAACGTAATCGTCATGAGTCACATAATAGCGACTTGGGCGAAGGCCGTTACGGTCAAGAACCGCGCCAATATAATGGCCGTCGGTAAAAGCGACCGAAGCCGGACCGTCCCAGGGTTCCATGAGTGAAGCGTGATATTCGTAAAAAGCACGTTTTTCAGGTGAGATACTATGGTGATTTTCCCAGGCTTCGGGAATCATCATCATAACGGCTTCAGGCAGGCTTCGGCCGGCCATAAGAAGCAGCTCAAGGGCATTATCAAAACAGCCGGAGTCTGACAAGTCTGGTTCGATGATAGGAAAAATCTTTTTGATATCATCGCCTAATAGTTCAGATTTTAATGTACCTTCACGGCCTTTCATTTTATTCACATTGCCTCGCAGTGTGTTGATTTCGCCATTGTGAGACATAAAGCGCAGAGGTTGAGCTCTGTCCCAGCTTGGAAAGGTATTGGTTGAAAATCGTGAATGAACCATGGCCAGATGGGTTTTATAATCTGGATCATTTAAATCTTTGAAATACTCAAAAAGCTGATGGGGCATAAGCATGCCTTTATAGACAATAACCTTTGTTGAGAGGCTATTAATATAAAAGAAATGGTCCATATCCATTTCGCTTCCGCGTATGCTATGGGTGGCTTCTTTGCGAATCAGGTAGAGAATCCTCTCAAACTGTTCTTCATTAATTCCTTCAGGCGCCTTGATAAAAAGCTGTTCCATTACCGGTTCGCTGGCTTTGGCTGTTGGACCAATGGATGAATTATCTGTTGGAACAGGCCTCCAACCCAGAATTGAGCATTGGTGATTATGGACAATCGAATCTACCTTGGCTTTGCAGGCCTTTCTTTCGCTCTTGTCCTGGGGTAGAAAAATGATTCCAGCGGAAAATTGGCCTCGCCGGGGCAGTTCCGCTTTGAGTTCATTTTTGGCGATTTTCTCTAGCAGGTCCCATGGAATGGCTGTCAGAATACCGGCCCCATCGCCAGTGTTTTTTTCGCTTCCTACAGCCCCTCGATGAGTCATATTCACAAGAATTTCGCAGGCATTATCGATGATTTCATGGCTTGCTTGGCCTTTGATATGAGCAATAAAGCCAACCCCGCAGTTTTCTTTTTCAAATCTCGGATCATAGAGTCCGCATTTTTCTGGTCGTTTCTTAAAGGGCATAGAACCTCCTCGGGTTTAATGCTAATTATATATGCAATATCTGTGCCATTAGTAATATTTCCTTATGGTATAGAAAGATAATTCTATGGTGAAAAATGGTAATCTACAAATTTGTTGTTGATACTTTAAGAATCCTACTTTTTGGAATGAAAACTTGAAATTTTTACCTTAATGGTATTTTTAAAATTACTTGAAAACACTTTAAAGAAGTATCATCAAAACATTTGAAGATTTCAGAAAAAGCCTCTCAGGAAAGTTTTATTGATTTTTTTGCGTATGTTGAATCGATCGTAACTTTTCAGCTGTTATAGAAAAATACAGGCGATGTTATTCTGAGAAGGAACGACGAAGAATCAATGATGGTTCAGGAAATCGCGCGTTTATTTTTCCTGTAAACCCTTTGTAAGCAAAGTAACTTGTCATATTCCAGTGGAGATCCTTCGCTCCGCTTCGCTTTGTTCAGGATGACATCGCTGAACCTGCTGAATAGTTCCAATCTATCTTGAATAGATTATCTGATGTTTAAAGACCTTGTTTGCAGAGAAAATTATTATATCTGTTTCAAGCTGGGTGGCTTAATTTTTTATGCCTCAACAAGGGCTGTCAAAAAAAGTTTCAGATAATGAATTGATTGTATTTGTTTAGCTTACATACTTTCTGGACGTTACCCGCCTCCGGCAGGTCGGGCTATCCGGCACTTCGCTGTTGCTCCGAAGGTTTTCTGCCGGAAATTATCCGGCAGAAAACGCTTTGGCTTGCAATTTTTGAAAAAATCGCAAGCCATGCCTTCTATC
>JAFGWI010000249.1 GCA_016937215.1 Spirochaetales bacterium | reverse complement strand
TTAGGGATTGGAGTTATGAAGAACAGGTTTTTCAAAACCTGTTCTTCAAAGCGTTTTTTGCCTGTTTTTTCAAGGCAAAAAACCTTCCTAGGCGGAAGCCGGAGTAACGGAAAGCCCGACCTGACAGTTGGCAATAGATTTGATTTTTACTCATAGTGAGAACGATTGAGCGGCGCTATTGGCTGCAACAGAGTGGCATTCATTACTGTCAGGGAACGCCCAAAAAACGATTAATCAGATAAAAGCACCAATTCTTTACACTTTTTTACAGGATTTTACATTTTCATGACATCTTTTTACGGCTTTTTTTTTATCTTATAAGTGGAAAGGGTGATGTTATGAAAAAAATTGAAGCTTGTTGGTTACTCCATGATCTTTCCTTCGGAAAGCCCGACTATAGGCCGGACAAAAGGGATGCCTTGCCCCAGGCTCTGGCTGTTGACAGTGATAGGTCTTACCATAGAGCCTTTAAAAAAAACAGTAGCCTTGGCCAGGATTTTTCAATAAAATGAAAGGTATGAATCAAAGGAGATTTCATGTCCCACTCGCCGATTAAAGCTTTCTGGGCCCTTGTTTTTATCCTGGCGATTATTGTGCCGGCTTTGGTGTTGAGCTTTTTATCCTTCAGGGCCCTTGAGAGGGAAGAAGCCTACATGGAAAAACAGGTGGAAAAATTCTATTTGTCCGAGGTACGGCTTCAGGTTTCGGAAATCAACAAGCGCCTTGTTATTTTACAGGATGAGCTGGCGGAAAAAGTGCCTCTTGTTTCAATTGATGAAATGGACACATCCTTGAAAAACTGGTCTCAGGGGAATCCTCTGATCGATTTGCCTTTTTTTATTTCAGCGGACAAGGAGATTCTTTTTCCCAAAATAAGTGAGGATCTTAATGAAAAGGAAATTTCCTTTTTAAACTGGAACCGTGATTTTGTGAAGGACAAAATCGCCATTCCGGTTTACCAGAATATTGCCCTCTATTACCAGGAAGTTGTTTTAAGCGAATCGGAAAAACTGGAAAATCAACAGAGCCTGGCTTCAAGCCGTGTTATTGAAAACAACAAGCTCAAGGAAAAAGCACTTACTGAGGCTGCGCCGCTTATATCACAAAATGATTTTTCTTTAAGTGAAAAGGAAGAATCCATTGTTGAGGCAAAAAACGATTCTATTGAAGAAGGGTCACAGGAAAGTCCTGTAATAGAGATTCAGCCGGCTGTTATTCATAACGAAATTCAGGAGAACCCTCCACAAGGCCTTTCCTTGCCAAAAGACACAGCCGATGTTGTTAAAGGGGAAAAACCTTCGTCTTCAGAAGATGAAGCTGAACAAAAGTTAAGCGCCCTGGATAATTCCGCCAAACAGAACGATGCGCTATTATCCAAATCGCTTTCAAAGGAAAAATCATCCAGAGTGGTTCAGGAAAAACAGGAGAATCCGGTTTCAGTTGAAAGAAATTTGCCTATTATTAAATCAGCCGATGAAAAAAATGCTTACGATATAGCTTCTGTCGCCGAAGATGCCATTGTTTCAGAAGCGCCAGTGTCCAAGAAACGCGAAGAACAAAAAGCAATCGAACAATTCGAAAAGTATGAAGAAGTAAGGAATCTGGTTTATGATCAGGCCGCGGAGGAAGGCCAAACACGGCTTCAGAGAAATGTAGCCCCCCTGAAAGGCGGAGAGCGTTTGGTGACAAACCGGCCGGAATCGATTTTTATCGCCGAACCCCTTAATTTCACCGAAATTATCAGCAAGGCTGATGTGGGAATGATTCCCCGTTTTATCGAAGAGCAGCTTAAGTTGTTGTTCTGGAAAAAAGATGGGGCGGGAAACATTACAGGCTGCCTGTTGAACAACGACAACCTGGTTTCCTACATCACAGAAAGCATAAAAGATCCCCTGGACCAGCAAAGGCTAATCACAATCTTGAATGAAGCTGGCCATCCCTTGCTGGCTCCTTCGGAGGAAGGGGAAATCGACTGGAGAATTCCTTTTATTTCACGGGAAATTTCAGAAATATTACCGCGCTGGGAAGTGGCTGTTTACCTGACAAATCCAACAGCCATTTCACAGAAAGCCAACAACATCACCTTTATTATGGCATCCATGATTATTCTCCTTGTTGCCAGCATTCTTGTTGGCGGGGCTTTTTTCTTGCGGACCTTTTATTCTGAAATGGACCTGGCAGCCAAAAAAACCACCTTTGTGGCCAATGTCTCTCATGAGTTAAAAACTCCCCTGACTTCTATTCGCATGTTCGCAGAAATGCTGAAGGAAAAACGGCAAAAAAATCCGGCAAAACAGGAGCACTATTTATCGCTCATGGTCAGTGAAACCGAGAGGCTTTCCCGTTTGGTGAATAATGTTCTTGATTTTTCAAAAATGAATCGGGGTAAAGGGAAATACAATCTATCGCCTGTAAATTTGACAAGCCTTTGCGAGGATATTCTGAACCGCCAACGTTTACGCCTGGAAACAGCCGGGTTCAACGTTCTTTTTTCCGCGCCGGAAAAACCCATTGTGCGCGATATTGATCCCGAAGCACTGGGCCAGTGTCTGATCAATTTGATTTCCAACAGCGAAAAATACTCGAACGATACAAAGGAAATCCAATTAATGCTACAATCAACATCAAATCATGATGTTATCGATATTCTCGACCGCGGTATAGGGGTCCCAAAAACCAAGGCAAAGCGCATTTTCAAGGCTTTTTACCGTGTTGATGATTCCTTGACCGCAAAAATAAGCGGCAGCGGTTTAGGGCTTTCCATATCGCAGAAAATTATCAACGACATGGGCGGCAAACTGGAATTTATTCCAAGAAAAGGAGGAGGAAGTGTTTTCAGAATCTCATTTCCTCACAAATAACCGGGAAAGGATATTTGGATGAAAAAAAAGATATTGCTCTGCGAAGACGAATTGGCGATTCGAACAGGTTTGGAGGATTTGCTTGAAAGTGAAAATTATAAGGTGGTTAGCGCTTCTGACGGCCAAATGGCGATGGAGGTTTATCGAAAAGAAGAGCCTGATTTGATTCTGCTGGATATCATGATGCCTGAGTTGTCAGGCTATGATGTGCTTAAGAAAATACGGCGGAACGATCCTGTGACCCCCATTCTCATGCTGACCGCGAAAAGCGAGGAAATAGATAAAATCCTGGGCCTTGAACTGGGAGCCGATGATTACATCACCAAGCCCTTTGGGCTAAAGGAGCTTTTGGCCAGGGTAAAAGCGGCCCTTCGACGCGCCTCCTTGGACAGCCAATTCAAAGAAAACGAGATTATTCGGCTGGGTGATCTTGAAGTTAATCCTTCGACTTTTGAGGGGAAAAAGGGAAAGGTCAGTTTTAAATTGACCTTGAGGGAGGTGCGCTTGCTCCAGTTTTTTATCAAGAATCCCAACAAGGTGCTTGATCGTTTTACCTTGCTCGACGAAGTTTGGGGTATCAATTATGAAGGCACAACCCGGACACTTGATCAGCATATTGCCAAACTCAGACAAAAAATTGAAAGCAACCCTTCGGATCCGCGATTAATCCAGACCGTGCATACCGTTGGTTATCGTTTTTGCGGATAATTCAATTGAATTATCCATTCCGTTCATATAAAATCCAATTGAATTCAGTTCAAAGGAGATAAAGTATAATGTATTTTCAAAAAAATCATTTCAGGATTCTGATTATAATCATGATTGTCTTGCTTTTTTCCAGTTGCATTGCCATTAAATATGTTGAGAACAATGCCCCTCCTGAAAAAAAGGAAGGTGGCGTTATAAACGCGGAATTGATTATCAAGAAAAATTTTTATGACCTGAAACATAGCTCAGGCAAAATATATCATTTAAAGGGCCTAAGCCAGGAACAACGCCTGAAACTGGACAAACTCAAAGGACAAATCATCAAAGTGGAAATTGAGGTTATCGCTGAAATCAATGGCATTGAGAGAAATGCAAAACTTGTGAGGATTTTTTAGGATAACAGTTTTTTCGCTTATAAAGTATATTGCCCAACCTCAAAATACAAAATGGTTGACTATAAATAGCTTGTTAAAGTTAAAGCCCTTTATAGCTCCAGAAAGCAAATTAGAAGACACTTAATCTTGGCCGTGCTACAATTTTTGCGATCAGGGGCTTGCCAAAGCCCCTTTTTTTTGTGTTCAATACTCTGAGGCCTTTCCTTTTGAATTTTTCTTATTAAGGCTGTCTGAAAAATCAGAATTTAGTGTAAAGCAATATCCTTTTTATAGAGATTAATAAAGGCACTTTATATGAATTGATTTTCAAAAACACAGGCTTTTTGGATAACCCTCAGATATATTGTATAATTAAAAAACATTTTTGAATAAAGGTTTAAAATCACAAGCATTATGATCAACGATTTAATATTTATCAGTTACATCCTGGCAGTGATTATCGGTGGAATATCGATTTTCTCATCAATCATTGTTTATATGTATTATCGAAAAAAATGGCTTTTTAGCTTCATCTTAACACTGGCGTCATTTTATGCCATAATTTTTTTTTACACAGGCTTTCATTTTTTTTATCAATACAGCGAAAAACCAATTGCCGAAATGAATAGTGTTTTTATAGTCACTCTTGCCTATCTAACAGGTTTACTGATTTTTTTTCTTTTCAGAACACTTGATATTATATTTATAAAAATAAAAAACCTAAAAAACCTGATTATTCAGATTATTTTATTATTTCTATATTTTTTCTTGATTACCCTGGATTTGATTTTATTTCGAAAACTGGTATTGTTTGGAATTTTAATTCTATTAGTAACAGCATTAACAGTTGGCACTATACGAGTTTGGCTTAATCGAAAATTATTTAAAACAGATTCTTTACTACGTATTGTTCCTTGTTTGTTTTTATCATTTATGATTTTTACACCATTGGAGATTCTGGAATACATTTTTCGACAGCATGATTTATTCAAGCAAAGTGATTTCCCAGTTGGGGCCGTCTCATTATCACTCTATACCCTGGTTTTTGGTTCTTTCAATTTAATCTTTAATATAAAACAATTATTGATCAACTCAGCAGAAAGAACCTTTGCCCCCATCTCTGAAAAATATAGGCACTATGGAATTTCCAAACGAGAAATCCAGGTCATAAACCTTATGAAAGAGGGTTTAAGTAACAAAGAAATTGCGGATAAATTAACCGTTTCAATAAGAACAGTGGATAAGCACCTTTACAATATTTATAACAAATGCCAAGTGAACAATCGAGTTGAATTAATTCAAGTATTAAACTCCAATAATATTGACAAATGAACCTCATTATCTTAAGGACTATTGCTATTTTCTGATATAATCTCACTCAGGTGAGATAATTTTAGAACCCTATCACCTATCCCACTTTTTGCACTAAAATAGTAATTTCTTATATTATAGAGAAATAGAAAAGGCGATTTTGCAAATCGCAAATTCTTAACTCTAAATAATATAAGGGCACCTCTAAAAACTATCTTTTTTGCTGATTTTAATAAAATTGACTTATTAGTTAGCATTTGTCTTTAATAGAAGCAAATTTTAATTGTTTATATATAAAAAAGATAGTTTTTCTCCTCAGGCACCCTTGATGTTTTAAGGAAATTTTCTGTATTCTAAAAACCCATTATCATGGGTTTTTAGAGGTGCCAATAAGAAATTACCTAAATTCACTGCGGAATGTGGGACCTATTAATCAAAATTACTTTTAAGTAGAATTACTTAGTGAATTTAAACAAAAAGCAGTAATTTTCTCCATTTAATTAACATGAAGAATTTTTTAAATTCAACATATTAAATAATTACAAAAGGAGAGATTATGATTTGTTTCTTAACTTCAAGCATATCTGGAATAGGATTTATAATTCTATATATGATCAGTGTTTCCCCAGAAAAACTATCCAGAAAGATTGGTTATGATGCCTATAAATTATGCGGATGTTTTCGGGCTATAGCGATATTAATGTACCTGATTTCCTATTTGACTTTTGTGCTCTATCCCTTTTTTCCGGTTTCAGAAGACTTCAATCAAAGCCTACCCTGGAATAATTTCATTTCCATGGTTATAAGTATTGCATCTGGAATAGTTGCATTGATTCTGGTCATTCTTGGAATGAAAGATTCAGGAGCAGAAGCCATCGCACCGGATAAATCTTCTAAACTTTATCAAGGAATTTATAATTATATGCGTCATCCACAAATTATGGCAGAATTGATTTGGTGGTTTACAACAGCATTATTCCTCCATTCATTGCCGCTTTTTATTGCATCATTTTTCTGGATTATACCTTTTATTACATTCGCTTTTATTGAAGACCAAGATTTGCAATTACGTTACGGGGATACATTTATTCAATACAAACAAAGGGTAGCTCCCTTTTTTCCAAATTTTGGAAGGAAGTAAGATGATGAAAAAAATATTTGGTATATTCAGCTTTTGTTTAGTATATTTCGCTTTTCTATTAGCAGCCATAAAGCTCTTTTTGCGGAATTGGCAATCGGGATTGCTTTTCACTTTATGGATCATTTTCAGTTCCATCATCATTTTTATTATGTGTTGTTCAAAATGCACTGCAAAGGCAAAATGCTCTCATGTTCTCCCCGGTCTGATTGGTAAAATAAGACCATGCAAATCAGCAAAAAAGTATGGCATAAAGGAATTTACAGCAATACTTATTGGTTTTGGGAGCATAACAGGAGTATCCCAGTTGATCTTATTTGACAATCCTATTTTGACAATAATCTTCTGGTCCCAAATAGTAACGGGAGGCTTATTTATCATTCTCAAAATTTGTCCCACTTGCGAAAATAAATGTTGCCCCATAAGTGAAAAACTCAAAAAAGATGGTTCTGATACCCAAATATCATCAATAAAATGATTATTTTTTGCTTTATAGCAGCTAAAAAACCCATATAAAATTTTTGTATTTGTTTAGCTAAATTTTTGGGCGTTACCCGCCTCCGGCAGGTCGGGCTATCCGGCACTCCGCTGTCGCTCCGAAGGTTTTCTGCCGGAAATTATCCGGCAGAAAACGC
>JAFGWI010000248.1 GCA_016937215.1 Spirochaetales bacterium | reverse complement strand
TTTCAGATACAAACCGTCGCCGGAACCACTACCATCGGGTTCAGCAATATAATATTTGTTTTGATAATTTAGCCATTTTTCATTTTGGAATTCGCTGTAATCCATTTTTTGTTTAGTAGCAGGAATTGTTATTTTATCATCGACTCGCTTCACTTCTACTACATTCTCTTTCACATCCGATGACCTGAATTGAAAAAGACTGCCAAAAAAATCACCAACCGCTTTAAACAAATCAAAACCGCCTTCCGCTTGTTTTGGCGGCTCAACCACAACGTTCGCCGGCTTTTTAACAAAGCCCAGATTATACAAAAAGCTCACATCCACCTTGCCTTTGGGGCTAAGACCCTGCATAATGGGTGTGTCTTTAAATGTGTAACTCGATCCAGGCGCCATTGTGCCTTTTACCATGCCCATGGTCTTGAGTTTAACAAAAATTTGTATAATCTGTCCACCATCGGCTTGTCCTTCAACCAGCTTGTTGGCGAGTTTTCTGATATCGATGGCTTCATCGGTAACGGGCGGTTTGAACTCGATAAAAAGCTTGCCATTTTCGTGGGTCACAAACCAGCCGTTTTCAAGCGCTGGCGTGGAAACTTCCTTTTCCTTCCGCTGTATTTCGGGCTTTGCTGAACCGTATGCACCAGTTCGTGGGCAATAAGCTTTTTACCCTCCACGGTTCCGGGCTGGTATTCACCTTTGTTAAAAACAATATGGTTTTTATGGGTAAAGGCCCTGGAGTTAATAGCTTCGGCCATTTCATTGGCTTTAGAATCGGTGTGGATTTCGATGTCCTTCAGTTCCTTACCGATCATGGGTTCAAAATAATCGCGCAGGGGTTTGCTCAGACGCTTGATAATGGTGGAATAGCTGGCATTTCCGTTTTCGGAATCGTTGCCGCTGCTCTGGATTCCGACTCCGGTGTAGAATAGGGTCATAGCGTTATTTACAGCATTGGTGTCGGGATTGTTCTGGACCATTTTTTCCGCGAGGTTGTCAGCCTGTTTTTCAAGGGCATCGCCGGGGGCGCTGATGTCGAGTTTGGCCTGGATGGTGCCTTCTTCGAAGAGTTTTCTGACCCTTTCGTTTCCGAGGGCGTTACCCGGCCAGGCTTCCCAGGGCTCCGCTATCGCTTCGACCCAAAAGGCGGTTGAAAACGCCGCCTTTTGGTTGGCTACGCCTTTTTTGAAAAAAAGGCTTGCCCCCTTCTAATCCTTAACGCTATATTTTGTGTTTGAAATTTAACATAGCGGTAGAAAATTATTTGTTGAAACACAGTTTTAAATTTCATAGAATACAAAACAATTTAAAAACTTGTTACTTGAAAAAGAAAAAAAATAAATCTATATCGTATCAGATAATTTTTATAGCTATATACAGAAGGAATTGCTACAATTCTATTAATAATTATATTTCCCTTCTCTAACCTGTCAAAGAATAGTTCTGAAAAATTATCGTAATAATTTCACAATAAAGTGATTGTTTATCAAAGATACAATTTGTTAATACTATTCAAGTTTCAGAATTTTTATATAATTCCAAGAAAAAGCGTTTATCATAATCGATTGATTCATAAAATTGTTGCGGATCTATACTAACATCCACAAGTAAATTATTATTATATTGAAAGAGCAATGGACCTACTGACGTAAGACAAGGGTATGCCTTCAAGTAATCATTAAAAAAATAACTAATAACTTTATCCTTCCCAGGTATAAGTTTTAACTCAGTTATCGGAATTGCACTGATGTCTTTACTTGCTGTAGGGTATAAATAGTCTGAATAAGTTGCGCCAGTTTTAATTTTATTTAAGCCACTAAATACTTTTTTATCATTTATATATATTGAGGAATCTTGAATAATTACTTTCATTCCATCTAATTTAGTTTTTACTGTAAACAGACTTCCATCAGCTTCTTGATAAACAATTCTATTTATTACGTATTCGCCCGTAAATTTATTACTTCCAATTTCACAGGAACATAATACAAAAATGCTGATAAGAAATAAATAAAAATAATTTTTAATTATTGCAATAAACAAAATGTACTCCTATTTTTTTACTAAATAAAAATGCAAATGTCCAGAATCCCATGTATTGTTTGCTCGAGTATAATAATTAGCTGCAAATAAGAATGATAAATAACCTGGAAATGTTCCCGCTTGATAAACTATTGGTAATTCATTCTCATTTATATCTGAACCCAAAGCATTCTTTTTATATGCATTCGTATAGT
Source organism: Spirochaetales bacterium (assembly GCA_016937215.1). Taxonomy (GTDB): domain Bacteria; phylum Spirochaetota; class Spirochaetia; order SZUA-6; family JAFGRV01; genus JAFGWI01. The sequence goes on along the minus strand of JAFGWI010000248.1, from coordinate 2,913 downwards.
ATTGTTCTGCTGCATTAATTTCTCCTTCAGCATAAAAAGTCTTTATTTTATTTTTATCACTGACAACGATTCCAATATGATCTGAATATTCAGGGTCATCATTGTAAAAAATAATCATATAACCTTGATTTGCTAATTCCTGGATTTTTTTCATACTAACGTTTTTTTTATTAGAGCCTCTTTTAAATCCAAGATTCTCATCTAATTCTAAAATGTTCTCATTTGATTCAAAAAAATTATAGTAGTCAATCATCTCACTTATCGGAGGTGCGGCGTTTTTTATTAAATACCCGTTAAGATTTAGATACTTATCCAAATCTCGGATTGCTTCATCATATAATCTATTACAAAAAGTTTGACATTGTAATGAATTTGTTTTTTTACCATTTTTTAAATAATACAGTTTATTACCATCCTTATCCATTTTTACTATCGGTCTGTATTTTTTAGCCAATTCATCAGTAAATACATTCTTATAAACTTTGTCATCATATTTTATTACATTTTTTAAAATTTGATCCAATTCTGTATTACCACTCTTACTTTCATTAAGTTTCTCCCCAACATCAGATGATCCAAACTGAAAGAGTCCACCGATAAAACCGCCAATTCCGCTAAAAAAATCGCCAACAGCTTTAAAAAAATCAAACCCGGCCTCCGCCTCTTTTGGCGTTTCCACCACAGCGTTCGCCGGCTTTTTAACAAAGCCCAGATTATACAAAAAGCTCACATCCACCTTGCCTTTGGGGCTGAGCCCCTTCATGATGGGTGTGTCTTTGAAAGTATAAGTCGACCCTGGGGCGATTGAACCTTTTACCATGCCCTCATTCCTGAGTTTAACAAATATCTGCCAGACGTGTCCACCATCGACTTGTCCTTCAACCAGCTTGTTGGCCAGATTTTTGATGTCAATGGCATCATCGGTCACGGGCGGTTTGAATTCGATAAAGAGCTTACCATTCTCGTGAGTAACAAACCAGCCATTTTCGGCCGCTGGCTTGGAAACGTCCTTTTCCTTACGTTGTATTTTCGGGCTTTGCTGAACCGTATGCACCAGTTCATGGGCAATCAGCTTTTTACCCTCTACGGTTCCGGGCTGGTATTCGCCTTTGTTAAAAACAATATGGTTTTTATGAGTAAAGGCCCGTGCGTTAATAGCTTCGGCCATTTCGTTGGCTTTAGTGTCGGTGTGGATTTCGATGTCCTTCAGTTCTTTGCCAAGCATGGGTTCAAAATAATCGCGGAGGGGCTTGCTCAATCGCTTGATGATGGTGGAATAGCTGGCATTTCCGTTTTCGGAATCGTTGAAAATATTGTCGCTGCTCTGGATACCGACTCCGGTGTAGAATGGGGTCATAGCGTTATTCACAGCATTGGTGTCGGGTTTGTTTTGGACCATTTTTTCAGCAAGAGTGTCGGCCTGCTTTTCAAGAGCATCACCGGGGGTGCTGATGTCGAGTTTGGCCTGGATGGTGCCTTCCTCGAAGAGCTTTTTGACTCTTTCGTTTCCCAGGGCCGAGAGGATGTGGGCGGGGAGCAGGAAATTGTGATGTGGGTTGGGATTTTTGTTGTAAAGTTAGCCGCGGTTCATGGTTGTATTCATCAAAAAGTATAATCTGGAGCATTGTAATTTAAATAATATTTTAGACCAGATTTCTCTTGCCCACGTATTACCAATTGTATTTCAACTTGATTAGCAAAAGTCCATTCAACTATATACACACATTTTTCATTTTCTAAATCAGATTTTATATTTTTATCTGTAATTTTTTTATTTATAACTTTAGCATCTGAATACAATGCCTCCCTAAAGCCATTAAAATGTGGAATTCCATAATTTTTCGATAACTCATCTATTAAGTAGTTATATTTTTTAATTATTTCTACAAAATTACTTTCTTCAAATTTGAAATCATACCATGCATTCTTTAGAGTACCATCTGGAAATAAATATTGTATAGTACAGTCAATCCCGAATAATTTCACTTTATATGATAATGTTTCAGTCCCAAATATATTGCCTTCCTTCATAATTAAAGCAACTTCATTTTTTATTATAGTCTCTCGAGTTACTCCAAATATAAAACCACGGATATTGAAATTTTCAAGTGTAGTCACTTTAATATTACCACGAACACAGCTCGTGAAGCTCAATAACAATCCAATTATAAATATAAACTTCCTCATAAATTTACTCTTTTCTACGGTGCAATAAAATAATACTCAATCTTCTTTAAATTTAAAACTTTAGGTTCCCAATCGCGACTATTTGTGTAGTCATGAAATTTCACAGGATATGTACTACCATCTGATCCCGGACCTCCCAACCTAACCCCAACAGCAGAATTATAACCAGCCACGCGAACAGCCCCCATAGCCACATGACTTGTCCCCTTTACTTTTGTCGTCTCCGCTCCCGCCATCGTCGGAAATCCCAAATTAGCCGCAAATTGAATAATTTCAGGCGTTAGCTTATAAACCCCGGTTTCTTTTGAATTAAGCGATGACTTACGAGCTTTTTGAATAAGTTCCGTGGCTCTCAAAAAACCATGTTTTCCTGTTAATCGATGCATTTCTGATCCGAGTAAGTAATTACCAATTAGAGTTCCAACGTTACAGAAAGTTCTATTATCTCGTGGTAATAATCTTGGATCTTCCAGAATCATGTCAATCATGGCTGTCAATTTTTTGGGTGATATCTGAACCTTGTCAGCCATTAGTTTCATTTGCTCCAAAGCAGGTATCTGATTATCAGGGTCATGGGCTGTTTTTAATTCGGCTATTTTTTCATCCAGTATTTTTATGGTCATGGTTGCTTCTTTAGGTCCAAAAGTCTGGGCCAAAATATCCTTGGTTAATTTTGGGTTTTCCCTGATCATTTTATCAATCTGATTTTGATGTTCCTCGGATAAG
>JAFGWI010000247.1 GCA_016937215.1 Spirochaetales bacterium | reverse complement strand
GTACCCGGAGCCGGGGTCGAACCGGCACGAGTGTTACCTCACTGGTTTTTGAGACCAGCGCGTCTACCAATTCCGCCATCCGGGCTGGATGATTCGAAACTTACGGGGGGCAAAGGTAGAAAATTTATTAAAAGAATTATTTTTTGAATCTTTAATTTTTTTGGAAAGCGTTTTTCTCTCTCTTTATAAATTAGAAAAGTTTATATTGTTTTGAAAATAAATTATATACAACGTAAATGCGTAGTAAAACAATCTAATTTTTTTGGCTATGTAGAGAATTTGAAAGGAAAAAATACAGAATTAACAACCTTGTTATTATATTAAACGTAACTTTGCCAAAGTTTAAGACATAAGTAGTTGTGCCTAATTTCCTGATACTCTTTCCTGTAGTTCGTTTCTGAGCGCATTACAATCCTTAAAACAAAGCCTTCTTTGATTTAGAAATTAAAGGAAAAACAAAGGGGCCTGAACCATGAACGAAATAATAACTTAAAGGATAAATAATTTATGAGCAGATCTTCAGAAACGTTTAACAAAAAAGAAGTTAGAAACAAGAAAGAAAAAAAGAGGAAGGAAAAAGAAAAAAAACGATTAGCACGAAAAGAAGCAGAAAAAAACAATCCGGATGATATGATTGCCTATGTCGATGAAAACGGAATGATTACTTCCACACCTCCGGATCCTTCAAAAAAGAAAGAAGTAAAACTTGAAAGCATAGAAATTGGTGTTCCCAATAGGGATAATGATGAAAAAAGCGATCCAGTCAGAAAAGGGACTGTGACATTTTTTAATGATTCAAAGGGTTATGGTTTTATCAAGGATTCAGAAACCAAAGAAAATATTTTTGTGCATGTGAATAATGTGCTTGGCGAAATAAAAGAAGGCAACCTGGTAAGTTATGAAGTGGAAATGGGTCCAAAAGGGCCTGTTGCCGTTGGCGTAAAGCAGATAAAATAATTTCTCCTTAAGATTTTTATCAGACAGGCCATAACGCATAAGTGCCTTGGGAATGTTTCATGATACGAACCAACCTCCTTTCATGCGTCTGTTATACTATTCTTTCGTAAACAGAAGATTTTCAATACTCTAAAAAACTTTAGGGAATGATTCAATTTATAATTGGTCAACCCGTTAAATGTTTTCAAATCTAATTTTTACACATTAAAACAGACAGAATGGCAACTTATGATATTTTAGAAAAAAGTTCATTTGCAGATTACATAAACGCTTTCAAAGAAACATTAAAGCGTGTCTTTTATGAGAAATATAATTTAAAAGAATTTATTCAGAAAAGAGGCTTCCCCCCGTTGGTCCTGAGAGAGATTATGGCAGAAAATCCTTTAGCTGCTGCAATTCCTGTTGAATATGGCGGGCGTGGTGTCCAAGTCAAAGAATGTTTGGGCATACTAGACGCTGCATCTTATGAATCATTACCCCTTTCATTAACACTTGGAATTAATATGGCCTTGTTTCTGGAACCCGTGGCTAAATATGCGCGGGAAGCGGTGAAAGAAAATATTTATAACAGGTTTTTGACTCAACAAAATATGGGCGGACTTATGATAACTGAACCTGATTTCGGAAGCGATGCTTTAAATATGCAGACTTCAGACGTAAAATCAGGAACCCATTATCACATAAAAGGGTCAAAACATTGGCAGGGATTGACAGGAATGGCAGACTATTGGTTGATGACTTCCCGACCAAAAAAGGAAAACGGTGAATTAGGAAGAGATATCGATTTTTTCATCTGTGATGTTCAACAGCCGGATCAGGCCATTTACGTTGAGGAATATTATAACAACATGGGTCTATACCCAATTCCTTATGGAAAAAATATTATTGATATCAAAGTTCCAGCACAATTCAAACTTGAGCCGGAATCAACCGGACTTAAGTTGATGATGGATTTATTGCATAGAAGCCGGTTTCAGTTCCCAGGAATGGGAATCGGATTTATTCGCCGGATGCTGGATGAATCCATAAAGCATTGTACAACCCGTGTTGTTGGCGGAAAACCGCTTATGGAATTGGATCAGGTTAAACATCAAATTGCTAAAATTCAAAGTGCTTTTACCATTGGTTCGGCAATGTGCTCACGCAGTGTGGCTTATAGTGGTATTGAAAATAATTTGGCATCTGCTGCCGTGGAAGCCAACAGCATGAAAGCTTATATCACTGATTTAATGCAGGAATCGGCCCAGGTGATGACTCAGCTTTCAGGAGCTAACGGTTATAAGGCAGAAAGTATGGGTATCAGGGGAATTGTGGATTCCCGGCCTTTTCAAATTTTTGAGGGCGCTAATGATATGCTTTACACACAAATTTCAGAAATTGTATTGAAATTGATGAATCGGCAAAAGGAAATGAATCTTTCAGCATTCCTGAAAATTTATGATTTGACAGAAAAAGCAGCCGATCATTTTAAATCGATCCTAAATTTTACCCTTGACCTGAAAATGCCACAAAGAAAAAGTGTTGATCTGGGCAAAATAATCAGTAAAGTTATTTCGGCAAATCAGGTGGTGGAAATGGGCATAAAAGGCTTTCGCCAGGATTTAATTAGAGATGGTCTGGAAAATATCAAACAGGAGGTCTCAGCATTAGTCAGCTCTTTTAAATTCCAGACGAATGTTTCACCCATAGAGGTTTACCAGGAGAATAGTTCCTGGTTGTCGTTTTGTTAATAAGCGTGTCTAATAAATGAAAAGAGGAGGCGAAAGCCTCCTTTTTGTTTGGTGGAGCATATCGGAATCGAACCGATGACCTCTTGACTGCCAGTCAAACGCTCTAGCCAACTGAGCTAATGCCCCAAAGAGGCGGCAAAATTAAAAAAATTATCATTCAAAAACCGTATTTTTACACTTAAAATCTTTTTATGAAGCGATTGTTTGTTGCAGTTAAGATTCAGCCTGATAATCAGTTTGAAGAAATTTACAGGGAATTAAGGAAAAAACTGATTTTGGATAAGATAAAATGGGTGGAGCCTCAAAACCTTCATCTGACT
>JAFGWI010000246.1 GCA_016937215.1 Spirochaetales bacterium | reverse complement strand
CGACAGCGAAGTGGCGGAAAGCCCGGCCTGCTGGAATGGAATGGAAGCAGGCAACGCCCAAAATTCATTAGCTGAACATATACTAATTTTGTATTAATCTCTCATAACATCACTTTTTCTGGGCCGCGATTCCCGGTGCTGTAAGTTGTTGAATATAGGCTGAAAAATGATTTCTGTTAACAAACGTAAAAGGTGACCTGGATTTGCTGTTTTCAGGGACTTTACAAAGCTGAATTTTTAGTTAAAATGTAGGAGACTGGGAGGTTGCATGGCTAAAAAAAACGCGGTATATGATGAGAGTAAAATAAAAACACTCAGCTCTTTGGAGCATATCCGCTTGCGGACCGGTATGTATATCGGCCGTTTGGGAGATGGTTCTAATTTTGATGATGGTATTTATATTCTACTTAAGGAAGTGATTGATAATTCCATCGATGAGTTTATCATGGGGCATGGTGATAAAATAGATGTGATAGTCAAAGGCAAACAGATCCAGGTCCGGGATTACGGACGAGGTATTCCCTTGGGCAAGGTCATTGAATGTGTTTCCACAATCAATACGGGCGCCAAGTATAATGATGATGTTTTTCAGTTCAGTGTGGGGCTGAACGGAGTCGGAACCAAGGCGGTGAATGCTCTTTCCAGTGAATTCAAGGTTATTTCCTATCGTGAAGGGAAATATTTCGGGGCTGTTTTTCAAAGAGGAGCGCTCAAGGAAAAGATGGAGGGCAGCAATAAAACTGAGAAAAATGGCACCTATATGGAATTTATTCCTGATGAAGAGGTTTTCGGGGAGTATGAGTTTAACCATGAATATATCGAACAGCGGATGTGGAATTATGCTTGTTTGAATTCCGGCTTGTCTCTTGTTTTTAATAAACAGACCTTTGTTTCCCAGCGGGGGCTTTATGATTTTCTCAAGGCCGAGGTAGGTGATGAACTGCTTTATGATATCGGCCATTTTAAAACAACTCATCTGGAATATGCCTTTACCCATACGCAGAATTACGGCGAAACCTATTTTTCCTTTGTCAATGGTCAGTTTACTTCAGACGGGGGTACTCATCAATCAGCTTTTCGCGAAGGTATTCTTAAGGGGGTGAATGAGTTTTACCAGAAAAATTTTTCAGGCGTGGATGTGCGCGAAGGTGTAGCCGGCGCGGTTTCGGTTAAACTGAAGAGTCCTGTTTTTGAGAGCCAGACCAAAAACAAGTTGGGTAATACCGAAGTTCGCTCCTGGATTATTCAGGAAGTAAAATCGGGCATTGTGGATTTTCTTCATAAAAACAAAGCTGTTGCCAAAAAAATTGAAGATAAAATTCTTCATAATGAAAAACTCCGCAAGGAATTGAATGTTGTCCGCAAGGAAGCCAAGGAAGCAGCCAAAAAAATCTCTATCAAGATTCCCAGCCTGAAGGATTGCAAATACCATATTGAGGACAAAAAAAAGGGTGACAACTCAATGATTTTTCTCACCGAAGGGCAATCCGCTTCGGGTTCCATGGTTTCTGCCAGGGATGTTTACACCCAGGCGATTTTTTCTCTCCGCGGCAAGCCCCAGAATGTGTTCAACAAAAAACGCGCTGAGATTTACAAGAATGCCGAGCTTTACAACATGATGATGGCATTGGGTATTGAGAATGATATATCCGAATTGCGATACGCCAAGATCGTTATTGCCACTGATGCTGATTACGACGGCTTTCATATCCGTAATCTGCTTCTGACTTTTTTCCTTAATTATTTTGAGGAACTCGTGGTGGCCGGAAAAATATTTATTCTTGAAACCCCTTTGTTTCGCGTCAGGAATAAAAAGGAAACCCGCTATTGTTACAATTTAAAGGAAAGAAACGAGGCAATGGAAGCTTTGGCTTCGCCTGAGGTAACCCGATTTAAGGGTTTGGGCGAAATATCGCCCAAGGAATTCGGCCAGTTCATAGGTCCGAATATCCGCTTGATTGAAGTGAATGTTAAGTCCATTAAAACCATTCACGATACCTTGAGTTTTTATATGGGTAAAAACACTCCTGAACGTAAAGAATATATAATGGAGAAATTAATCTAATGTCCTATGTGAATAAACTATTTGAAACCAATTTTCTGGAATATGCTTCCTATGTAATAAAAGACCGGGCCATTCCTCATATCGATGACGGCTTAAAGCCCGTACAACGCCGTATTATGCATTCTTTGTTTGAAATGGATGATGGCAAGTTTAACAAGGTGGCCAATGTGGTGGGCCATTGCATGAAGTATCATCCCCATGGTGATGCTTCGATTTTTTCGGCCCTGGTTGTGTTAGCCAATAAAGAGTTGTTTATTGATAAACAGGGTAATTTCGGTAACATTTTCACAGGCGATGAAGCCTCGGCTGCCAGGTATATTGAGTGTCGTCTTTTGCCCATGGCCAAGGAAACCCTTTATAATCCTGAAATCACCCAATATGATGATTCCTACGACGGCCGTAATAAGGAGCCCATAACTTTTCCGGCCAAGTTTCCTGTTATTCTGGTCCAGGGTGCTGAGGGAATTGCAGTTGGTATGTCAATGAAAATTCTGCCCCACAATTTTAGCGAAGTTCTCGATGCGGTGGCTAATGCGATTAGAGGAAAAAAGGTAAAACTTTACCCTGACTTTCCCACAGGGGGTGAGGTGGATGTATCTGATTATCAAGATGGTTTGGGTAAAGTGCTGGTACGCGCCAAATTGGATACCTCCGATCCAAAGCGTATCGTGATTCAGGAGATTCCCTTTGGAACAACCACCGAGGCTCTTATGAATTCCATTGAAAACGCGGCCCGGAAAAACAAGATCAAGGTTCAGTCGATCAATGATTTTACAACCGATAAGGTTGAAATAGAGATTAAGCTGGCTCGGGGGGTTCATACACAGGATATGGTTGATGCTTTGTTTGCCTTTACCGATTGCGAGAGTTCCATATCAGTAAACAGCCTCCTTATTATTGACAGCAAGCCTGTTCATATAAGCATATCCGATATTATTAAGCACCACGCGACCCAGTTGGTGGATGTGCTTACCAAGGAGCTGAAGCTTGAGCAGCAGAAGCTTAAAGACAAGCTTCATGCCCGGACTCTGGAACAGATTTTTATTGAAGAGCGGATTTATAAAAAAATCGAGCTTATGCCGACTCAGGCCCGTGTCATGTCAGCAGTACACAAAGGCTTTGAGCCTTATCAGAACCAGATTAAACGGAATGTTAGCGATGAAGATATTGAAAGGCTTTTGAAAATTCCTATTCGCCGTATTTCACTTTATGACATCAATAAAGCTAAAAAAGAAATGGATGAAATCAACGCGCGTCTGAAAGAGATAAAGGCCCATCTGGCTGACATCAAAACCTATGCTATTGATTTTCTCGCCAATCTGAAAGAAAAGTACGGTAAAAACTACCCGCGACAGACAGTTATAAAAAGTTTTGACAGGGTTGATGTTCGTGAAGCGGCGACCCGTGATTTAAAGCTGAGGTATAATAGTGAAACCGGTTATCTGGGCCACGCAGTGCCTTCAGGGGATGTGTTGTGTGAAGTTTCCCATTATGACCGTATTCTTGTTATACGAAAATCCGGTACTTATTCGGTGATGAAAGCGCCGGAAAAACTCTTTGTTGACAAGGGTATGCTTTATGCTGGTTTGGCAGACAAGGAAGATCTGGCGAAAATTACCTTCACGGTTTTGTATATCAATAAAGATGATGATTATCTCTATATCAAACGGGCTCAGATCGAGAAATATATCCTGGATAAGGGATATTCTCTTGTTCCTGATAATTGTAAATTATTAACCTTGACAACTGAAACATCCGGCCGTTTTGATGTTGTGTATAAACCAAAACCTCGGTTAAAAAAACTGGAAGAAAGTTTTGAAATTAAAAATTACAGTATAAAAAATGTGAAAGCCAACGGCATTCGGCTGACCAACAAGGAATTGGCGTCTTTGAAATTTGTAGTTAAGAAACGGAACAGCAAAAAGAAATAATTTTTCCGGGGAAGTCTCTCCTGTTTCTTTTTTTTAAGGGGGTAATTCCTGATATGGCTTGGAACCGGCAATCGGGCTTTGTGCTTGTTTTGCGAAATTCTTTGAGATTGGGAGTTATGTTGATAAATAAGGCTGCTAATTTTTTCGTCAAATGATTATACTGCGGATTTTTTGAAAGCGCTAAGTATGTTATTAGTTAAAAGGGATGAACGACCACTAGCTTTCCCATGCTTCGTAATTTTTCCGCTATCAGGGGAATGATTTGTTTTCTTCTGAGTATGCCCATTTGAGTAAAGGCAATATTATCTTTGTATCCCGGGTTTTCCGCCTGGCCGAGCCAGATATGGATGATATCCACTGCGTGGAGAAGAATTCCCAATTCCGACACACAGGAAGAGGGGTCAAAGCTGTCAGGATCTTCTTCCAGAATGTTGTACAATTGATTCAGGACCAGCGCGCCTTCTGTTACCAGGTCGATTCCCTTTATTTTATACTCCGGCGGGCTGCAGTAGGACCCTGTATTGGTTTTGATTTCAACTTTTTTCCCTGCTTCTCGGGCCAGTATTTCCGCGGTGGTGGAGCCGCATATCACTTTCACACCATTACTGTCCAGAAATTTTTTGACGATTTCATTGTCTTTTTGTCTGTTTTCCGGTGGACCGGTGAGAATGTGAATGCTATGGCTTTGCTGACAGCTGATTATAATGGCTGTTGAATCATCCTGATACCTGTTATCTGATAATTCCTTGGATTTTTCCAGTAATTTTTGAGGAATTGTGCTAAAACCGATTCCCTGTTTTGTTTTGCGGTTTACATAATCGGCAATACCCTTTTCTCCCCAGCCAAGCGGCAGGCTGTTTCCTATTCCAGCTTGAGTGATTCCGTCGCTTACTAAAAGGAGCTGTTTTCCCGGTTCAAGGGAAAAATGGCTTTCCTTGATGATTTCGCCGTGAGCCGTGAAAGGACGTGTTTCAGCCACATAGGCAAAACCATGTTCGATAAAAATGGGAGGCGCAATTTCATAGGACAGAATTGTAGTGTCGCCTGTGTTTAATATTCGTGCAATGGAAAAAGCCGCGAAGAGCACTTCTGATGTACGCGCTTTATGGATGGTCTTAACCACGCTGCTTACAGCTTCTCTAAGAGAAAACCCGTTTTTTAGAAGTTCCATCAGCCGGGAAGCATATAGATGGGCGGCCACATTGGCCTTTATTCCAGAGCCAATGCCGTCGATGAGGATAATGATTGTTTCTTCCAGAGTACGGTGTTGGGTTACAAGATCTCCGCAGACAGGATGCCCCTGTTTTTCTGCTTGGGCGATATCGGTACGGATGAACTGGTATTTTTCCTTAGTACTCATTTTTTTCCTCTGTGAGATACATTAATTTATTTACCAGTTCTTCACTTCGGGCGGTATTTTTACCAAGAAAACCCGCGATTTGCTGGGCCATCTCAATCTGATGTTCCAGGAGTTCCCGAGCTTGGAAAATGGTCTGTTCCTGAATGGTTTTGAGTTTTTTGTCTTTGGATTTGAGATTTGTGATATCCACAAAGATTCCGACATATTGTTTATCACCCTTTAAAGGATAATATATTTCGTGGCAGCTTATATTCAATTGAGCGTAACCTTGGGTTTGTTCGATTTTTTCATCTTGCCCTGTAGCCAGCTTTTCAAAGGGTGCTGGATCGAGGATTCGGGAGACCTTTTTTCCTAAGAAATTATCAGTACACTGAAACAGTTTTTTGAAAGCAGGATTCATTTTTATGATTTCCAATTTGAAATCCAGAATCACGATTCCATTAGGACTTGTTTCAATAATTTTATCTGTTCTTTGTTCTGCCAGGCGCCGCATATAGGGAAGGCACATTTCTATTTCAGCCATCCCCTCGAGAACCGCGATTGCTTTTTCCCGGCATGTTTTATAACCGCATGACCCGCAATTGAGTTGTTTATCCGGAGATTCCTTTCCGGTTTTGGCCAAAATCTGGTTGATCATTTTTTCTGTGGGTGTGTTTGTTTCTTCAGGATGATCAAAATGCCTATGAAACTTAATCAATGGTATTTCAATGTTTTTTTCTTTGCCATTTAACTCCCTGTTATACCGGATAACATTTTGTTTGCGTTGATAAAGGTTTTTTTTGGTATTGATTCCAGGACCATTCACACAGCCTTCCCGGCAAAAGAGCGGCTCGATGATTTCATTTTCCTGGTTCTGGATATATTCCAGCCCCTCTTTTAATTCATTGAAACCGCTTGTGTGAAAGCTTTGGGCTTCATCCAGGCCGGCTGTTTTTAATAATCCCCCGGGTAGAGGAAAGAGCGGGGCATTACCCAGAGGGATTTCGTTGAAATTGCTTTCTTCGCAGCCCAGAAGGTCTATTTGCTCATCTTCAAGCCATTCTTCAAGTTCCTCAAATGTAAGGGCGGCTTCTACAAAGGAATTGTCCTTTTCAATTTCACTTTTTTTCGCGATGCATGGACCTATGAAGATAACTGCTGTATCATCTCCTAGGAGTTCCTTGATACGCCGACCATGGGTGATCATGGGAGAATGGACATTAATCAATTTTGAAACCGCTTTTTGATCATATTTTTCCACATAATTCACCACCGCGGGACAGGCACTGCAAATTTGTGTTCCTTTGGCAGAAGCTTCTTTGACTGTCGCCAGTGCTGTATCATAAGCGCTGATGGCTGTTTCTCCAATATAGGAAAAGCCCAGGCGCCTCAGGGCGCCTGTGAGCCTTTTACTTTCGCCTTTTGAATAAATGGCGCTGAATGAAGGAGCCAGACTGATGGCGCATCTTGGAGCTTCTTTGATAATTTTTTTAACTTTTTCAATATCGCGTCGGTATACCTTAGCGCCTTGAGGACACTCCTTTATACATGTGCCGCAAGCAATGCAGCGATTGGGGTCCACTGATGCCTGGCCATCCTTCATTTTAATGGCTTTAACAGGACAGGCCTTAAGACAGCGGTAGCAATCACGGCATCTCGCGGTGAGGGTATAAACGATCTGGTTCCTTTCATTCATTCAGCTAAATACCTCGTTTTCTATCAAAAGGGTTTTTAATTCCTCAAGAGCCATTTCGGGTGTGCAAGCAGTCACGATTTTATTTCCGAAGCTGACAACAGGTCCTTTGCCGCATTTTTCAAAACAGAAAGTCGCTTTAATTCCTACTCTGGTTTGAAGGTCGTCCCGTTTTACTTGATCCAAAAGGGTTGTTAAAATTTTTTGAGAACCTTTCAGATAACATCCTGTGCCAAAGCAGACACTGATTTCAAGCTTGCCACTAGTTATTTCAATTCCCTCTTTGATAATCCGCTTTTTAGTTTGATAGGATGTGTGAAGAAAGTGATGGACTTGTTTGGCTGCTTCTTCTCCTGAGCCTGACAGTTGATGCATAACTTCCTGTAAATAAGGATTTTCCTGTGACTTGTGGAGCTGAATCATTTTTTCATTTTTATATAGCCCTGATGTCCGGCTGTTTCTGATGCTTTGATCGGAATAGTCCGGTTGCCCGGCTCCCCCAATGCAGCCACCGGGACATGCCATGACTTCCACAATATCATAGTCTGCCTGGCCTGCTTGAATTTTATTGACCAGCTTGCGCGCGTTACCTAGGCTGTGGACTATTGCCATTTTAACCTCATGTCCTGCTATGCTGGTTGTAAATTCCCTTATACCGTCGCCACCTCGAACTTCTTTGAATTCATAGCTTTCGCTTTTTTTCTGTTCCAATTTCTCACTAACATAACGGAGAACAGCTTCAGATACCCCTCCGGAGTTCCCGAAAATAACACCAGCACCTGTTTTAAAACCCAGAGGCAGATCAAAAGAATCAGGAGCTAGGTTTTTAAAATCCATTCCACCTTCTTTGATCATTCTCGCGAGTTCCTGAGTTGTGATCACAAAATCGACGTCTTGAATACCATCTTTAGTAAATTCTTCGCGACGAGCTTCATATTTTTTGGCTGTACAAGGCATGATGGATACGACAACCAAATCCTTTTTCTCTATATTTAATTGACCTGGTAAAAGTTTTTTTGCGACAGAGCCGAACATTTGTTGGGGCGATTTACAGCTGGACAAATTTTTTAAAAGATCAGGATAATATTGTTCAGTAAACTTGACCCAGGCTGGGCAGCATGACGTAAAAAGGGGAAGGTCTTTTTGGGTTGTAAACCGTTTTATGAATTCATTGCCTTCTTCAACAACCGTAAGATCGGCTGTGAAAGAGGTGTCAAATACCTTGTCAAAGCCTAAATTCCTCAGGGCTGAAACCATCTGACCTGTACAGGTTGTACCGGGAGGAAACCCAAATTCTTCACCAATGGCTACACGTACGGCCGGGGCGACTTGCGCGACCACAGTTTTTGAGGGGTCGTTCAACACCTGCCAGACAGGGTCTATTTCCGGTTTGATGGTCAGGGCGCCTGTTGGGCATACCCGCGCGCATTGCCCGCAGTGTACGCATTCCACCTGGTTCATATTCTTGGCAAAGGCCGGAAGAACCATAGCGTCTTTACCTCTGTTCGCGAAGTCGATGGCCCCTATAGACTGAATTTCTGAACACATTCGAACGCAATCGCCGCATAATACGCATTTATTGGGATCACGTATTATGGAGGGAGCTGTACTGTCAGGAATGGAGATGGTTTTTTCTTTTTTGAATCTGATATGAGTGATCCCTAGTTTATGGGCCAATTTCTGAAGTTGGCAGTTTCCGCTTTTCCCGCAGGTGGTACAATCATGGCCTCCTTTGGCGAGGAGGAGTTCTATAGTGATTTTCCGTATGGCCCGGACTTTGGATGAATGGGTTTTGATTTTCAGGCCCTGTTCCGGAAGAGTAGAGCAAGCTGGTTGTATGCCACGGCCCTCAATTTCAACCAGACAAAGCCGGCAAGCGCCGTAAACGCTCAATTCAGAATGGTAACAAAAGGTGGGAAGTTCGATATTCGCTTTCCGAATCACTTCCAGCAGGTTTTTTTCCTGTGCTATTTCAATTTCGTTACCGTTTATTAGTAATGTTTTTTTCATTTTGCTACTCCTTTACTATCGCCTTGAATTTACAGGTATCAAAACAGATTCCGCATTTGGTGCAAATTTCTGTGTTGATGATATGCGCTTCCTTCAGGTTTCCCGTAATCGCTCCGCTGGGACATTTTTTGGCGCACAATCGACAACCCTTGCATAACTCGGGTACTATTTTGTACTCCAAAAGATCCTTGCAGTTTCCTGAGGGACACTTTTTGTCCTCTACATGGGCTCTGTATTCTTCTTTGAATTGTGAAATTGTGGAAAGAACAGGAGACGGTGCTGTTTTACCCAAAGCGCATAATGAACCGGCTTTTACGGCTTCGGCCAATTCATCCAAAAGGATGAGGGTGTTATGGTCCGCTTTTCCTTTGGTAATATCGTTTAACAGATTCAGCATTTGTTTGGTGCCTTCACGGCAAAGAACACATTTTCCGCAGGATTCATTTTGTGTGAACTGCATAAAATAAGCGGCGATTTTGACCATGCAAGTGTCTTCATTCATGACAACAAGGCCGCCTGAACCGACCATGGCTCCGACACTTTTAAGGGAATCAAAATCAAGGGGCATATCCAGGTGTTCCGCTGTGAGGCAGCCTCCTGAAGGACCTCCAATTTGGACAGCTTTGAATTTGCTGTTATCAATATTCCCATTATTGTCAGTTACTCCGCCTGCAATCTCCATGATGATCTCCCGAAGTGTTGTCCCAAAGGGAACTTCTATAAGACCAGTATTAGCGACATGGCCGGTAACCGCGAAGGTTTTTGTGCCTGGTGAATTTTCTGTTCCGATTTTTCTGAATTCAGCATGGCCCATGTTCATGATCAATGGAA
Organism: Spirochaetales bacterium; assembly: GCA_016937215.1. Taxonomy (GTDB): domain Bacteria; phylum Spirochaetota; class Spirochaetia; order SZUA-6; family JAFGRV01; genus JAFGWI01. The sequence goes on along the minus strand of JAFGWI010000246.1, from coordinate 4,606 downwards.
TGGTTGCCAGTGTTTCAACATTATTGATGACAGTGGGTTTGCCCCATAAGCCTTTTTGAGCGGGGTAGGGGGGCTTTGGTGAGGGCATTCCCCGTTTTCCTTCTATTGAAGAGATCAGGGCTGTTTCTTCCCCGCAGACAAATGCACCGGCTCCCTCCATTACATGGAGTTTGAAATTAAAATCGCTGTTAAAGATTCCATTACCAAGCAGCCCCAGACTTTCGGCGTCGTTTACTGCTTTTTTCATGCGAGCAACTGCCAGGGGGTATTCAGCCCGGACATAAACGTATCCTTCATCTGCCCCTATAGCTTTAGCCGCGATAATCATTCCTTCGATGACGCTGTGAGGATTGCCTTCCATCACGCTTCGGTCCATGAAAGCCCCGGGGTCTCCTTCATCGCCATTGCATATCACATATTTTTTGTTTGATTTTTCTTTCAATGTCAGGGCCCATTTTCGACCTGTGGGAAATCCCCCGCCGCCGCGTCCGCGCAACCCTGCCTCAAGAATTTCCTGGCATACTTCCTCGGGCTCCATCTTTTTTAGTACCTTTTCCGCGTTTTTGTAACCCCCGCGTGAAATGTACTCTTGAATATCCTCCGGATCCACAATCCCGCAGTCTTTTAATACAAAACGGCGCTGCTTTTTATAAAAATCAATTTCCTTGGGAGTGGGACAAAGTGTTTCTTTACCTGGTGCTTTGTAGACCAATCTTTCAACTAACTCTCCTTTGATGATTGTTTTGTCAATGATCTCTTCCACGTCTTCGGGTTTTACTCTGGTATAGAGAATGTTGGCTGGCAGTATTGTCACCAATGGCCCCATCTGGCAGAATCCCTGACACCCGCTTTTTGAAAGATAATAATCACCGGAGTTTTCTTTCTGTATTTCCATGGAAATTGAAAGTTCTTTTGCTCTTGCGACTTCCAAAAACCGGTCGCGAATTTTATATGCCCCGTTTGCCACGCAAGCTGTGCCCGCGCAGAGGATGATTCTGCCACTGATTTTTTCCAATGAGCTATTGTATGCCAGGCTTATTTGATCCAGGTCGATTTTGTTCAAAGTAATCATTGTTTGTTTTCCTCCTGTTGGATGATTTTATCAATTTCTTTTAAAGCCAGTTCCGGTGTCATGGCTCCGTGAACTTCCTCATTTATCATGACCACAGGAGCCAGGCCACAGGCCCCCAGGCATGATACAGTTTCAATCGTGAAGATTCCGTCTGAGCTTGTGTTGTTCTTTTCATTCAAGCCAAGGCGGGTTTGTAAGGCTTCCAGAATAGCTGTTGATTTTTTTACATGGCAAGCTGTTCCGTCGCAGAGTTTAATGACATATTTCCCTTTTGGTTTTAGCGCGAAATGGGAATAAAATGTGGCGACTCCATAAACCTTTGCAGGGGAAATTCCCAAGGAAGTCGCCACAAAGGTCATAATGTCTTCCGGGAGGTAACGATAAACTTCCTGAATCTCTTGAAGAATGGTGATAAGTTTGGCTGGGTCATTATTATGTTTTTCCAGGATTTCACATAAATTATTAAAATTCAAAGCGGCTTGTGTGCTCATTATTTTTCTCCTTAACAAATTATTTCTTTATCACGTCACTTAGTTGTTTGCATAAGACCGAAAGTGACGCGGCAAGATTAACGCTTTGTACAACTATATCCCTGGGGATTTTCAGTTTCACGGGCGCGAAATTCCAGAGGCCCTTGATTCCCCCGACAATCATTTTGTCGGCAATACTTTGGGCGGCATCTTCCGGAACAGTGATAATGCCGATTTTTACATTTATCCTTTTTGCCAGGGTAGTGAGCTTATCCACGTGAAGAATCTTGATGCCTCCAATAGTGCTTCCGATAATTTCGGGTGAAGAATCAAAAGCAGCGATAATTTCCACGCCAAGTTTGTGGAAGCCCTGATATTTGATGATGGCCCTGCCAAGGTCTCCCACTCCCACAAGAAAGGCCTTTTTTGTGTTGTTCCAGTCAAGGAATTCTTCTATCGCTATAATCAGTTCTTTAACAGGATAGCCGACCTTTGGTTTTCCAATAATGCCGGTATAGGCCAAATCTTTTCTCACCTGGATTGGTATTAGCTTTAGTTCCTGGGCAATGGTAGTGGCAGAGACATATTCTTCTTTCAATTCCGTAAGCTGCTTAAGAAAGTGATGATATCCCGGCAGCCGTCGCAAGCTTGGCATTGGTATTCCTGAATAGGAAGGTATAGACTGTGGCATAAACACATCCTTCGTTTGTATTCGATAGATTTATATCGATAAATATTTATCGATATAAATCTATCGATTAAGAATGTATACCTCTTTTCATAAAAAGTAAAGATCTTTTTATGAAAAAAATCTCAAAATTATTTAAAACTTCGGGAGATGAATTGAACAATGGGATGTTTTACTGCTTATTCAGGATTCCTGGTGGAACTTGTTTTAATGTTGTGTGAATTTTCATATTCTTTTTTTTGATTCCTGCATGGAAAATGAAGCTTTATACATAGAGTTTTGTATGGATAGAAACATGCTTTTTGGTTCTGTCTCATAGTCCAGATTTAAGAAGTGTATTGAATACTTTGTAATATAAAAAGGCAAATGTAATAATTCTTGAAAAAAACACTAATATAGCATAATATATAGATAAAACGCATAAAATAAAGAGAGGCAAGAATGAAACAAAACAAAGCAAAACAATTTTTTCAAAAAGCTTTAGGAATGCTATTACTTCTTATAAGCAACAGTTTTCTGTTCGGACTATCAGCCGGCGATGTTAATGGCGACTCGGTCGTGAATGTTGTGGACGCCCTTATGGTTGCCCAGGTTTATGTAGGGCAGAATCCAAGCCCCTATTATCCTGAAGCAGCTGATGTGGATTGTTCCGGAAGGGTGGATATAGTTGATGCCCTTCAGATTGTACGGTATTATATAGGCATTATTGATAGTTTATGCCTTAATAGCACTGCAACTCCCATGGAAACGATCATACCAACGCCTACAGCGACACCACGTCCCCTAACAAGTCTCGCCCCGCGTCTTGATAATCCTTTTGAAGGCGCCAAAATGTATGTTGATCCTGTGTGGTCGGAAAAAGCCATGAGCAGCGGCGGTGAAGCCATTGCTTTGGAAAGTACGGCTATCAATCTGGATCGAATAGGGGCCATTACCGATGGAATCGGACTTCGCGGCCATCTGGATAATGCTATTGCTCAGAATGCTGATTTGATTACACTTGTATTAAACGATATTCCTTATAAAAACTGTGCAAGTGGCTATTTATATGACTATTCATACCCGCCGGAAAACAAGATGAATTATTATAAAAATGATTTTATTGATCCTATAGTTGCCATTCTGGATGATCCTCGTTACAAGGATTTAAGAGTAGTTTGTATTATTGAGCCAAACTCTTTGTCCAACCTAATTACCAATCTATTTACGTCTGATTGCGCAGCAGCCAATGGGCCAGGAGGGATAGCAGAAGGGATTCAATACGCCTTGAATGAATTGAATACTCTAGGTAACACCTATTGTTATGTTTCTATTGAAAGTTCCAGCTGGATGGGATGGCCTGATAATTTAAAAAATGCTATTCAGATTTATGGCAATACCATTAAAGGATCAACCAATGGTGTGAACAGCATTTCAGGTTTTATATCCAATTTTGGTTATTATACACCTGTGGAAGAGCCCTTTCTTCCGGATCCCCAATTGGAAGTTGGTGGAAAAAGACTGGTAGTATCCGGTTTTTATGAATGGAATCCCTATTTTGATGAACTTGATTATGCGCAGGATTTCAGGCAAGCCATGATTGATATAGGTTTTCCTGAAAGCATTGGAATGCTTATCGATACGAGCCGAAACGGATGGGGCGGGCCTGACAGGCCAACTGCCGTGAGTACATCGACTGATCTGGACACCTATGTGGATGAATCCAGGATTGACCGCCGCTATCACCGAGGAAACTGGTGCAATCAGCCTGGCGGAATCGGTTACAGGCCCCAGGCGAATCCCCATCCTGGTATAGACGCCTATGTGTGGGGCTTAGCACCGGGAATATCCGATGGTGTAAGCGATGCGAATTTTGAGCCTGATCCCGATGATCCATCTAGATACTTTGATCCTAATTGTGACCCCAATGGAATTAGCAGATATGATAATGGTGTCCCGACCGGCGCTATCGATGCCCCTCATCAAGGCCGCTGGAACCAGAAGCATTTCGAGATTCTTCTCAAAAATGCCTATCCGCCACTTGAAAGCAGGGAATAGCGTGTTATCATCTATTTAATTAATTGGCCCGACTTCCTATGGGGGCCGGGCCTTTTGTTGCTAGTTCCTGAAATGCATGAAAATAGCTTTGAGGAACCCATGAAAATCCCTTGATACATCAATAACGCCGGGTCCTTAAAAGGAGATGGACAGCTTGAATGTCCGTTATGATTTTTGGCTGTAGGGGATTTTTCTTGTAAAAAGCCGGAATCTGTAATACCATAAACAAGGAGCACATAATAAAAAATTAATAAAGTGAGGCAAGAATGAAACAAAACAAATCAAAACCGTTTTTTAAAAGGGCATTAGCACTCATATTACTAATTATGAGCAATAGTG
>JAFGWI010000245.1 GCA_016937215.1 Spirochaetales bacterium | reverse complement strand
TGCTCTACCGGCTGAGCTACAAGGGCAAAAGATCTACTTAATTTAAGTAGTATTGATTGTTTTGTCAAGAGATATAAAGCTAAATTTAGATAAAAATCCTATTCAGAAACAACAACAGGAGATTTTTATAATTTAGTTAATGAACGATGATATATTCATCAATTCATCAGCATCCACGATCAACAAATAATGATGGATTATAACCCTCTTGAGTCAAAACATCAAGGGAATTCCACACTTGTCGCAATAAATTTTTCACACAGAAAATTTCCAATTCTCAGTAACAAGTGCTGATTACAAAAATCCTGACATTATAGACTGTCGCGCCAGTGAATGCTTTTCTGTACCAATGACCATATATAGGGTTATATTGGCTTAATTGTGCCATATTTATCATAACAGCCTTGGGTTTCGAGGTTGAGAAACAACCTTATCAGCAATCAACAGCTATCAATATCCAAACAACTTATTCGTAATTTTCATCATTCTTTCAAAAATTTCAGCTTGAAAAGAGCCTCATAAGGCAGACAATTTTTAACCCAAAATTACAGGATAAAGAGGTTCTGAATCCTGACAGGTAATTTCTCGTCTAAACCCTGCTCAACTCTTTAAAAGACAGAAAAGAAGCTCAGAAGAACCCAGAAACACAGCTTCACAGAGCCTTAAAACAGCTCCCTTGTATTTATTTGAAACTTCACAGAAAAAAAGATTTTTTTTCAAAAAAGGGTGTTGACAATTTTTTCGTTTTAGTTAATTATGTGACCACGTTGCCGCTGTAGCTCAGTCGGTAGAGCAGAGGACTGAAAATCCTCGTGTCATCAGTTCGATTCTGATCGGCGGCAATGAAGACTGCCATGCTTACGCATGGCAGTCTTTTTTTTTCAGTTTTGCCTTTTCAAACAAGCTTTCTTGACAAAAAACAATGAAGCCCAGGTTCAAAACATCGGCACCCCTGCACCAAGCGAAAAAAGATAGGTGAAAAAACTTAAAATAATAGAAAGCTTAAGATAGTAGCAGAACCCCGCGTTAGGGACAGTAAGGAGGCAAGCTGTTTTTTCAAAAACAGCGAAGCCACCATAGGGGCGGCGATAAATCCGCCGCCCCTATGGTCGAAGCAAAGCGGAGCCCTGAATGGCCCGGCCCGGTGGCTTTTTAACCCGGCCAAGGCAAATGCCAGAGAGAATTGAGCAACACGGAATCGCCGGGCAACGCCCAAACACTTAACTAATCGCAGGAACTATTTCAGCATTTCTAGAAAATCGACTTCAGACACCACCTGAACACCCAGAGACCGGGCCTTGGCCAGCTTGCTGCCCGCGTTTTCCCCAGCCAGCAGATGGGTGGTTTTTGAGGAAACAGCAGACACCACTTTACCGCCCCGCTTCTTAATCTCCTCAGCTGCCAGGTCCCGGGGCTTAAAGGCCTCAAAACTCCCGGTAACACACCAGGACTGCCCCTGAAAAACCGGGTTTAGCCCTGAATCAACCAAGGCGGTGGAGGCTTCCATTTGAAGGCCAGCCTGGCGAAGAGCCTCAAGTTCCTCGAGCAGCCGGGGATTCGCGAATTCATCGATAATGCGCTGAGCTGTTTTCTCGCCAATACCCGGAATATCCACAAGGCGTTGGAGCTGATTTTGCCTCACCACCTCAAGGAGTTTGTCCAGCGAGTTAATTCCTTCTTCAATCAGGAGTTCGGCAGCTTTGGGCCCCAAATCCGGAATACCCAGGGATGGCAGAAGTCGCTGAAAGGGCCGCTCGCGGGCTTTTTCGATGCCCTTCCGAATGGAATCAACGCGCTTTTCACCGAATCCGGCTTCGCCCTCAAGGCGATGAAAATCAAAGGTGAAAATATCTGCCGGCCGACGCACATGGCCCTGATCAAAGAGATAATTCAGGGTTTCAGGACCAAGGTTCTCGATATCCATCTGGCCTTTGGCCGCGAAGAAGAAAAGGCGCCCTTTGAGCTGGGCCTCACAATGGGGGTTTTCGCAAAAATGGTGGGCCCCCTTGACCACCAGGCTTGAGCCGCAGGAAGGGCACTGGGGCGGCAGGGTCCAGATTTCAGGAGCAAAATGCTCCACCACCCGTTCGCAGGAGGGAATCACATCGCCCCGCTTGGACACAATCACCTCATCACCCTCACCCAGCTCAAGGGCATTAATGTAATCCTGGTTGTGCAAGGTAATATTGGTGATGGTAGAGCCGCTGATCAGCACAGGCTCCACCCGGGCCACCGGGGTAATGCGGCCGGTACGCCCCACCTGCAAATCTATTTTTTTCACCCGGGTCACGCCCTGGGGCGACTCGAATTTAAAGGCCATGGCCCAGCGAGGATGGTGACCGGTATAACCCAAACTTTCCCGGGCGCTCATTTCATTTACTTTGCAAACCAGACCATCTATATCGTATTCCAGGGCAGCGCGGCGCGTTTTGGATTCTTCGATATAGAGGCCCAGGTCGTCGAAGCTGCCGGTAAAAAGACCATCCCCCAAAGCCTGGCGGGCAGACTCGGCATCAGAACCCAGATACCCTGAATGGGGGTTGAGTTTAAAACCATAGGCCTTGAGACGGGCCAGCACCTCCACATGAGAGGCCGGCGTTTCAGAAAAAAAGCCTTCGTAGGCAAACATATCCAGGGGCACCCGGGCCACCTCGGAGCTTTTGATCCGGCGAAGGGTCCCGCTGGCCAGGTTGCGGGGGTTAGCATAGGGCACTTCCATGGAGGCGTTAATCTGGTCAAAGTACTTCTGGGGCAGAAAAATCTCGCCCCTCACCACCAGATCCACCGGGTCGCTCAGCCGCAAGGGCACCGAACCAATGGTTTTCACATTCCCGGTCACATCGTTCCCCACTTCGCCGTTTCCCCGGGTCAAGGCCGATTCCAGCCGCCCCTTCTGGTAATAAAGCACGATGGAAGCGCCGTCTATCTTTTCCTCGATAAAGAAACTTAAAGCCTGCTCCGCGTTTTTAACGCTTTTCTCCATCCAGGCGCGGAGTTCAGAAAGCTCGTAGCATTTATCCAGACTCAGAACCGGAATGCTGTGCTTTTTGGCGGGAAAATCCTGGGACAAATCAGAGCCAACCCTCTTGGTGGGTGAATCCTCCTGGGCCAGGTCGGGAAACTCGCTCTCCAGAGCCTGAAGCTCGTCAAAAAGGCGGTCGTATTCCAGATCGCTCACCGAAGGCCGGGACAGAATATAATACTCGTACTGACACTGCCGGAGCTTTTCACTGAGCTCCTGAATTTTCTCCTGAGCCTGCTTTGCTTCCATTGCTTTCCTCCCGGATGTTAATTATTCATGTTTTCTACAAATCTGATGTGAAAGAGCCTGATTGTCAAGGCCCCGGAAGCGGGCTTTTAAAGGAAGTGTTCTGATAAGAAGGATGTTTTGGGCGCCTCCCCGGCTGGCTTTATTTTTCGGCAAAGGCCTTATAACCCGGACCAGAGGCTTTCAAAAAAAACCTGCCGGGGCCGGGCCCTGCCGCGGCTCCGCTCACGCTCCGACCAAAAAGCCCGCTGCTAATCGCGGGCTTTTTGTTTTTCAGCCATTTTTGAAAAAATGGCTGAAACCGCTCTGGTCCCTGGCGCGGTTTTGGGCCGGCTGCCGCTTGGCCGGAGCGGCGGGGGGGCAAAGAGCACTGAATAAACATCTCGCGCTAAAAAAAACAGCAACAAGCCAATTTCAAAAAACTTGTTGCTGCCTGGTTTTACTCTATACCGGGTTTAAAAAAAACCCAATATCTAAAAATCGAATTTATCCGATGTCTTGCTCAAAGAATTGTCATCCTCAAAAAAACCGCTGTCATCATTAAAGGCATCAGTAGGGAAAAATCCGTTATTTCGTATGGCATACATCTTCATGACTGATTTCACCTTGCCGACTTTTTCCTTTAAAACCTTCTGCTCAGCAGCGAATTTCTTGAAAAAATCACCGGCGTTTACACCAGGCTTGATTTCACCCCGGCCAAGGCCTTCATCATAATAACCTTTTAATTCAACCAGCCGGAAATAGACTTTTTCAAACATGAATAAAACCCGTCGCAGTTTAAAAAGCGGACCTATCAATGCCTTTTTCTCACGCATTATTTCGATTTTATCGCCCATCTGCTTTTTCTTGTTTTCTGCCAGCCATTTTTTAATGACTTTTTCATTTTCCATAAGCTCAGAATAGGCATCCTTGAATTTATCGATGTATTCATCATACAAATTGGCGTAATTTTTTATGGCCCGGAGGGCATTGGCTTTAAAGGCGCTCACTCGTTCCGCGAGCCAGTCTTTTCTGTATTGTTTCAGGCTGGTTACAGACACAGGAATACCCTTGATTTCGCCATCTGAACGCTGCTCCACAACTGTACCGGGTTTGGCAAAAACCTTTTTTCCTGAAGAACCTGAGCATTCCACACTGCCCTCGTCACAGGAAACCAGAATATCACCGCCAGGTGTGGATTCCACCACAAAGGCTGTGCCGCGCACACCCATAACAGTAGATTCGGATCTAACATTAAAATCCTGGCTGGAAGTCAAGCTATTTACCTTAAGGGCAATAGACCCTGTGAGCATCTCGATGGTACTGGCTTTTTTGGTTCCAAAATCGTTCAATTCAATGGTAAAGGCTGTGTTGGGCTGAACCTTCACTTCTGTTGTGGGTGAAACAGCTGATTCCAGACGGATAGAAATTTCCCCGTTGGAAGAGGTTTGGATCAAATCGTAATTTTCCACCTCCATGCCCGGGTCCAGAAAATCATAGCTTTCTTCATCCCGCAGGATGGCCACGTCACCGGAAACATAGGTCACTTCCCCAACAACCTCGGCAAAAAGCCCGCAACTTAGCAAGATTAAAACAGATATCAATAATCCTCGCATGATATTTATCCCCCAATGGTCATATAGCTTTAAATATAGCACAAAGCTCCGGTATTTTCCTTGGTTTTTTTCCAAAAACACCTTCCCACATGGCCGGGCTTTCCATGCACATGTAAATTTTAGCATTTAAAAAATGTTTTTCAAGGTTTTTACGGATAAATCGGTACATTTCCCGGCGTTTTTTTTGAATATAGCGGAATTTCTGGTCTTTACCTGGCACAAATTCATCCCACAAATACCAGCGGTTGGCAATGTTTTCCTTTAGCCCCAAGGTATAACGAAAGGTTCCCATGCTAATCCAGGCCATGGCTTTTGGGTCCAGCACAGAAAGGGATTGAATCAAATCACCATATTCCTGTTCCCATTTCGCGTAGTAAAAAATAGGGTCAAAATGAAGAGCGATTAAAAAACCGGCCTTCTGGGCCCTTAGAGCCGCCTCAATACGTTTTTCAACAGGCGCGGCAGTCCCTTCTTCCGATGCCCCGATTGAGGGTGGATTCATGGAAAAACCGATCACCCCATTCCCTTTTTCGGGAATATCCAGAAGATGGTCAACAAAATCGGTTTTGCTTTTGGCTTCAAAATAGACATTTTCATAATTCGCGCATAATTCATAAAGCCTTTGTGAAAAACCGAAAAGAGGGTCATAAAGAAGGGAATCGCCCACCTCGCCTGTTCCGATGCGAATGGTTTTTCCCTCCTGCTGACGGGCTTCGATAAAACACCTGACTTCCTGAAGGATTTCTTCTATATTCATGTTTACAATGACCGGCGAAAAATTCAGATAAGAACGCATGATGCAATAACTGCATCCTAAAGTACATCCAATATAAAGGTCCAAAGTGTGATAATTGCAGCATAAATGACCTTTGGACCCGGGGCAATGGTCCAAAACCTGTCCCCGGGAAGCGGTCAGAAGTAAAGTACGCTGGTTACGGTGTTCGGGAGGAATAGCTTCTTTGGATACCACCTCCTGAAATTCAAGATGATCCAGTTTCTGACAGACTTCCTTAAAAGAAGAGAGTTCCTTTACATCGCTGGTATAATAAACATGGTCGAATTGTTTTTTATAAAAGCTCAAAGAGCTCATGAGCGTGGGCCTCCAGATTTTTGAGTGCCTGAACGCGTTTATTCAGGTTTTTGGGGGTTGAAAAAGCAAATTCCACTGAATAATCCTTTCCCTCAAAATAGGGCGGGGCTTTTAGGGACACTCCGCTTTTTTTCAAATGCCTTTCAATAAAATCCTGAAACTGTTTTTCCATTCGCGACAACTGAGGGTAACGCCAGGTGAAAAGCGCGGCCACAGGATCCTCCTCGGCAAAAACAGCCTTGAGTTTTAACAATGCTTTTTCAACGGATAAAGTGTCCCGTTCACAGGCTTCATGAAAATGCTGAAAAAAAAGGCGCTTCTGACTGAAAGAATAAGCAATAAAGCACTGATTCTCCAAAAGAAAATCGCGAAGCCCTGGGTCAAGGGCCATAAGATTGTCTGCTAGTTTGAAATCGATGGCCTTTTGGTTTAACAGCATTGCAACGCGGGGCGAAGCATTTCGGTAAAATGCCAGGTTTTCCAGTTGATTGAGGTTTTTCTTGCCAAAAACAAGGGCTGAAAAGGATTCATCTTGGGGTTCACCGGCCAGGGCATAAATTCTGTCAACTTCTTCCCAGGAATAACGGCTGCCGCGATTTTCGCAAAGCAGGACTTCCTCCATGATTTTACGCGGGGAGTCTGATCCAGAAAGGCGGGCCCATAAACCGGGAACATCCCATTCCAAAGCAGCTGTTAATGTGCCGCCGTCCCACAAGAGTTGCTCCTGGTTTACCAGAAGCGGAGGATAATGGCCGGCTAAAAGCATCTCTTTTGTTACAGTGTTTTTTTCCGGTAAAAAGATCTGGTAATCTTTTTTTAATTGATTCAATCGAGTGGTCGTTATATAATTCATCACAGGAAAGGTATCAAAGATTGCCGCTTTTTCCAAGTGCGCGAGACTGAATTTAAGCCTTTTGGCAGCAAATAAATGGGGACCGCGAGGCTCCAATAGGTTAATGAACCGATTTTTCGGCTCTGTTTTCAGAAGGCAAATTGAACCTTTGAAGCCAAGGTTCCATTTTTCTGAATGAGTTTTCTTGTTTTCACAGAGGCTTTTCCGATTCAGGGCGTTAGGGATTGGAAAGGTGAAGGCTTTTTTTTCAAAAAAAGCCTGAAAAGCCTTTTGGCGTGATATTTTCACGCCAAAAGCTTCGGAG
>JAFGWI010000024.1 GCA_016937215.1 Spirochaetales bacterium | reverse complement strand
GGCGTTGCCTGCCGCCCATAAACAGCAATTCGTTGCAGTTACAATTCCAAATATAAACTATTATTAATGCAGTTTCATACCATCGGTTATTTTTTATTTTTAACAAAAGGTTTATATTTGGAATTGTTGTACCGGGGGCATGGCAGGCCGGGCTACAGGGCACTTCGCTATCGCTACGAAGGTTTTTTGCCGGGTTTTTTCCGGCAAAAAACGCTTTGGCTGCCAATTTTTGAAAAAATTGGCAGCCCTGCCCCATATCCCTAACGCGGTTAAAAGGAAAATGCGATAGAGCTAAATAAGAACCTTTATTCTATTTTAAGCAAGGAGAAAATGAAATGAAAGTGGGCATAATTCGTTGTCAACAAACGGAAGATATTTGTCCGGGAAATACTGATTTCGCGGTTGCCGCAAAAGGAAATATGGCATTTGAAGAAACTGGTCCAGTTGAAATCATGGGTTTTGTTTCTTGCGGTGGCTGCCCCGGGAAAAGAGCGATCTCAAGGGCAAAACTTATGGTCGACCGTGGAGCTGAAGCCATCGTTTTTTCTTCATGTATAAGCAAAGGAAATCCTATTGGTTACCCCTGCCCACATTACGCAAACATGAGGGATGCTGTAATAAAAAAAGTCGGTCCTGAAATTAAAATAATTGAATGGACTCACTAAAAAATATATAATGAAGCTATTCAGCCTCGGCCTGGTTGTAAATACTCCATATTTACTGCTCGGTGGAGATTGGCATTCACTTCATACATTCATGTGTAAGGAATCTCACCAGCTTTAACAGGGGCATTTTTATCCAGCAAACGAAAACTTTGCAAGCGAATCAACAGGCTCTCTACCAAAGGGGATTCTTTATTTCGCTGTGCTGCGCTTGGAATTAAAAACACTCATATCGGACCAAGCCTTCCTGCATGGCTGACTCCTGATTTATTAAAAAAAGTTCAGGATATGTTTAGTGTCCAGACTATAAAAACAGTTAAGGAGGATATGAAAATATTTGATTTAGCCTAGGGTGTTTGGAATGAGGAAAGATGGATTGATTTGTGCATGTGAGAATTAAGCAAAACCATGATAGTCAAATTTGGCAAAATAGAGGGCTAAAGCAGTTGAGCATGTGGATCTATCTTTTGAAGCAGGCACACTTTGTGACCAAAGCCCAGGATGATACACAGGAAATTTTTGATGAGATCAGCAATTATCAATTAAAGCAATTATCGCTATGATCTTGATTTGCCAATTTAGCCTTTAAAGAATTCAACGCAAGTTTTGTTTGTCATTTTAAATTGATATGATGTATTTTCAAATGTAAAGGAGGTTATTCATGATAATAACAAAAAAATTAGCAGATGCTCCAATTATGGAAACCGCGCACAATGTTGACGCAAGGAATTTATATAATACCGCAAATGCGATGGTTACTGTAATCAAGTTATTACCAGGGCAATCGCTTAAAAAGCATATTACACCGGTTGATGTTGCCTTTTATGTTCTTAAAGGAGAAGGCATAGTTCAGATTGGAGAAGAAAAATTAACTATCCATGAAAATACTTTGGTTGAAAGTCCAAAAGACATACTTCATTGCTGGTATAATGAAAGCCAAGAGGACCTGGTTTTTATGATTATCAAAGCGCCAAGGCCAGATAAAAAAACAATTTTTATAAGTTGATTTTTACATTTATAGCCAAATTACAATTTGGTTATAAAAGCATCAGGAATAGGCGGCATGGCTTACAATTTTTTTTAAAAATTGTAAGCTAATGCGTTTTTACCTGATTATTGCCAGTCAGGATGCAGAAATTCTTCCATAAATATAATTATGAACATTTCAACTCGCCTAGTGGGAACAAAGAGGGTTTAGACAAGTTATTCATAGGCAACAATTTCGTATTTTGAGTTTGTGCCACGACCTCTGCATGAATGGCTTGTGTTTTTTATTTGCGCTCTTAGCCTGGACAAGTAATCCTGCCATAAAAAGGGGTTTTATTTTCGTCCTGCTTTCTTTTTTTGCTGCTCCAGCCACCATTTTTTTCTGGCTATTAGTTCAGGCGGTGTTTTTTCCCCATAAGTTAGTTCATTGAGTAAATTGAACACGTCTCTTATGTTGCCTTGTAAAAGATTGACTCCAGCAGGTTTGTTAGCTTTGGCAGGTTGGTTCTCCTTGATCAGGAACCAATGGAACTCGTGGATCAGCTGGTCTATCGCGATGATTTTTTCTTCTCTGGTCTGGCACTTTGGATAAACTCTCATGTAACGAGTAAAAGCATCGAGGGCGTGGCCGCCATGGAGCTGACCATCGGCTTTTTCTGATTCGCTTTTGTATATACGCCAGCGTACCTGCCAAGCACAGACCGGGCATTGCAATAGGGCTGATGGCTTTTTCATGTTGCGCTGAATAATCGTGCTTTGCCCCTGTCTCGCGCAGCGCATGCAGCGTACCCTGCCTGTTTCGCAGGCTTCGGTGAATTCGATGATGCTCTGGCAGCGTGCCAACAAGCCGATACCGACCTCTTCGATGAGCTCGTCATCGCAGATACCGCGTGCTTCTTTTATATAAAACTGGCGGATCTTTGCAAGACTGACTCTGGGGGACCAAAGGATTTCGTGACGATTAGTCATATTTGGCTAAGTCTCCTTATTCTGTCTCCATGGTTTATTTTCCGTAATTTATCATGATAGCCCAGAAGTGTGCAAGTGATTACCCGCAAAGCCAGTACTTAAGCTGTAAAACGAAATTGGCGCGTAAATTTCATAATGCTTAAGTTTACCCGGTTTTACAGCCCGGCCATTATCCTGAAAATTTTAAGCTGAACAAAAACAGTTGGCCTTTACCAGATTCCGCTTATTTAGTAATATAAGCTGATTTTTTTTACGCGAGGATACAAGACCTATGGCATTGCAGCAACTGAAAGCATTGATTTTTGATCTGGACGGCACATTGGTTGATTCAGAGCCCAATTATTTTAAAGGCGACCGTGATTTTATTGAAAGCTACGGAGGACAATACACCGAGAAAGACCATCAGGATTTTATTGGAAAGGGCAGCTTGGCCTTGATAGAGCGGCTCAAGGAAAATTTGGGAGTACAGAAAGCGGTGCCAAGCCTTCTGGAGGAAAAAGACAGGTTTTACCGGAAATACGCCCGGGAAAACACTGCTGTCTTTCCTGAAATGGAAAAAATTCTTAAAGTCGGTGAATCCCTGAACCTGCCCATGGCAGTGGCATCGGGTTCCTCCAGTGAAGTGATAGCAGAAATCCTGGAAATCACCGGCTTGAAGCGTTATTTTCAGCTGACAGTATCCTCCGAGGAAGTGGAAAAAGGCAAGCCCGAACCTCACGTCTTTCTGGAAACCGCCCGCCGCCTGAATGTCAAACCCGAAGAATGCCTTGTTTTTGAAGATTCCCTTTACGGCCTTTTATCAGGCCACAGGGCAGGAATGAAGGTGGTTTTTATTCCCTCGGTGGTGAAAAAAGACCATGGGCCTTACCTGGCAGCCGATTGTTATTATGAAGAGGGAATGCCTCAATTTTCGGTAGCGCACTGCTGGTCCTGGGTTCGGAAGAATTTTTGTGTTTGATTGGTATTCGTTCAGCCAAATGGAATTATTGGTTGAATCGCGTTAGGGATTGGAGTTATGCGCCCAGGGTTTTTCAAAACCTTGGGCGCAAAGCGTTTCCCAGCTGATAAATTCAGCTGGGAAACCTTCGAAGGCAAAGCCGGAGTAACGCAAAGCCCGACCTGCCGGAATGAAATGCAGGCAGGTAACGCCCAGGAACTTCTGTAAAATATTAACTTATTATCCGGTAATAAGTTAATTTTCCGCGATTTTTATGATAATCGCCTCTGATTCCTATGCCTTTTGAATTGTCCATGGTCACAGCCATCTCTATCGGTAAAATCCTTAAATTGTTCCTGACCAAAGGCTTTAAATCTTCCCGATCCTGTGCTATATTTTAGGTGTAAGGGCAATCATTTGAGCAGGTTTTGTCATTCTTATTTTCACAAGGGGTATTTGAAGCTGGCTTTGGAATGCCCGACTAAAATTTATTATTCATCCTCGGACAGGTATGTGAATAGGAAATTTCATGATCCTTTTTACAAGATCATAGCTGAGTCGGCTTTTCAGGTGGAGGCCCTGGCCCGCGCTTTGTTTCCCCAGGGGCTCTGTGTCAAGGCAGGGAGTACTGACGAGGCTGTGGAGAAAACCAGGGGGTATTTGACGAGGCCCGAGGTGGTGATTTTTCAGCCTGCTTTGGTTTTTGATAATTTTCTGGCCCAGCCGGATATTTTAATTAAAAAGGGCAATGTGCTCAAAATAATCGAAGTCAAAGCCAAGAGTATGAAGCCCAATCAGCCTTTTTACAATCAGCGGCGCGCCCGTTTTTTTTCTTCCTGGTCCAAGCTGCTTTTAGAGCTGGCTTTTCAACGCTTTGTCGTTTCCCGTGCCTTGGTTGAACTTAAAATCGAGAACGAGCTTATGTTTTTGAACAAGCAGGCTTTGGCTGAGGAGAACGGGATTGTTAATCAGTTTCAGATCTATTATCCCCCTCATGAAGAGGCTATTTTGAAAAACCTTCCTTCAGCGGATGTTTTCAAATTGCCTAGTGGAATGTTTTTGAATTTCAACATTACTAATGTATTAAATGATTTTTTAAAAAAATACAAACTCAGGCAATTTGACAATCGGGATGTTTCTTCCTGGTTTTATTATTTAAATGATGCTTTTACCCGCGGAAAAAAGATTTCCTCCGAGATCGGGACAAAATGTAAATCATGTGAATTCAGGATCGATGTGAATGATTCTGTGGCAGCTGATAAATGCAGCGGGTTCACCGAGTGTTGGCAGAATTATCTTGATAACCCTTCTGAAAAGCTGGTCGAAGAAGAGGACCTTGTGATTGATCTGTGGAATTCCCAGAATTGCCAGCATTATTTGAGTCAGAAAAAAAACTTTATCGTTGATTTGAACCAGCATGATATTGACCCGGTGAACTTCGCCTATCCTGGTATTGCTATGGCTCATCGGCAATGGCTGCAGATTTACAGCTCCTGTGAAAAACAGAATCTGGAATATTTTGACCGAAGCGCTTATCTTGAAAAAAGCAAATCCTGGAAGTATCCTTTTCATTTCATCGATTTTGAAACCCTTCAGACTCCGGTTCCCCTTTTTAAGAACACAGGCCCCTATGACTCATTGGCTTTTCAGTTTTCACACCATCAGGTTGAAAAGGATGGAAAGAAATGTCATAAAGGCCAGTTTATTTATGAACCCGGGCAAAGGCTTCCTGTTTTTGATTTTGTCCGTGCCTTGAAGAGCGAGCTGGATAAGGATGATGGAACGATTTTTTGCTATGGTGAACATGAAAATCATTTGCTCAGCATTATTTTTCAGCAGGTTTATGAGGCTGATGAAAATATGCTCAAGGATAAAAAGGAAATATTGGAATGGATTCCCAAAATTGCCAGGATTAAGGGGCCTTATTCCAATTATAATATTGATAAGCGCCGCGAATTGGTGGATCTTCACCGTGTCGCGCGGTATTGCTATTTTACACCTCTTTCCAAAGGTTCATTATCCATTAAAAAATTACTGCCAGCTCTTTTAAACCATTCCGATTATTTGAAAACCAAGTATGCCGCGCCGGTTTATGGCAAAAATACATCCTTCCCTTCGTTGAATTTCGGCCCGGTGTCTCTGATTCGCTTTGATGAAAAGCAGAGGGTGATAAATCCATATGAACTGCTGCCGGCTGTGTTTGACGACACTTCTCTTCGCCCCTGGCTGCCCTTTGAGCGTTTGAATGACGGAGGCTCGGCCATGTGCGCTTATTTACGCCTTTATTATCGCGATATCAGCGCCTCGGCCAAGGAGAATATTAAATCAGCTTTGCTGAAATACTGTGAACTTGATACTTTGGCGATGGTGCTTATCTGGGAGCATTTTGAATATTTGAAGGACAGTGAATTCGATTCCCGCCCGCAAATGCACCAATTGATGAAGTGGCGTTAATCGTTTTTTGATTATGCCTTTGAGCTCATGCTAATGTTCTTTCCGCTTTTGTTTGTCTTGTTTTGTGACCAGGCCCTAAAGGTCTCATCAATATCGTTTAACCGTGACTTTACGCTGACTGATTTCTTGATTATAATTCTGCCATACTCAGGAGAATTAATTGAAAAAAAAGCGACCCACAATTGGCCTGCTGATGGATTGGGCAGGACGAAGTTATCAAGTTAAAATCTGGACCGGTATTTCAGATTACGCGAAAGAAAAGGATGCCAATATCATCAGTTTTGTTACAGGAACGGTGATTCCCGGAAAAAGAGACCATACCCGTTTTTATCGATTAATCAATAACGAGAATATTGATGGTTTGATTGTCCTTTCAGGAAGCTTTATTAATTATATTGGTTTGGCGCAGTTAAAAAAAATCCTGGATCTTGTAAAGGGTGTGCCCTTTGTGAGCTTGACTCAAAAAATCGATGGTATTCCCTCCATCTTAATTAATAACCAATGTGCCATGGCAGAAATTATGGAGCATTTAATTGTTCATCATGCTTATAAAAAAATCGCTTTTATCGGAGGTCCTGAAGGGAGTCAGGAATCTTTGGAACGATTCCAGGTTTATCGGGATTCCTTAAAAAAGCATGATCTTGTTTATGAAGATGATTATTACGTGCGGGGTGATTTTGAAATCCTCGGCGGGCAAAGGGCTGTGAAAATTCTGCTGGATGACAGGAAGCTGGATTTTGATGCTATTGTCGCGGCAAACGACGGCATGGCTATTGGCGCCATAAGCGCCTTGAAAGAAAGAAATATCAAGGTGCCCGAAGAGATGGCAGTGGTGGGTTATGATGATATTGAGCTGTTGAAAGCCATCACTCCTTCGGTTACCTCGGTACAGCAACCCCTTTATGAACAAGGGCGATTGGCGGCTCAGGTTTTGCTTGATGTTATTGCCAATAACAGGGTCAATGATGAATATGTTCTTAATACCAAAACGATCATAAGGGAATCCTGCGGCTGTTCTTTATGTGATATGAAATCCGGACCTGGACAAGGGGTTGATAATTATGGCCTTCCCTTAAAGGAAGGCTATCGCCTGAAAGTCGCGAAAAGGGATGTTTTTTCGCGAATAGAAATGTCTTTACTGCCAGGTTTGAGCGATTGTACCCATTATCAGCAGAAATTATCACTGAAGCGCCTTGAGCAATTGATCGATGCTTTGTTTCTGGACATTAAAAAACCCGGCCAGGATTGTTTTATTTATCTCTGGAATGATTTGTTGAGTGAATCCATCCAGACTGATCTGGATTTGGGGCAGTGGGTTCTTGTGTTGAATTTATTGCATCAGGATATTGATTTCTGGGGATTGAATGATTTTGATAAAAAAAGGATTGTAAAGTATCTTGCCAAAGCGAAAAAAGAAGTGATTGATATTCAGAAACAATTACGAAAATTCGGAACCATGAATAGCCTTTGGGAGAATCTAACTGTAAGAGAGTTAGGTGAAGAGTTGACAGTTACAGTGGATTTGCCGGAACTGGTTGATTTGCTTGAACAGACCCTGCCGGAGTTCGGTATTCGCAGTTCCTATTTGTCTCTTTATGGGGGGGAAGAAAGGGGAGATGAGGCATCGCGTCTTATCGTCGCCTTTGATGAAAAGGGTCGCTTTAATTTACCTGAGTCAGGGTTCCCTTATCCTTCCCATCTGCTTGTGCCGCAGGGGTTCTTACCAGAGGACCGCCAGTATTCCTTTGTTGTTGATACATTGTTTCACAGTAATGATCAGTTGGGTTTTGTGCTTTTTGAGTTGAGTCCCAAGCAGGGTATGGTTTATGAGATGCTGCGAAGGCGCATGCGGAATGCTGTTAAAGGCGCTTTGCTTATTCAGAAAATACAGATTCAGACAGCTGAATTGGCCAAGGCTAATCAAAAGTTACAGCAGGAAATTGAGCAGCGCCGTAAAATCGAGGCATCACTCAGGGAAAGTGAAAGCCGGATGGCGGCCATGATTGAAGCCAACCCCATTCCCCTGGCCATTTACCGGATTTCAGACGGGTCCATTCTTTACGGCAATAAATATTTTTTCAATACATTCGGGATAACAGCAGAGGAACAGAACCATAAGCAGATACATCAGTATTTTTTGAATCAACAGGACCTGGTAACATTAAATAAAAAAATGCGCAAGGGTGATGTTTATATTGAAGATTTTGAAGTATGCGTAAAAAAGGAGGATGGAACTCCTTTTTGGGTTGTGATTTCTCAGGAAAAACTTTTTTTTCAGGACCAGGCGTCCATTATTGTCGGTTTTTATGATATCACCGAGCGCCGTCGGCTGGAGCAGGAGATCCTGGAAATCGATGGCCGCGTGCAGCAACGAATAGGTCAGGACCTTCATGACGGGCTTGGGCAGTATTTAACCGGCATTTCACTGATGGCCAGGGTTTTAGAAGAGGAATTGAAACAGGAAAAGTCCCCTCATGGTGAAACAGCTGCCGAGATAAAGCAGCTTATCAGCGAGTCTATCAGTATCGCGAGAAATTTATCACGGGGTCTTTTTCCCGTTGAACTGGACGAAGGGGGCTTGGTGTCGGCCCTTCAGGGATTAGTGCTGCGAACGGAGAATCAGTATAATATCAAATGCGAATTCAAGCACAAAACCGACACTGAACTGGAAAATAAGGCAACCGCCTTGCATCTTTACCGCATCGCTCAGGAAGCCATTCACAATGCCGTCAAACATGCTGATCCTGGCAGTATCACCGTTGATTTAAAAGAAAGAGAAGGGCGGCTCACCCTTTCGATAGTGGATAACGGGAGGGGGCTTCCCCGTGAAACCCCGCGTGGCAAGGGTATGGGGTTACGGATAATGCAATATCGCGCCAATATCATAGAAGCTGATTTTAAAATCAGGAAAAACAATCCCCATGGCACCAAGGTTATTTGCTCTTATGATATCAAGAAAAGCCGCGGGAATTTGATGTGATAAAATCTTCAGCCCAAAAAACAGCCTGATAAACCATTGGGTTTATCAGGCTGTGTTCAAAAACAATTACCGCGTAAACACCGAATGGGTTACTCCAGTATAACACCCACGCGCATTCTAAAGGGGAGTTCCATAAAATCATTAATGCTTTGGTGGTTATAGAATAATAAAGATTCGCCATAGCCATAATAAAACTGCAAATAGGGTCTGAAGCGGGACAAAAGCACGCGGCTCATTATTCCGGCTTCCAGAAAGTTCACGTACAGATCGGTTTTTTGGGAACCTAACAAGCCGGCTTTGATATAGAGTTCTTCCTGTTTTTCTCCATTGTCCTTTGAATAAAGAAATAATTTGGCTTCCAGCGGGCCCAGATAATCAAGATAATCGAGGTTGCTTTCTTCTTTTCGCCATGTCCATAAATGGTATTTCAGTCCCAGCCCAAGGCGCCAGGATTCACTTCCAATTCCGAATTGCCCCTGGATATAACCAGTTTCAATGCCTCGGGAATTGGTGTTGTCCTGGCCGTTTGAACGGTGCGAATAAAAGGAAAAGCGCAGAAAATCAACATAGGTGAAAACAATATCATTCAGGAAATTATAGCCTGATCTGAATTCCCAGAATACCTCAGGACAAAATAGGATTTCTTCAAAAGGGCTTGAGAAATTATATAAATCCCAAAACATTAGTTGGGTATAGCCCAAGTATAAGCCGGCTTTTAAGGAATAAAGGAGATCGTATTTAAAGCTTAATTGCAATTTTACCTGATCATTAGGCAAAGCAAAGAGAAAATAGATGGGTTCATGGCCCATCAATGCTTTTGAAACAACATCCTGGCTGAATACCGGGAGGCAAACTAAAAAAATCATAAAAATAAGAATGGCTTTTCTCATGGGTTTCTTCCTTCCTGACATAAATTCAGTCCTTTTTTTGCCCGATTATTTTGCGAATAAAAAAACTGAGAATCTAACTTTAATTATAAGCAAGGATTTATTGCTTTTCAAATGTTTTTTTAAAGAGTTCCTGCTAATTTGATGAGGCCTTTTTTTTCGGTTGCTTTTTCGTGGCGTTTTTTTGGGGGGGATATGGATGAGAAAAACAGGCTGGATTCCTGGTGTTTTTAATGTTTTTTTATTGATTTTGTGACAGGGAAACAAGGCCGGGCAACTAATTTATGTATTCATCATTATCATCAAGAATCACGATTTCCTTGGCCTCGGCTTTTTTCCGAAGGGAGCGGAGGAAATCACCTTCCAGCTCGTCGACCTCGCTTTTTCTGACCTGGCCAATGCTGTTGTATTCGAGTTTAACAAGATCTTTTCTGCGGGATGAAAGATTGTTCATAAAGCGTTCCTTCAGGCGGTCGCTTTTTCCTTTGAGGATAAGGGCAATATCCTTGTCCTGCCATTCCCTGAGAATGGCTTGGAAATCCTTGTCCTGGATGCGGTAAACAATGTCCATGCTGAAGAGTTTTTCTTCGATTTCACCGGCCAGTTCAGGATTGTCCCGGTACAAATCGTTAAGTATGTCTTTTTCCCTGGCCCCATCAAGATTCTTCATGATTTCGATTAAGCGGTTTTTACCGTCAATTTCATGGGCCTCAAAATTCCCCTGGCTTTTGACTTTTGACATCAAGGTTTCTTCAATGCGCTTCATTACCTCGGGGTCGATTTTTTCTAGATTGGCCAAACGTTTGATAATCTCTTTTTGCTTTATTTTATCCACAGTCGGCAAAATCTTGCCTGAAAGCTCCGGAGAGATATGGGCCAGTATAACGGCAATAACTGCTGCTGATTCATCCTTGATCAATCCCTTTACCTGAACCAGGCTCAAATCATTCAGAAAAGAAAAGGGATGGGGATTGGTGCGCTCGGCAATTTTTTCGAAAAGAACCATGCCTTTTTTTTCGCCAAAAGCGGTCAAGAGCATTTCCTTTGCCGTATCAAGGCCGCCCCGCGCGTAGAGGTCACGCACTTTTAAAAGGTAACCGAATTCCTGTAAAACCTTTTTGCTTTCAGCTTTCTCTATTTTATCAATTTGGGCAATTTCCTTGGTTATGCCTAAAACCTCATCCTCTTTGAGATGGGCCATTACCTTGGAGGCCTGTTCCTGACCTAATAAAACCAAAAGAGCGGCGGCCTTTTTATACCCGCTGTCCTTTAAGCTTTGCTTTTCAAAAAAGTTCTTTTTTTCTTCCGGCAGTTTGCCATTGGTCATAATCATCTTTCCAAATACCCAGTTATTGATCAGCTTTGACGCTTGAAATTCATTAAAGCCATTCAATCGGTGATTTCACCTCATGAATGGCTCTAATTCCGATTTACATTATATATAGCAATTGATCAGATAATTCCATAGCTTTTTGCTAAAAAGTCATGAAAATCTGCATATATTATCTATTTTTCCTCTTCGCGGGCAGCCTGGGCTGCTTTGATAACATCATCAGCCACCTTGCCGGAAATAGGGTTATAATGGTCAAATTCCATTTCAAAGGAACCTGTTCCTGAGGTGATAGACTTCAGGTCAATGGCATAACGGACCATTTCAGCCGCAGGCACCTGGGCTTTGACAGACTGGATACCACCGCCGATAGGCTCCTGGCCCAGAACCCGGCCTCGTTTGGATGAAAGATCGGAAAGCACATCACCCAGATACTGATCTTCCACAAATACCTCAAGATTGTTCACCGGTTCTAGCAGAATGGGCCTGGATTTCTCCATGGCAGCCCTGAAAGCACCCCGGGCAGCCAGCTTAAAGGCCATTTCCGATGAGTCAACAGGATGCTCCTTGCCGTCCACGATTTTGGCTTCAACATCAACCACAGGATAACCAGCCAGAATGCCTTCTTCCATGGCTTCATGAATGCCTTTTTCCACACCAGGAATATAGCCTTTTGAAACCGCCCCGCCGAAGATGGCATTCACAAATTCAAAGTGCTTGCCCCTTTCGATCGGTTTGATTTCTAGGGCAACCTTGGCATACTGACCATGACCGCCGGTCTGCTTTTTATGGGTAAATTCAGCGCCGGCTGAGCCATTAATGGTTTCCCGATAAGCAACGCGGGGAACATGGGTTTCCATTTCAATTTTATTGTTGTCCCTGATTTTATCCAGAATAATGGCCAGATGCAGTTCGCCCATGGAAGAGACCACTGTTTCCTTGGTTTCCTGGTTGTATTTGAGTTGGAAAGTCAAATCTTCCTGGGTTACTTTATGAAGGGCCTGGTTCAGTTTGTCCTCATCCTTTTTGTTGACCGCTTCGATGGCCACCGAGTGAATGGGATGGGGAAGGGCCAGGGCCTTGTACATAATAACATGGTCTTGAGTGCAGAGGGTGTCGTTTGTTTCAAGAGTCGCTACCTTGGCCAGAATACCGATATCACCGGCAACCAGCGACGAGGTCTCCTCAAGTTTTTTCCCCTGGCAAGTATAGATTTTGGAAAGCTTGTCCTTTTTATCCACTCGCGGATTGTAAATCTCTGAATCGGAACTGATGGTACCTGAAATGATTTTTACCATGGAAAGCTTCCCGGAAAACTGGTCCACACGATTTTTGAAACAAAATAAGGACAAAGGCTCTGATTCTGAATACTTCTGGGTTTTTTCATTACCCTCTTTATCTGTTCCTGGTACTTCACCCTGGGGCGCGGGAACAATCATGTTGACCAAATCGAGAAAAGGCACAATTCCGCTGTTTTCAATAGCAGCGCCGCAGAGAACCGGGCAAATATTGCTGTTTTTTAAACCAGCCTGTAAACCGGTAATGATTTCCTCGGCGTTAAGACTCTCATCAGTAAGGAATTTCTCCATGAGCTTGTCATTTCCTTCAGCCGCTGCCTCGATCATGGCCATTCTGGCTTCTTCAACAGCATCGGTATATTCAGCGGGAATATCGGTGGCTGTTTCCTTGTCACCCTTTAAATAGGCCTTTTTATTGATCAAATCGATTACGCCCTTAAAAGAAGGGCCCGAACCCATGGGAATCATGATAGGAACAATAGAAACATTTTTGCATTTTTCCCGAATATCGGCCAGGGCTTTTTCGTAATTGGAATGTTCTTTTTCTAGTTTATTGATATATATTAAACGGGGCTTTGATATTTTATTCAATCGTCGCCAGATTTTTATGGTTTCGATTTGCGCGCCCGCGTCGGCTGCGACGAGCAAGGCTACCAATTCTGCCGGACGAAAGGCAGAAATCACTTCTCCGATAAAATCGCCTGAACCAGGAGTGTCCAGGATATTGATCTTATGGTCTTTCCACATGATATGTGTTAATGAAGAGTAAATAGAAATACCGCGCGCGACTTCTTCTTCTGTAAAATCGCTGACAGTTTTTCCTGATTCCACTTTTTCCGGCTTTGTAATCACTCCGCCTAGTGTGAGAATCTGTTCAACAAGAGAGGTCTTTCCAGTTCCCCCATGCCCTGCTATTGCAATATTTCTAATTTTGTTAGTGGTAACGCTCATAGGTCTTTCTCCTTTAATTTTGGGGTTTGGTAACTATAGCTGGTGAAAAGATATTTTGTCAAGCTTTGGTGTAAAACCCTTGACATAAGATAAAAAAATTTATAAAAATGGGGCTTTTTGTTTTTTTTTATCAATTTCGGCTTGAATTGGGGGCGTTGCCTGCCGCCTGGGGCTGGGCAGGCCGGGCTTTGCAGGGTTGCCAAAGCTTTTCGCGCGAAATCATCGCGCGAAAAGGCTTCAGCGAATGGTTTTTGAAAAAACCATTCGCTGCCCTTCCAATCCCTAACGCCGACTAGAAACAGCAGGTAACAGAGCTTACCGGATAATTTTTGAAAACCAGCCAGATCCTTGAAATGGAGAAAAAAGGCTGCTCAAATGATTTTGGGCCAGTAGGATTTCAGGACTTGCTTATGTTTTCTATCATAGATCGACATCGCGCGCGGTAAGTGGTCAAGAATTTCCCGGGCGGTAACGCCATCAGGGCCGATTTTACGGGCAGCCAGATCACCGGCCACTCCATGGATAAAGCAGCTCGCCCGGGCAGCCTGGTCCATATTCTGATAGCGGCAATACAAAGCAGCCGCTATGCCGGCCAGAACATCACCCGAGCCAGCTGTGGCCATGGCCGCGTTGCCGCTGAGGTTCATGGCAACATCCCCTTCAGAGTTGATGATCAGGCTATGGGCTCCTTTGAGAATCAGATGGATTTTATGCTCCCGGCAAAACCCGGCAGCCTGGTCGATCTCATGATGTTCCATGGCTGCGGCCGTGGTCGAGAGCAGGCGGTTCATTTCCCCAAGGTGGGGTGTGAGTAGGCTGGGCGCCATTCTATGCTGAAGCACGCTCAGGTCGCGGCTCAAGGCGGTAAGGCCGTCGCCGTCAATAATCAGGGGCTTGGTGCATTTTTTGATAAAGTGAAGCACCAGTTCCTGGCTTTCCTCGGCGAGCCCCAGGCCGGGGCCAATAGTGACTATGTCGGATTTTTCAGAAAGCTCAAGCAGGTCCGGGAGGTTTTTCAAGGTCAGAAATCCTTCTTTAGTGTTCTGTGGGCAGAGCACGGTTTCCGGCGCCAGATGGCTTACATGGCTGGTAACCAGTTTGTCTGCTGCCAGGCGACTGTAGCCTCCTCCTGATTTCATGAAGCCATGGGCCGCGAAATAGGGGGCGCCCAGGTAGGAAGGCGACCCGGCGATGAAAAGTCCTTTTCCGAAACTGCCTTTATGGCCGTCCTGGGCCCTAGGGGGAAGGGCTTTGGGCTTGTTGATGCTTACAGTGATTTCAGAATCAGCTTTTGTGTAAAGTTCCGGCGGAAAGGAGATGTGGCTCACCAGAAGCCGGCCGTTTTGTTCAAAGCCCGGATAAAGAAGATTGCCCTGTTTAGGGAGGCCGAAACTGACGGTTCTGTGGGCCTTGACAGCAGAGCCCATGATTTTGCCGCTGTTGCCGTTCACACCCGAAGGAATATCCAGGCTGATGACCTTTTTCCCCGAGCGGTTGATCATTTCAACGACTTTGGCATAATTTCCCTCTATCACTCTGGCCAGGCCTGTGCCCAGCAGGGCGTCTACTATAATGTCGCAATGGGCGAGCTTGATTTCCAGGTCATGAAGCGGTTCAAAATCCCTGATCATGATGTTCATGGATTTCAAAGCCTGGAAATGGATTTGAGCGGATTGGCCGAATTTGTCCGGCGATGAGAGAAGCACCACAAAAACCTTGTGTTTTTCTGAGTGAAGCTTTCGGGCCAAAGCGATTCCGTCGCCTCCGTTGTTTCCGCTACCGCAAAATATGATTATTCGCTGTTTTTTTCTTTTTAGCCAGCTTTCCATGGCCCGGTAGGCTGCCAGGGCGGCATTTTCCATGAGCAGGATTTCGGGGATGCGGTAAACTTCGATGGCTTTTTTGTCCATGTCCTGCATGGTCTTCACTGTCACTATCTTCACATCAACTCCTTTTTCGCGGTCACCCTTTTGCAGCATTCGGCTTTGTTGATAATGCCAGGCTGCCCAAGGATTGAAACAGGCACAAAGGCGGAAGTGCTTTCAAATTTGTGTATTGCCTTTCGTAGTTCAGTATAAAACAGATGGGTTTTAAAGAAAAGTACTTAGTCGAAAGAGGTGCCATTAAGTCTGTCCCTTGCGTCAAACCAGGAGAATTACCTGAATTTGTTACGGAGCAAACCGCTAAATCGCGTTAGGGATAGGAGGCATGGCTTTCAATTTTTTCAAAAATTGAAAGCCAAAGCGTTTTCGCGCGGATAATCTCCGCGCGAAAACCTTCGAAGCGACAGCGGCGTGCCGGGCCTGGTCACAAATCTTCGATTTGCTGCTCGGTGGCGTGAATGCTCATTGGCATTCACTATAGCCCTGCAGCCTAATAGCCCGGCCTGAGAGCCTTCAGGCTGACCAGGCAACGCCCCAAAAATCAGTCTGTTTTTTGATAAAAAGCTTAAATATTCATAACCTTGCCTATATCCGCTTGATCTCCTGGCCGTAACTTGATAAATTTGACCACAAGTATTATGAGTGAATTTGAATATCAGGATTCCCTGCAATTAGAAGATGAAACAAAAGAGCCGCCAAAATACAAGGTGATTCTCATTAATGATGATTATAGCACTTTTGAGTTTGTGACCTATATTCTGAAAAAGGTTTTTTTTAAGACCCAGAAGGATGCGGAGCAGATCACCCTGGATGTTCACAAAAAGGGCTTCGGGGTCTGCGGCATATACGACAAGGAAATTGCCGAGACCAAGGTACTCGTGGTCCATCAATTGGCCGAAGAAGCAGGCTATCCCCTGCGCTGTGAAATGGAGGAAGAATGATCAGTCCTGAACTGGAAGAAGTGATAAAAAAGGCTTATTTGATGGCAAAGGATGCCAATCATGCTTATCTGTCCATCGAGCATTTGTTAAAGGCCATTATCGATAATCATGAGGGAGCTATTATTATTAATAACTGCGGTGGTGATATTAAGGAGATGGATGATAAAATCTCCGGTTATCTCGCGACCATTGAAAAGGCCCCGGAAGGGGAGGAGCCGCTTCAAACCATTTCCTTTCAAAGGACACTTCACAAGGCCTTGATTCACGCCCAGTCAGCTGAAAAAGCGGAAGTTGAAATCGGCGACGTGCTTGTGGCCCTTTTTGATGAAAAGGAAACCCACGCCTTGAATTTTATTTTAACTCAGGGAATTCGCCGCTTGGATATTTTGAAGTATCTTTCTCATGGTATCAGCAAGGCTGGCCATGAAGGTGAGGTCCGTGATGCTGAACGTACCGGAGCCAGGGACAGGCGTCAACGCGATAATGAAAGTCCAAAGCAGGGAAACCAACCCGATTTTCTTGATCTTTATGCTGAAAACTGGAGTGAAATGGCCAGGGAAGGCAAATTTGACAAACTTATCGGGCGAAAACGCGAAATTGAACGAACCATAGAAATTCTATGCCGCCGGGTTAAGAATAATCCCATTCATGTAGGTGACCCTGGAGTTGGAAAAACAGCCATTACTCAGGGGCTGGCCCAGGCAATTGTTCAGGGCAAGGTTCCTGACAAGCTCAAGGGTTTTGTGATTTATTCTCTGGATCTGGGGGGCATGGTCGCGGGAACCCGCTTTCGCGGTGATTTTGAAGAAAGGCTGAAGGGTGTTTTGGCAGAGCTGAAAAAAAGGCAGAACGTGATTCTTTATATTGACGAGATTCATACCATCGTCGGTGCCGGCGCGGTCGGCTCCGGCAGTCTGGACGCATCGAATATCATCAAACCGGCTATTTCGTCAGGGGAATTGCGCTGTATCGGCTCTTCGACCTACGAAGAATATAAAAACCATTTTGAAAAGGACCGTGCCTTGAGCCGACGCTTTCAAAAGGTTGACATCGCTGAGCCCAGTCCGGAAGATACTTTAATGATACTGGAGGGCTTAAAAGCGGCTTATGAGCTTTTTCATAATGTCAAGTATCAGCGCAAAGCCCTTGAGGCCGCGGCCGAGCTGTCTGCCAAGTATATAAACGACAACCATTTGCCTGACAAGGCTATTGATGTGATGGATGAAGCCGGGGCTCATGTTTCTTTGTATTATCCCCAGCGCAAAACCGTTTCAGTGCTGGACATTGAAAAAACCGTTGCCAAGATCGCCAAAATTCCGGTGAAAACCGTGAGCGATGTTGAGAAGGAGAACTTGAAAGACCTGGAAACCAATCTTACCAAACAGATTTTTCACCAGGACAAGGCTATTGCTCAAATTACTTCTTCCATCAAACGAAACCGCGCTGGTTTGGGACATCCTGAAAAACCCATTGGTTCTTTTTTGTTTTGCGGGCCCACTGGTGTGGGTAAAACAGAACTTTGCCGGGTGCTTTCCAAAACCCTGGGCATTGAACTGATTCGCTTTGATATGAGCGAGTACATGGAAAAACATACTGTGGCCAGGCTTATAGGCGCGCCCGCGGGCTATATTGGTTTTGAACAGGGCGGGCTTCTGACCAATCAGATCCGAAAGCATCCCAACTGTGTGCTGCTCCTGGATGAAATCGAAAAGGCCCATCTGGATATCTATAATGTGCTGCTCCAGATCATGGACCACGCTACTCTTACGGACAACACCGGCCGCAAGGCGGATTTTCGTAACGTGATTCTGGTGATGACCTCCAACATCGGGTCCCGCGAAATGAGTTCCCAGAGCATCGGTTTTCAGCAGGGAGAGAGCATAACAGCCAATTCGCCGAAAAAAGCCATCGAGAACCACTTCTCGCCGGAGTTTAGAAACCGTCTGGACGACATCGTTATTTTCGGCCACCTTGATGAAGAGGCCATCAAACTGATTGTGGGAAAATTTATGAAGGAACTTCAGGAACAGCTAGGGCCCCGCAAGGTGGTTCTGGAATACGACCAAAAGGCAGAAAATTATCTGGCTGAAAAAGGCTATGACCCGGCTTACGGGGCCCGGCCCATGGCTAAGGTGATTCAGAATGAAATCAAGAACCCTCTGGTGGATGAAATCCTCTTTGGCAAGCTTCGCTTTGGCGGAAAGGTGAGCATAACGATTGCTGAGGACATGTTGAGTTTTAGCTTTAAATAAGAGGGCTTGATGTTAACTCTAAAAGCCCATAAAAATGGTAACAGATTTTTATCAACAAACCGGGGTTTGTTCAATAAACCGTTTGTTGATTTTTGAGAAAGTGACGAAATTCAACAAATAAAATTAACTGCAATAAAACAAATTAGGAATTTGTATTTTCGTCTAAAAGTAAAAATCAACGACCTGAATATTGTTTTTCATAATACCAGCCGCCTTGCATAACCAGCGTTATGGCCAATTTCTGCTGTGACAGCAGTGTCGAACTTGGGTTGTTTTCCTGTTTCAAATAACAGCCTTCAAATGCTTTTCAAAGAATTTCAGGGTAATTTCAGCTATCTTTGGGTCCTTAAAACGACCATGGCATTCGCCAATGACGGTATAGAAAGAGACGGGAACGCCATGCTCAACCAAGGCATTATTCAAGATAACACTTTGCTGATAAGGTACAAGCAGGTCACAATCGCCATGGATAATTAAAAAGGGCGGAGCATCACGGGTGACATAGGTGATGGGGCTGGCTTTTGCTGCTCGATCTTTATGCGCTTGAATGGCTCCTCCAATCAACTCTGACTCGGGCGAATCATGAGGGTCATGGGCCATTCCCTCGGGAAGCCGTTGTGAGTCCATTCGGAGAAAATCGGTTGGACCAAAATAATCAGCAACGGCTTGCACTCGACTTGGAATATCCAGATGTTCGCCTACATCAAAAATATCGGTGTTTCCTGTCAAACCCAGCATGGCGACCAAGTGGCCTCCGGCAGATTCTCCCCAAGCCCCGAAGCAATCGGGATGAAGATGATATTTCTTGGTATTCGCTCGCAGCCAACGCGTTGCTGCTTTGATATCTTCAATCTGAGCCGGAAAGATGGCGTGCTGACTCAGTCGATAATTGAGACTGGCCACAGCAAAACCGTGTTCAAGATAGGACAGCGGGACATTATCCTTTTTGCTTCCCCTTTGAAATGCGCCTCCATGAACCCAGATTATAAGTGGATGTTTATTCCCTTTATCAGGAACAAAGAGATCGAGTTTTTGAAATGTACGCCCATTGCTTACATAAGCAAGGTTCTCATAGGTTTGCATCTTTCTTTGTTGTTCCTTTCCAGCCAATATTGCTCTGCATTGTTGCCATCCATCAGGCGATTAAAGTTTTGGCCTGCATAATAATAGGAGTGTTAATAATGTAAGTCAAGAAAGTTTTCATTTATTGTTTTTGTCGTGAAAGTGTTTATTTATCCTGCCAGTTCCGGGCTATTCCCGCCTTGTTGAAGAACGAGTTAAAGCCTTGAAGGTTATTTTCCTTTTGTTCAAGATGACTGGCTTTGAGCGGAACCCCGCTTTGCCTAGATTATCAATTCAGCTGCCATTACTTCAATTTCCGTTAAAAGCTTTTTTATGGAATCAAAACTTATCTTCGGATTGAGCATTGTCATTTTAAGGAAGGTTTTTCCATTAATTCGTGTCTGCCCTATTACGATGCCTTTTTCATGAATAAGCTTTTTTCGGATAGTGATATTTATAAACTCATTTTTTTCTTCGCTCATAGCTGTCAGATATCTGAAAACAAGCGAACTTAATTCAGGCCTGGTTACGGCTTCAAAGCATTTCGCTTCAGTTAAGTATTCATAAACGGCTAAGGCTGTTTCCAGTGTGCTTTCAATATATTTGCTTAATACATCCTTTCCCAAGGACTTAAAACTCATCCAGACTTTTAGGGCATCAAAGCGGCGGGTTGTTGCCAAAGAACGGCCTACCAGATGGGTGTAACCTTCATCCTCTTCCTCTTCTCTGTTTAAATAATCAGCATGAATTTCCAGAAGCTTAAATAGAGAAGGATCTTTTAAAAAAAACACACTGCAGCTGACAGGTTGCATGAACATTTTGTGAAGATCAATGGTCACAGAATCGGAAAGTTCCATTCCTTTAAGCCTGTTTTTATAGGTATCAGAAATAATAAGGCCGCCACCGTAAGCAGCATCGGTATGCATCCATATCTTATATTCGTCACATATTTTTCTTATTTCATCCAAAGGATCAATGCTGCCGAAATCGGTTGTACCGGCAGTGGCTGACACAGCAATGGGAATATTCCCCTGAGCCAAATCTTCGGCGATCATTATTCTCAGATGTTCAATCGACATTTTTTTTTGTTTATCTGCCGGCACGGGGCGTACTGTTCTGAACCCAAGGCCCAATAGCTGGGCGCTTTTTTCTATGGAAAAATGAGCGACCTCTGATGTATAGATTCTGAATTGGCTGAATTGAGGAGGAAGCCCCTGTTTCCGTATATCATGGTTCAATACTCTTGTGCAGTAATCTTCCCGGGCAAGAACCACGCCCATCAGGTTTGATTGACTGCCGCCGGAAGTAAAAACACCGTCAGTACCGGTAGGCAGACCAGCCAAAGCGGCCATTTCCCTGAGAACGTGCAATTCCAGTTCTGTTGCCATTGGCGCCTGATCCCAGGAATCCATTGACTGGTTGTAAACACTCAAAAGCAATTCAGCGATAACACTGTCTGTGAGGGAGGCACAATGGAGATGTGCCATGTAATCAGTTGAGGCCACATTCACGAGATGGGGAAGAATCCATTGGCCTGTTAATCTCAGGGTGTTTAGACTCCCCAGGCCTTTTGCGGGCAGAAAAACATCGTGCTTAAGGATTTCCTTCAATTCCTGGGGCGTTTTGCCTGAAAAGGCAGCTTTTCGGGCAAGAAAATCATTTTCAAGAATGATCCCTGTTTCTTGAAGCAAATTCTGAAATGAATGGATCGATTGCCCGGAATCGCCTAAAAATATATCATCATTTACGGGCATATAACGCATCAACCTGGCGGGTCACTTTTTCGAAAATGGTTAGAAGGCAATCCAGGTCTTCCTCTCTAATGTTCAATGCGGGCATGAATCTCATAACAGCTCCGAAACGTCCGCCCTTTTCCATGATCAGTTTGTTTTTAAAACACAAGTTTTGTATTTCACTGGCAATTTCGCCGCTTGCCACGCCTGCTCCTAAATGATCCTTGCCTTTGGAAGGATCTATATATTCAACACCTGTCATAAGGCCAATACCGCGAATATCACCAATAATTGAAACCTGTTTTTTCAAGATTTCCAATCTCTTTCGTAAATAGTCACCCTTTTTTGTCACCTCAGCCAGTAACCCGTCGCGTTCGATTATTTCAAGGGTTTTCAGCCCGGCGGCCATTGCCATTTGGTTGCCGCGAAAGGTTCCCGCGTGAGAACCAGGCTGCCATAAATCAAGTTTCTTTTTATAAATAACAACAGATAATGGAAGTGAGCCCCCTATTGCTTTTGAAAGAAGAATGACGTCTGGCACAATTTCCGCGTGCTCAAAAGCAAAAAACTTGCCGGTTCTGCCTATTCCTGCTTGTATTTCATCAAGAATAAGAGGAATACCGAGCTCCTCAGTCACACGGCGTACTGTTTTAAGCCATTTATAAGGAGCAGGAATGACTCCGCCCTCACCCTGAACAGCTTCCAGAATAACAGCTGCTGGTTTGCGGATACCTGATTCAGGATCTTTCAAAACCCGTTCAAAATAATGACAAGCCGCGTTTACGCCTGCCTCACCTCCAATACCAAAGGGGCAGCGGTAAGTATGAGGATAGGGAAAAAATTGAACGCCGGGCATAAGGCCGTTCACAAACTCTTTTGGGCCCAGATTTCCGGTTAAAGCCAATGCTCCGTGTCCCATGCCATGATAGGCCCCATGAAAACTAATGACCGTTTCATTTCTGGTCGCGATTTTGCATAATTTTATGGCCGCGTCCACCGCGTCTGATCCCGAGGGTCCGCAGAACTGTATTTTGACATCCCCTCCCATTTCCACAGGAAGTTTTTTGAATAAATACTCAACAAAATGGTCTTTTACCGGAGTTGTAATATCCAGAGTGTGAAGAGGAAATTCTGAATCGAATAATTCTTTTAAAGTCTGAATAATTTCAGGATGATTATGACCCAAGGCCATGGTGCCGGCTCCGCACAAAGCATCAAGGTATTTATTTCCTTCAACATCTTCAATCCACGAACCGCTGGCTTTTTTCAAGGCAAAGGGCAGCCGCCTGGGATAGCTTCTCGCGTTGGATTCTGTTTCCGCTTGTCTTTTTAAATAAAAATCATTGTCCTTGATTTGATTTGTCCAGTTTTCCGGGACACTGTTATCTTTCATGTTATCAACTGTCAATTCGGGCCCCTCCATCATTATAATATGATAATATTTTGAATAAAAATCCATATTTTAATCAATCAAGATTAAAGGAATTATTACCACCTCTTTGTTTAACTTGCTGTTATCAAGAGGTCCCCACAGCCCTGATTGGGCTTTCAGGATTGAGATTGCCTGAGCAATTCCATGATTCGCGACCAGGCCCGGAACGCTTTATAGGCTGTCACGTAACTGAAAGAATAACTGTCCCGGACGGCTATATATGGGGGTAAAAGTTGTTATGCAACGCCATATAGAGAGGAACAGCCTCGTGTTTCAAATGTGTGCAACAAGCCCTGGGCGAGCCATATACGCGTATCATTTTTGAAAAGCCCGCCGCTCTGTTTTTGTTTCAAATTATTCCTGAGCTGTTTTGCAGCCGGGCCGATTTGGCTAAACAAATTAAAAATAACAATTAATGGAATATATATCACAGGGCCAAAATGTTTTGCAAGCCCTCCGCGATTGAAAATCGGAGCAATCGCGTTAAAAGAATAATGTTTCAACCACTTGTCATTCTGAGGAGGAACGACGGGGCTGGTCGTAAACGCTCCGCGTTTACTGCTCGGTGGCGTGAATGCTCATTGGCATTCACTGTATCCATGCGTCCTGGGCCTGGTCATAAATGCTCCGCATTTATTGCTCGGTAACGTGAATCCTCATTGGGATTCACTATTTGGCGTGAATGCTCATTGGGATTCACTATATCCATGCAGCCTGCCTGGTCGTAAACGCTCCGCGTTTACTGCTCGGTAACGTGAATCCTCATTGGGATTCACTATTTGGCGTGAATGCTCATTGGCATTCACTATATCCATGTGGCCTGCCTGGTTTGGGGCTTTTGTTTGTGAATACAATTGGTCTATGCCAAATGAGATTCCTTGCTTTGCTCAGAATGACAGCGGGTGCTAGTTCAGAGTGATAAAACAACTATGAAAATTATAATGCGATGGCCCTGGATTGAAAATGT